>CADEDJ010000010.1:31833-63251 GCA_902826055.1 uncultured Nitrosomonas sp. | reverse complement strand
AATATTTCAAAGAACGCAATTCAGGAAAACTAAGCTTTCATATGGGTGTAATTGATCGCTTACCAAGCAACCCTTAATTTCATTTTTATTTCACTTATGAAACAGAAACAGAATTAAGCGGATGAATAGCTGCTCTGAGTAAACATCGTTATTGGTAACCTTAAAGCGTTTTTTCAGGAAACTTACACGGTATATCGCCTTGAAATACATCAAGCCCACCTCATTCAAGCGGCAGTCGTTGTTGACATTAAGACCATAAAGATTGATGCTGTTTTTAAGAAAATCGTCAATGACCGCTTTGGCGAACATAACCGAATCAATATCTTTAATTTCAATCAACTCGTGCAATCGATAGATGCTATCACGCTGGTTTATAGCAATGCGAATTTTGCGCGACATCCGACTGGCGGTAATCTAGGGCACATTACTCTGCTCGCACAAACACAATGCAGAAATACCGTCTTTATCTGAAACAACCTGATAAATTGATAAAATGATCTAAAAATGGCGCATAGGTACATTTTGTAGGATACGAATAGAAAAACCTTGAATAAAATTTTTAATAACAGGACTAAGAGATTGTCTTCAGAATTTTCTAAAAAATATATTATTGCTAAGTCAAATCAATGCGTTTCTTGCGGTTTGTGTTTGCCGCATTGTCCGACTTATCGCTTGCTGAAATCTGAAGCCGACTCACCTAGAGGCCGCATTGCTTTGATAAATGGGGTTGTTAGTGAACACATTCCTTTGAATGACAAATTTATTCAGCATATGGATCGATGTTTAACGTGCCGCGCTTGTGAGATGGTTTGTCCTAATAATGTTGAATTTGGACATTTAATTGACGGCGCTCGTGCTCTAATTGCTGATCAATCGACATCTTTTGCACTGAATCAGAATTCAGCTATTAAATTTTTGCTGAAGAAGCTATTGATAGTAAAACCTGATCGACTAGAGCGATTGCGCCATCCCCTCAGCTTTCTTAAGAAAACTAACTTATTGCAACTGCTATTGAAGCTTCCGCGATTAGAGAAAAACAAATTATTGGAAATTATTGTTCAACTTCCTTTGGTTAAATTCCCCTTTGTGGAAACTGCAGACGGGAGGAGTATAAGTAGTAGATGGGGAAAGATCTATTCTGCAAAAGGAGTGGAGCGTGGTAAAGTTGGATTATTTTTGGGTTGTGTGGCACGCCTAACCGATGTTGAAACATTAAACACGAGTATTTATGTGCTGAATTTATTGGGATATAGCGTGCACATCCCATCCAATCAAACGTGCTGTGGCGCAATATTTCAACACAGTGGTGAATTAAAACAAGCTGCTGTGTTACTGGAAAAAAATAAAACAGCTTTTTCTGAATCGGGTGTAACTACGATAATTACTACTTCTTCAGGATGTGGTATGCAATTGTTTGAGTCAGAAATAAGCGGCAACCATTACAAGATCGTAGATATTAATCAATTTCTTGTTACTGCAGAAGGTTGGGAGGACATAGAAATAAAGCCGCTACCACAAAAAGTTCTGGTGCATGATCCCTGTAGTTTACGCAATGTATTGCGCGGCGCAGCCTACCCATATCAGTTGCTTTCACGCATTCCTAAAGTACAAGTTATTCCTTTAGCGAATAATGACCAATGCTGCGGTGCTGCAGGAACTTACTTTATCGACCAACCAGAAATTGCAAACATGCTATTAAATAATAAAATTGTGGCTGTAGCGGAAAGCAAGGTCAAATACTTAGCAACCTCAAATATTGGTTGCGCAATGCATATAGCGAGTGACTTATATAAGAAAAATATAAACACGGAGGTATTACATCCTGTTACCTTATTGGCGAGACAAATGGGCTGGAAATTATAGTGAAACATACTGTTGTGTTAATTTAATGAAAATTTTTTGATTTTTAATCAATTAATTTTAAATCTCTACTATGAAAGTTTGGTTTTGCAATTGAATATCAGTCTATAATAAATAAAATTTTTCGCTGATTAAAAATTATGATTGATATTGATAAGCTTATCATTGGTTTTGATAGCGGTTTGCGCACTTTGTTAATACCGGCGCAGACTGCAAGAGCAGTTCCAGGTAAAGAATTGCCAGAAGCCGAACTTACTGAAATGGAGAAACGGTTATCCTGCGCATTAATGCGGGTAAACCATGTGGGTGAAGTATGTGCGCAAGCCTTATATCAAGGACAAGGGTTAACAGCGCGTAATGAAGCTGTCCAACAGGTACTTATGCAAGCTGCGCGTGAAGAAACAGAACATTTAGCTTGGACAGAACGGCGTATCGCTGAACTTGGTGGGCGCAAAAGCTTACTTAATCCACTGTGGTATGGCGGTTCATTTGTTATTGGCGTTGTAGCAGGATTATTAGGTGATAAATGGAACTTGGGATTCCTTGCTGAAACAGAGCATCAAGTTGAAGCCCATTTGGCTGGTCACCTCCAACATTTGCCCAATAAGGATGAGAAGAGCCGAGCTATCGTGGCACAAATGAAGAGCGACGAAGCTAACCATGCAACCATGGCATTGTCATATGGTGGCGCAGAACAACTGCCGCTGCCTGTAAAGGTTGCAATGAATCTAGGGTCGAAAATTATGACACGAACAGCTTATTGGGTTTGATTACATGTTTAATTAGGAATCCAATCAAGAATGTCATGAGCAAATAGGGTATTAAGTTGGCAATGAAAAATATTAATTTGACACACCATTTCTTAATTGCTATGCCGACATTAGTAGATTCTATATTTTCTAAAACACTGACATATATTTGTGAACACAACGAACATGGTGCTGTTGGCATCGTTATCAATCGACCCACTGATCTCACTTTAGCCAGCCTATTAAAACAGTTAGATATTCCGCAAACTGATTTTTTAACCAAAACTACACCAGTACTTTTTGGGGGACCTGTGCAAATGGATTGTGGTTTCGTATTACATCATCCTGTGGGTAAGTGGCAATCAACACTCGCCGTAAATCGGGAGGTGGGTTTAACAACATCGTTAGATATATTAAGAGCTATCGCTAGTACTGATGGACCAAAACAAGTGTTAATTGCCCTTGGTTACGCGGGATGGGCAGCGGGTCAAATCGAACATGAATTAACCCAGAATGCATGGTTGACGGTGCCTGCATCTTCCGATGTAATATTTGATTTGCCATTGGAAGAAAGGCTTCCCGCAGCCATGCAATTACTCGGCATTAATGATGCCAATCTTTCCAACGAAATCGGGCATGCATAGATATACCACTGTGAATGACGGAAAATTTCATTGATGCACGCTTAAAGCATCAGCTTCAGGAACCACTTCCTCAAGGTACTGTATTAGCCTTTGATTTCGGTAAAAGACGCATTGGTGTGGCTATTGGCAATACCATGTTAGGTATAGCACAACCTCTTGTTACCATTGATAACGAAATAACGAAGCGATGTTTTTCTGCAATTGCGCAATTAATTGAGACGTGGCAACCTGTTTTGTTTGTCGTGGGATTGCCATTGCATAGTGATGGAACATCACACGAGCTAACACGCTTAAGTGAACGCTTTGCACGACGATTGGTAGGACGTTTTAACATCAGGGTGATATTGAAAGATGAACGTTATACCAGTCAAACAGCAAGCGCTACGTTACGTGAATTAGGTATCACCGGAAGGAAGCAAAAAGTTTGGCTAGATCAGATAGCTGCTCAACAAATACTACAATCATTTTTTGATGAACAATATGCAATTACCAGATGCTGAAATTCTATTCAAAGATCTTGCCAAGAAAATAAAAAATGACTGTGACAAAAATGTCGCACTTATTGGAATTCATACGGGCGGTGTATGGTTAGCCGAACGCTTGCACCAAGAGTTGGAGATCGCGCAACCGCTCGGTACATTAGATGTTTCTTTTTATCGCGATGATTTCGAAAAAATAGGTTTGCATTCAGAAGTTAAGCGGTCGACCATACCTTTTGAAGTAGAGGGGGCGCATATCATTTTAGTCGATGATGTGCTTAATACTGGACGCACAATTCGTGCAGCAATTAATGAATTATTTGATTATGGCCGTCCTTCCAGAATTAGTTTGGCTACCTTGGTTGATCGAGGCGGTAGAGAATTACCAATTACTGCCCAGTATACCGGTATAGAACTTACATTACCGGCAGATAAAATACTAGTTCTGAAACGCGAGAAAAGCGGTAAACTTAGTTTGGATTTGTATGATAAGAATCTTCCGGAATGATTAATAGAAATCCTCAGCTTGATGAAAATGGCATATTGCAGCATCTGCTGACAACGGAAGGATTACCAGCATCTATATTGTTACATATATTAGATACAGCCGAATCTTTCGTTGGCGTTACCGAGCGCGATGTTAAGAAAATTCCATTATTACGTGGGAAATCGATATTTAACCTTTTTTTCGAACCCAGTACGCGAACACGAACAACCTTTGAAATTGCAGCCAAGCGATTATCGGCGGATGTCATCAATCTAAATATCGCAGTTTCTGCACAATCTAAAGGTGAAACATTATTGGATACAGTGGATAATCTTTCAGCGATGAATGCAGATATGTTTGTTGTACGGCATTCACAAAGTGGCGCTGCACATTTAATCGCGAATCATGTTCGTTCGGATGTTCATGTAATAAATGCCGGGGATGGCAGTCACGCGCATCCAACCCAAGCTTTGCTGGATATGTTCACGATTCGGCATTACAAGAAAGATTTTCGTAATTTAAGTGTTGCAATTATTGGTGACATTTTGCATTCCAGAGTGGCACGTTCTCAGATACATGCATTAACTACCTTAGGTGTGCCTGAAGTGCGTGTAATTGCACCCAAAACTTTACTGCCAAAGATGGTAGAACGCTTAGGTGTACACGTATATCATGATATGTCAAAGGGGCTGAAAAATATTGATGTGCTGATGATGCTACGGTTACAAAATGAACGTATGCAGGGCGCGAATTTACCCAGTGCAGAGGAGTATTTCAAATATTATGGACTTACTTCTGAGAAATTGTCGCTTGCACGGCGTAATGCAATCGTTATGCATCCTGGACCGATGAATCGTGGTGTAGAAATTGATTCCGCTGTTGCGGATGGTAAGCAGTCAGTGATTTTACCCCAAGTTACCTTTGGCATAGCCGTGCGTATGGCTGTAATGTCTATTCTTGCAGGCAATCAAGCTTGAGGCCTTCAATATGAAGATTCATATTAGAAATGGCCGGATAATTGATGCAAAGCAAGGTATAGATGCTATTCAGGATATTTTTATTGCTAAAGGTAAAATAGTAGCAATAGGCAGAGCCCCTGATGATTTTCAGGCTAGTCGTGTCATTGATGCGGATTCATTAATTGTGTGTCCGGGTTTGGTTGATTTGTCCGTGCGCTTGCGCGAACCTGGGTTTGAGTATAAGGCGACACTTGAATCAGAAATGAATGCTGTTGTTGCAGGTGGTGTAACGAGTATTGCATGCCCCCCTGATACGGATCCACCTCTCGATGAACCTGGCTTAGTAGAAATGTTGAAACATCGTGCCAAGAATCTTAATTTGGCTCACGTTTATCCTATTGGCGCACTTACGCAGGGATTGAAAGGTGAGCGTTTAACAGAAATGGCAGAATTGAACGATGCAGGGTGTGTTGTGTTTGGCCAACCGGATGGGTTGCTACCTAACTTACGGGTGTTAATACAGGCCATGCGATATGCTTCAACATTTGATTTTAGTGTGTGGTTGCGCCCTCAAGAAATCAGCTTAACCAGTGATGGTGTGGCACATGATGGAGAAGTGGCAACCCGGCTTGGTTTGCCTGTAGTGCCAGTATGTGCGGAAACAGTTGCGTTATCGAGCATTATTCTGTTGGCAAAAGAAACAGGTGTTAAGGTACATATCTGCCGGATCTCAAGTGCAGAAGGTTTGGCAATGATTCGTGCCGCCAAGCAACAGGGGCTAGCGATTACTTGTGACGTGACGATTAATCATCTGCATTTATCGGATATGGATATTGGCTTCTTTGATTCCAATTGCCATCTGATGCCTCCATTGCGTAGCTCCAGTGACCGCAATGCGTTGCGCAAGAGTTTTGCAGACGGAATTATTGATGCAATTTGCTCAGATCATACTCCGGTAGACGAAGATGCTAAATTGTTACCATTCGGTCAGTCTGAGGCTGGCGCTACCGGAGTTGAGTTATTACTGCCACTAACATTGAAATGGGGCATGGAAATGCAATTGCCTTTGCTGAAAGTTTTGGCAAAGATTACATCAAGTCCAGCCGAAATATTGGGGATTGATGCAGGGCATTTATCAATTGGTAGTGCTGCGGATATGTGTATTTTTGATCCTGATTATTATTGGAAAGTGACATCGTCATCCATTCTTAGTCAAGGCAAAAATACTCCTTTTTTAGGTATGGAGTTACCTGGTAAGGTCAAATATACCTTAGTGAATGGTCATGTTGTTTATGAGCATTGAATCACTTCAGTATTAATTCATTAGTTTGTAATAAGTATCGCATTGTTTTTAATTTGTAATTTGGAGCACCATGTCAAACCCCTTACTTGATTTTTCCGGTCTACCTCGTTTTGCAGAAATTAAGAATGAGCATATTAAACCCGCAATTGAGGCATTGTTGAAAGAAAATCGCACCGTCATTGAAAAAGTGCGCGTTGATGATGGCATGCCTACCTGGGAGACTTTTGTACAGCCTATGGTTGATGCTAATGAGCGTTTGTCGCGAGCCTGGGGGCAAATTTCTCATCTGAATGCCGTCATGAATAGCCCTGAATTAAGAGAAATTTATAATGAAAATCTGCCGGTAATTACGCAGTTTTATGCAGAATTGACGCAAGATTTAGTGTTATATGAAAAATTTAGGCAATTGAAGGCAGGCGCGGAATTTAATCGTTTGAATTCGTCACGAAAGAAAATTATTGAAAATGAACTGCGGGATTTTCGTCTCGGCGGAGCAGAATTACCATCTGACAAAAAACAACGATTTTTACAAATCCAGGAAGAGCTATCGAAGTTATCTTCTAAATTTAATGACAACTTATTGGATGCGACAAATGCTTATTCATTACTCGTTGAAAATGAGGAAACGCTCGCTGGTATTCCGGCCGATGTGCTTCAGACAGCCAAAAAATTAGCCGAGACAGAATCAAAAACAGGTTGGAAATTTACTTTGCATATGCCATCGTATCTCCCGGTGATGCAATATGCTGATAACCGTGATCTTCGTGAGAAGATGTATCGTGCTTATGTCACACGCGCTAGTGAATTCGATACCCACACCGGAGTGGATAAAGATAATATGCCACTCATTAACCAAATATTGGAATTACGCTTGGAAGAAGCAAGGATACTGGATTATAAGAATTATGCTGAAGTTTCTCTGGCAACAAAAATGGCGACTTCTCCACAACAAATTTTGGATTTTCTTAGAAAATTAGCTGCCAGAGCCAAACCATACGCTGAACAGGATTTACGTGCATTACAACAGCTTGCGGTGGAAAAATTGAATATCACAAAACTAGAAGCTTGGGATTTGTCGTATGTCAGTGAGAAATTGCGTCAAGAACGTTACGCTTTTTCTGATCAGGAAGTGAAGCAATACTTTCCTGAAGACAAGGTGCTGAATGGTATGTTCAAATTAGTGGAAAAGCTATATGGTATTCGTATTACTGCCGCAACTACTTCACGCAATATTCAATGCTGGCATCCCGATGTAAAGTTTTTTGATATACATAATGCAAACGGTCAATTAATCGGCCAGTTTTACCTTGATCTCTATGCACGTCCTACGAAACGCGGAGGAGCCTGGATGGATGATGCGATTACAAGGCGGCGAATCGATATCAATCACAATAGTAGCTGCATACAAATACCGGTGGCATATTTAACTTGCAATTTTTCAGCACCGGTCACTATTAATCATCAGGTTCGACCCGCTTTATTTACTCACAGCGAGGTAATTGTTTTATTTCATGAATTTGGGCATGGACTCCACCATTTATTGACACAAGTAGAAGATCTAGGTGTTTCCGGCATTAACGGAGTCGAATGGGATGCCGTAGAGTTGCCCAGCCAGTTTATGGAAAATTTCTGTTGGGAATGGGAAGTACTGATAAGCATGACACAGCATATTGATACAAAAGAACCATTACCTAGAATATTATTTGATAAGATGCTAAAAGCTAAGAATTTTCAAAGTGGATTGCAGATGCTGCGTCAGATTGAATTTGCTCTTTTTGACATGCATGTGCATTTTGATTTTAAACCGAATGGTGATAAGACTGTACTACAGCTTCTCGATGAAATTCGTAGTGAGGTCGCTGTGATTATCCCCCCTGACTTTAATCGCTTCCCTAGTAGCTTTGCGCATATTTTTGCTGGAGGTTATGCAGCTGGGTATTACAGTTATAAGTGGGCAGAAGTACTTTCAGCCGATGCCTACAGTTTGTTTGAAGAAACTGCCTCAAATGGTGTGATCAACGAAGCTACAGGCATGCATTTTTTGGAAGAAATTTTAGCTGTGGGGGGTAGTCGTTCAGCGCTTGAATCGTTTATTGCATTTCGTGGTCGTGAACCCGAATTGGATGCATTATTGCGCCATAATGGAATGGAAACGGCTTGATTGCATAATCGATACTATTTTCAACACGATGACTTTCTTGTTGGAATGTTATTTCAGTTGATTGTGTTTGAGGAAAACATTAATGATGGTAATTAGCGTAAACGGAATAACTACAATATTATGTGTAAGATGTATTGAACCTATCTTGCAAATGTGGCAAGATCCATCGAATTTTTAATGAGTTAAATAAAAAATGAATAACATTATCCGCTCAAAATTGATTGCTGTTTTAATATGTGGTTTATTATTAAGTGGTTGCGCTTCAACGGGTACTAATATCCAGAAACAAAATAATAATGGTCCTTATGATCCTCTGGAATCCATGAATCGCGCTGTTTTTAATTTTAATGAAATGTTCGATAACCATGTATTTGAGCCGGTTGCCAAAGGCTATAAGAAAGTTATGCCGGATCCACTTGAATTAGTAGTAGGTAACTTTTTTTCAAACCTTAATGATGTGGTTGTACTGACCAACTCTGTTTTGCAATTAAATTATGAGAGTGCGCTGGCTAGTAGTGCACGGATATTGGTTAATACTACGTTTGGTGTATTTGGCTTGATTGATATCGCAAGCGATATCAGCGCAGCAAGTGATGTTAATCTTAACAAACGTAATGAAGATTTCGGCCAAACACTAGGACGTTATGGCGTCGGAAACGGGCCATATATCGTATTGCCTTTCTTGGGGCCCAGTACGTTACGCGATACTTTCGGAATTGCTGTCGACAGCTTCTTTATGGATCCCGTTACACAAGGCGTAACAGGAGTTTTTATGAAAAATGTTGATTATCTTAATTCAGTGGCTTTACGTCTACCTGTTGCAACCGCGAGAACTATCAATGCTCGTGCTCAATTTCTTGAGGTCGAAAAAACTCTGGATGAAGCAGCACTTGATAAATATGAATTTATGCGTGATGCCTATTTGCAGAGACGTACCAGTTTAGTAAATAACACCGATACTCCAGAAACTAAATAACCAAAATAAAGAGGATATACATTAATCTTCCAGCATATTGCGGAACCGTCAATTTCTATTGCTGATAGGAATACAATGAATATGTTTTGGAAGATTAATTTGCTGGACACTCTATATCTTCTTATCTTTTTCGAATAAGCGTTACTTAGTTCAGTCTTTTCGTTAACTACAAATGAATGCATTGCTCAGTGGTTCCTTCTGAATCAATATGCCTATTTCATTAATTCCAAATAGAATAAATAACATACAACAAGTAATCCAAGCGATAAAATTAAAGTGGGTATGTGCTGATAAGGCGTTGGTTTCGCAAATCGAATTGTCCTTGCGCAAGATAAATAGCACATACATTGAAGTGATGAGGATATGAGTAATGAATAATCAAGTAGTTATTGTGGGTAGTGGCTTGGCTGGGTATGCTGTGGCTCGTGAACTACGGAAACTAGATAAAGAAATCCCGATTATGATGTTGTCTGCAGATCATGGCGGTTTTTATTCTAAACCAATGCTGTCTAATGCTTTATCATTGGGAAAAACTCCT
The DNA here is from genome assembly GCA_902826055.1 of uncultured Nitrosomonas sp. Lineage (GTDB taxonomy): Bacteria > Pseudomonadota > Gammaproteobacteria > Burkholderiales > Nitrosomonadaceae > Nitrosomonas. The sequence goes on along the minus strand of CADEDJ010000010.1, from coordinate 53,095 downwards.
GCATCGCTCATAAATAGTGACGCAACACAGATGGCATTGCAATTGAAAATTTCTATTCGTCCTTATTGCCGCGTTATCACAATTGATCAATCCCGAAATACATTAACACTGACAAACGGAGAAGAGATTTTTTATGCGCAACTGGTTCTAGCATTAGGCGCCGATCAAGTGCGGCTGCCATTACAGGGTAATGGCGTGGCGGAAGTATTAACTATTAACGATGTCGATGACTATCGAATTTTTCGTGATGCCTTACAGGGTAACAGAAAAGTAAGTATCATCGGCGCGGGTTTAATCGGTTGCGAATTTGCAAATGATTTAGCGTCTGCGGGATATCATGTCGAAGTTATTGATATTAGCCCCCAACCTCTGGGAAGACTTTTACCCCCGGAAGCAGGTGTATTTATTAGACAAAGACTGCAAGCAGTTGGTGTGACTTTTCACCTCAACACTACAGTTCAAGCAATTGATCAGGTTGAAAAAAAATTTCGCTTAGCATTAACCAGCAGTGCGTTAATCGAATCCGATTTAGTGCTTTCTTCAATCGGGTTGCGCCCTCGAACCCAGCTTGCAGATGCTGCTAGTATTCCAATCAATCGCGGCATTGTAGTCAATCGTTTTTTACAGACAAAATTTCCGAATATCTTTGCTTTGGGTGATTGCGCAGAGGTTGATGGCCATGTTCTTCCCTTCGTGATGCCAATTATGCATGCTGGCCGGGCTTTAGCTGCAACACTTGCGGGTACTCCAACACAGGTTCACTATCCGGCAATGCCAGTAGTAATTAAGACACCGGCATGTCCAACAGTGGTTTCACCTCCCGATTTTAGCGTAAAGGGTGAATGGCATGTTGAAGCTGATGAAAACGGAGTAAAGGCCCTTTATCGGGATGATGCCGATAACTTGCTTGGTTTTGCGTTATTAGGTGAAGCGATAAAAGAGAAAAACAATCTTACACCCAAGCTTCCTGCTGTCTTACCGTAGGATTGCTGTGTCTATTGTTTTATAGCGAATGTAAGTATTGATACCAGGTATTTTGTAACAATGAAATTTTTATTTGATCTTTTGCCAGTAATTTTGTTTTTCGTCGCTTTTAAAGCTTACGATATTTTTATTGCAACTGCAGTTGCAATTGCTGCAGCGATTGTACAAATTTGCTGGCTCTGGGTACGATACCGCCAAGTGGAAAAGATAATGTGGTTAAATTTAGTCATTATCATTTTATTTGGTGGTGCTACCTTAATATCTCAGGATGAAACATTTATCAAATGGAAACCTACGGTGCTGTATTGGTTTATTGCAACTGTTTTACTGGTATCCAATCAAATTTTTAGAAAAAATTTGATTCAAGCAATGTTAGAGAAGCAGATAACAGTTCCGGTAATCATTTGGAATAGACTGAATTTGAGTTGGATAGGTTTTTTTCTATCAATGGGGTGCATCAATCTTTATGTTGCATTTAATTTCCCAGTAGATACCTGGGTGACTTTTAAATTATTTGGAGCTACTGGATTGATGCTTGCTTTTATTGTCGCGCAAGTAATGATGTTAGGGAAATATTTAAAGGATGATGCTCAAGTGCTAGTTGTTAGTAAGCAAGATGATTCTTCTGACAAAAGGACGAGCAAAGATTAATCATGTTATATGTAATTAATGGCGAAGATGTTCCTGATAGCCTGGAGAAAAGAATGGCTGCTCGTCCGGAGCATTTGAAAAGAATTCAAGCGCTGCAAGAGGAAGGGCGTTTAATCCTGGCTGGACCCTATCCAGCGATAGACAGCCAGGATCCTGGTACGGCTGGTTTTTCCGGCAGTCTGATTGTTGCTGAGTTTGATTCTTTGCAGGCTGCACAAGCGTGGGCTGATGCTGATCCCTATGTTAGTTCGGGTATTTATCAGAAAGTCACCGTCAAGCCATTTAAAAAGGTACTGCCGGCATAACAATCAGATATATCAAGCAATGTTTCAAAGTAAGTGATAATATGCAAAAATACACGCCAGCCAAGTTAAGGCGTATACTTTCTGTCAGCAAAAAATATTTTTAGCGAAATAAACTTTATCCAAATCACAAAAAAGGAAATTCCATGCGTTTGACGAAATTTTCACAAGCAATGATAGTTGGTTTTTTGGGTCTGGTGATTTTACCAGCACAAGCTCAGTCAACCGGTGTAGTAGCTAAGGTAAATGGTGTAGCGATTCCTCAGTCACGATTGGAATTAATGGTAAAAGCCGGTGTGGCTCAAGGGCAGCAAGATGGACCAGAAATGAGGAAAGCACTGCGTGAGAATTTAATTGCTGAAGAAATCCTTACACAAGAAGCGATTAAGAAGAAACTAGATAAAGATCCTGAGGTTATTGCACAACTCGAAATAGCTCGCCAAGCGGTATTGGTAAGAGCTTTTCAAGCGGATTATATAAAACATAATGCGGTTAGTGATGAAACATTACGTAAAGAATACGAAATGCTGAAGGTGCAGATGGGTGATAAGGAATACAAAGCACGTCATATTCTAGTTGATAGTGAAAGTGTTGCGCGGGATATTATTGCCAGCCTTAAGAAAGGCGGTAATTTTGCCAAAATTGCTGCAGAGAAATCTATTGATGACGGCAGTAAAGAAAATGGTGGTGAGCTTAATTGGAGTCCACCGGCGGCTTATGTCAGACCTTTCTCTGAAGCACTGGTGAAGCTATCAAAAGGTGGATTGACGGATCAGCCTGTACAAACATCTTTTGGCTGGCATGTCATTCAACTGATGGACACCCGGCCAATGGAAGTTCCACCGTTTGAAGAAGTTAAACCGAATATACAGCAGCGTGTATTGCAGCGTGAATTTGCAACAGTCGTACAGGATTTACGTGGTAAAGCAAAAGTAGAGTAAAATTTTAGTGTTACATGCAACACGGGTAGGCTTTTTTTCATTACTAGTATGCAATTTTTTCTACCCGTGGAGCGAGTGCGCAAAGCAACTCATAGCTAGTCGTGCCAGCATGGTATGCGACTTCATCAACGGATACATCTTTCCCCCAAAGTATGACTGAACTATTGAGTTCTGTATTTTCAATATCGGTTAAATCGATAGCTAGCATATCCATAGATACTCGGCCGAGTAATCGACTGCGCTGATTATTCACCAATACTGGTGTGTTCGTTGTTGCATGACGTGGATATCCATCAGCATAACCGCAAGCAACTATGCCGATACGCATCGGGCGATCCGCTTGGAATAAGCCATGATAACCTACCCTATCACCGCATTTTATATGCTGTATTGCAATGATCTTACTGGATAAGGTCATCACAGGCCGCAAATTGAGACTTGATGCATTCTGATCAGCAAACGGAGAAGCACCATATAGCATGATCCCTGGGCGTACCCAGTCAGCATAGGTGTTGGGATAACGGATGATTGCCGCTGAATTTGCAAGTGAACGTGAATAATTATGCCCTCTCGTAGTAACTTCAAAACATTGCAGCTGTCGGGTGACACTTTCTTTTTGTGAAGGTTGATCGGCACACGCAAAATGTGTCATCAATGTAATAGTGTTTGTGCTGATATTTTCTTTTAATTTGCTAATGACAGCGGGGAATTGCTCCGGTGCAAATCCTAAGCGATTCATGCCTGTATTGATTTTTAGAAATAAATCCAATGCATGGTGTTTTGAATCTAACATCATCGCTAGTTGTTCACTGTGATGGATGACGGCACTGAGTTGATACTGCTCAAACAAGGCTAATTCTTGTGTAGAAAAGAAACCTTCCAGTAATAAAATGGGTTGCTGGAAGCCGGACTCACGCAAGGATATCGCAGCATCCAATTCCAATAATGCGAAACCATCGGCAGTCTTTAAGGCATTAGCCGTAGGAAGAAGTCCATGACCATAGGCATCTGCCTTAATGACTGCCATAATTCGTGAGCGTGGGACATATTCACGTACTACGGTTAGGTTATGAGTTAAAGCAGATAGATCAATAGAAGCTTTGGTAGGGCGTGGCATCACTTATATGTCCAGAATAAACGTCAGTAAAAAAAGATTATCAGGACTTTTATATTAATCTAAATTTGGTACCTACTGTAATTCAACTTTCATGTATTGGTGCGCTAATAATATGCTAATCTCGCGCTAAAAATCAGAATGGTTGTGAAGCTTGTATGAAGTTACGTCAAGGACTTCCTAGAAAAAATAAAAAAATGCTTTTAGAAAACTTAACCCTGTAAGGAAATAGCGTGGAACGCGGTTTTTATACGATCATGGCAGCGCAGTTTTTTTCTTCTTTAGCAGATAATGCGTTGCTGGTTTTGGCGATTGCGCTGTTGATTGATTTGCACGCTCCTGCCTATTTAACACCTATGCTAAAGTTTGTCTTTGTGTTGTTTTACGTCATTCTTGCTCCTTTTGTTGGCGCATTTGCTGATTCTATGCCAAAAGGACGTGTAATGTTTGTTAGCAATACGATTAAAATCATAGGCTGTGCTTTATTGTTTATTGCGATGCATCAATATTTTGCATTGGCTGCTTATGCTGTTGTAGGATTGGGCGCTGCAGCTTATTCGCCAGCTAAATATGGCATATTGACTGAATTATTACCCCCTGAAAAATTAGTAATTGCCAATGGTTGGATTGAGGGATTGACAGTTGCATCCATTGTACTTGGTACGGTGCTGGGTGGAGTTTTGATTACACCTGCTGTTGCAGATGTATTGTTGGAATTTGATTTTCCTATTATCAATACGGGGATAGATAATGCGTTGGAAAGTGGTATTTTGTTGATTGCGATTATCTATGCAATTGCTGCGTTATTTAACTTGTATATTCCCAATACAGGAGTTGATCATCGCATACCCAAAAGAAATATTCTTTTTTTGATCCATGAATTTTCCCATTGTGTAAGATTACTATGGAAGGACAAACTCGGACAGATTTCGCTGGCAGTGACAACTTTGTTTTGGGGAGCAGGCGCAACATTACAGTTTATTGTTTTGAAATGGGCGGAAGTGGCATTGAATTATCCACTCAATCAAGCTGCCCAATTACAAGGTGTGGTCGCTCTAGGCATTGCCGTAGGCGCCGTCATGGCAGCACGGTGGATTTCCTTACGTCAATCAGTAACTGTTATTCCTCTAGGTATTGCAATGGGTATTGTTGTAATGGCCATGATATTGGTAAGAGATTTGTGGATTGCAATTATATTATTGATGCTAATCGGAGGCTTAGCAGGCTTTTTTGTTGTGCCAATGAATGCTTTGTTACAACACCGCGGGCACATTTTGATGGGGGCCGGACATTCAATTGCAGTACAAAACTTCAATGAAAATTTAAGCATTTTGGTAATGCTATCGCTTTATGCCTTGTTGATATTATTTGAAGTGCACATTTACGCTGTCATTGTGCTTTTTGGAATGTTTGTATCCGTTATGATGACGCTCATCCGAAAGTGGCATTTAATGAACCAAAGCATAGAAGATTCGCTGCATCTTATTGGTGCGAAAAAAATACATTAATTCTACTGAGATCAGTACAAAAATATTTGAATACTGTTTTACTTCAGTGATTGCATAGTGGCAAGAGCGAAACATAAGTCTTTCCAGGCTTTTGCTTTTTCCGGAAGCGCACGTAGCAAATACGCTGGATGGTAAGTGACAATAAGCGGTATGCCTGAAAAGTGATGCAGCTTTCCCCGCAAACTGGAAATACTGTCCTCGCATTCAAGAAGATTTTGTGCGGCTACTTTTCCTAAGGCAACAATAAGCTTGGGTTGTAATAATTCAATTTGCCGCGTTAAATAAGGCTCGCATTGGCGTGCCTCAAGTGAAGTCGGGTTTCTGTTGTTAGGCGGACGACATTTGACGATATTCGTGATATACACACCATCGCCACGTTTTATTCTGATAGCCGCCAACATTTGGTCAAGAAGTTTGCCAGCTTGCCCCACAAATGGTTCGCCCATGGCATCTTCCCGGGCGCCGGGTCCTTCTCCGATAAAAAGCCAATCCGCTTTTTTGTCGCCAACTCCAAATACTGTCTGCGTGCGTGTTTGACTTAAAGGGCACGCCGTGCAACGAGATACTGTTGATTTGAGTTGATCCCAATCCATCCGCGAGATTTCCTCGAGTTGCTGTGAGTCTTTTGCAGCGTTTGTCGGAAGTATCCGAGTGTCGTCTTCATTCGGTGATGATTCAACAGGGCTTTTTTGCTCTGAAATGTTCGATTTTAAATGCCAAATGGGTGTAAGTCCCAATTCTTTGAGTAGTTGCTTGCGCCGTGTATTCATAGCATCAGTTGCATGACAAGTGCATCTTCACGCCCACACATTGCAGGATAGTAACCTTTACGTGTGGCAATATGGCGAAAACCCATTTTTTTGTAGAGTCGCGCAGCACTGTAATTGGATTCCCGTACATCCAGAAACACTGATTTTGCATGTGCACTTTTTGCATATTCAATAAGATGTTGAAGTAATTTCTTTCCCCAGCCCTTCCCTTGCCAATTTGCGGCGATGCCCAGTGTCAAAACATGTGCTTCTTCGGGACTCATCATCATGATACCGTACCCGATAAGTGTGTTGGTTTGTTGTAGAACCTGACATACATAGCCGGCTTTGATTGAGTCAGCAAAATTTCCTAATGACCATGGGAATAGAAAGATTTCCCGCTCAATACGAATGATATGATCGAGATCCGATGATTGCATGGGCCTTATTTCAACTATGGTTTGCAATGTGCTATTCATCGCTCATTTTCCTTCAGAGCTACTTTATTACGTATATAGATAGGCGATGCTTTGGTTGCATCGGTGGTTTGGCCATTACAGAATTGTAATAGCGCAAGTTGTGCAATTTCTTTGGCACGGGGACGAATCGCGTAATATATTGTTTGCAGATTGTTTCCATAGCGTGTGGATAATATTTCATGGTATAGATCAAAGCCGCTGCCGCATCCTTGCCACTCCTTGCCGTCGCATAGCGGGGCGTGTTGAGGCAAGCAGAGCGTAGGCAGACTAATTATTTGCCAGCTCTGATCAGTTGCTTTGTCATAAGCCGCATGATAAATCTCCCCCATGCGGGCATCGAGTGCCACAATGATTTTTTGTGCTTTGACTGACTGCGCAGCCGCTTCCAATGTATTGATACCCACGACGGGCAGGTCAAGTGCATACGCCAAACCTTGGGCAACCCCGCATGCTATGCGTAACCCTGTAAAAGAGCCTGGTCCCGCCCCAAAGGCGATACCATCAAGCTGGTGTAGCGTTAACCCGACTTCCGTTAATAATTCTTGAATCATTGGCAAAAGCATCTCAGAGTGGCGATTCCCGGCAAGGATTTCCTTATCATGGATATGTTCGTTAATACTGAGCGCTATTGAGCAAAATTCAGTGGAAGTTTCGAGAGCGAGAATTTTCAAAGTAATTGGAAGTGCGTAATCATAAAGGTATCAATAATTTCTAACCGGCTTTAATATTCTGAGATATTACAAACTCATGTTAAATTCCAACGCTGCAGTGAGATATAGTCGATGCTGTTGTTTGTCGGCTTAGAGTGAATAAGAAACCATTTATCCACATCCCAAGTTATAGAAGTATTCAAATCAACTTTAGATAAGCAATGAGCTTTACGGATTAAGGTGATATGTGGCTTATAGGTCCGTTTATCTATTAAGAATTCAGATTTTGTTAGCGCATCTTTTAACGAATCAACAAGACAATACAATTCCGCGGGAAATGACCGTGCTTGAATATATACGATTTCATTCTTTTTCCAATAGCGGATTTCATCGAGTTCAAATGCAAACTTCTTTGCAGTAACTTTACTTATGGCTTGCTGCAAAAACTTAATTCTGGAAATAGGAACATCCCCTAAAAATACCAATGTCAGATGAAGTTGGCTCAGACTGACTTTTTTACCCCCGCAGATTGTTGCCAATTTTTCAACGTGATGCGCTAATTGATCTTGAATACATTTGTCAGGAAAAATACCTAAAAATAAGCGAATCGATTGTGGATTGACTGGATTGTGGTTTTGATCTGATCTCATGGACTGACGCGATCAATTAAACATACCACCTCTGCCATAATTCCTTCCTTTCGGCCGATTGCACCCAAGTGCTCGGCTGTTTTTGCCTTAATGTTGATGCAGCCTGATGGGATTTTTAAATCATTAGCGATATTTAAAATCATCGCGGGAATGTGAGGAGCCATTTTGGGTGCTTGGGCAATGATAGTTGCATCGAGATTGATGATCATATAACCATTGCTTTCTATTAAATTCAGCACATTACGCAATAACACACGGCTATCAATATTTTTGTAACGCGGATCAGAATCCGAAAAATGTTGACCGATGTCTCCCAATGCGGCGGCGCCTAATAATGCATCGCAAATTGCGTGCAATAATACGTCGGCATCTGAGTGACCGAGCAATCCCTTATCATAAGGTATTGTGACCCCGCCTATAATAAGTGGACGATCATCCACTAATTGATGCACATCGAATCCTTGGCCAATTCTTATGGTGTTCACAAGTCGCTCCTTTGTTGTAATATTAATTCGGCTAATGCCAGATCGTGAGGATAAGTCACTTTTAAATTGCGGGCATCACTGGGAACAAGTTTGGGGTGCAGTCCTAAAGCTTCAATAGCGCTGGCGTCGTCAGTTATATTAACATTTGCTGCATTGTTAAGTGCTTTTACAAGTAGATCGTAACGAAACATTTGCGGGGTTTGCGCTTGCCATAGATTTTCTCTGGGTTGGGTTTGCATGATTCGGTGTTTAGCATTGCCAAGCTTTAACGTATCAGCTACCGGTATTGCCAAAAGTCCACCTACTTCATCTTCTGCCAGTCCGTTAATTAAATTCTCTAGTTGCAGCATCGATAAACACGGTCGCGCGGCGTCGTGGACCAATATCCAATCATGTGAATTAACCAGATTCAATTGTTGTTTTGCAGTAAGAAGTCCATTGAGTACGCTTTCTGCCCGAGTCACGCCACCACAATTGAGTATGATCAGTTTTTTAGAAAAATGCGACCAATCGTATTTAAACCAAACCGTATCATCCGGTGCAAGTACCACAATAATTTGTGTAATTAGCGGATTGTGCCATAGCGTATTGATGGCGTGATAAATCATTGGATGGTTATCTAATGGCAGATATTGCTTGGGTAGCTCATTACCCATGCGGGAACCTGAACCAGCGGCTGGGATTAATGCAAGAAATTTTGTCATCATTGAATACTTGAAGAATTGTGTTGAAAATTGTTCAATCAACGAGAAACACATTGAACAATTTTATAGTTTTTATTAAGAATAATAATTTTATATTGACTTGTGGTTTAAGGGTATTGATTTGCTTAGCCAGAAAAAAATTATCATGCGAGTGACATGAAAATGATTGATTGATGGTTTGAAGATTTCCATGCACTTAAAGGTATAATTAAGAAATAAATTAAAGGTGGAGAATTATGGAAGCAGAACAGATAAACGCGATTTCTAATCATCTTCAGAATTTGGAAAACCGTGCCAATGAATTACGGAGGTTTCTTTGACTTTGATGCTAAACAAACGCGATTAAATGAGATTACTCGATTACTTGAAGATCCAACGATATGGAACGACAGTAAGCGGACGCAGGAAATTGGCCGTGAAAAAAAACTTCTGGAAGATACAGTTGTTACTTTGGAGAAAACTGAACATCAATTAAATGATGCGCAAGAATTATTTCAAATAGCCAAAGATGAACTTGATGATGCAACTCTGGGCAGTGTCGCGAACGATGTCGATAATTTAGAAAAGATAATTGCTGGTCTGGAATTTAAACGCATGTTTTCTGATCCTATGGATCCGAATAACTGTTTTGTGGACATCCAATCCGGCTCAGGAGGAACGGAAGCACAGGACTGGGCAGCAATGCTTGAACGGATGTATTTACGTTATTGTGAAAGACAAGGATTCAGTGTTGAAATTCTGGAAGAATCAGCAGGAGACATTGCCGGTATAAAAAATGCCACTTTGAAAGTATCGGGAGAATATGCTTATGGCTACTTACGCACTGAAACGGGTGTACATCGTCTCGTTAGAAAATCTCCATTTGATTCAGGTAATCGCCGGCATACATCGTTTGCGAGCGTATTTGTTTATCCGGAAGTGGATGATACGATTGAAATTGAGATTAATCCGGCAGACCTAAGAATTGATACATTTAGAGCATCTGGAGCAGGAGGCCAACATATTAATAAAACGGATTCCGCAATCCGGATCACGCATAATCCAACCGGAATCGTTGTGCAGTGCCAAAGTGGGCGCTCACAGCATCGCAACAAAGCAGACGCGCTTGCGATGTTGAAATCAAAATTATATGAAGCTGAGCTGCGCAAGCGTCGTGATGAAAAACAAGCCATGGAAGAAACGAAAACAGATATAGCCTGGGGGCATCAAATTCGCTCATATGTATTAGACCAATCACGTATTAAAGATTTGCGAACAAATGTGGAAATAGGAAATACGCAAAGTGTGTTGGACGGCGACCTAAATAATTTTATCGAGGCTAGTCTTAAGTTGGGTGATATGAAAATGTAATACAAAACATAAAAATTCAATATTACATCTAGTAGTAGCAACGACTTGATGTGTGCTGTTAGAACAAGCGTGGACTATTAGAAAGGTTGGTCAATTCTATTAAAGAGACTCTGAATAACTTGCATTTGTCATTCCGAGCATAGAGAGGAATCTTTAATAATCAATGTGATAAATTGCTCGCTCTTGCTCGAAATGACACTTGTTCAGGGTTTCTTTAAACCATGTCAGATCGCATCTTATTTAAATTCCTTCGTGTATTGCTTTCTCGTTTCCATTTCTTCTTCCTCCAGTTAATACTATTTTCTCTTAACTGGACTGTCCGGATTCATTAGACCATGCCAAACTATTACCAGAGATCGATGTGAGATTTCTATTTAATCATCAACTCAGTACTAGCAGGATGTTTTCCAACAGGCCATCCGAACTACTCCACTTTAGTGTTTGATTTAAGGATTCAACACCCATATCAAGCGTTTTGTATGATTAGATCTGAACTCATGCAGTTTAGGTATAGATTACAGGTAAAAAAAGGCTTCTTTTGTACCCTAAGTTTTAAATGACACTTTGATACAGTCCGTATAGGTGATCCTACTTGTTTAGATTACCGGTATGTTTTGTCATAAGGATACAGAGTGAGAGGTTTCACTTCTTTCTATTTATATGGCATCTGAAATCAGGTTTATGGCTGATTTCAGATGCATACACGTAAGTAAAAACTAAAGGAATTTACAATATGAAGATTCGATTCTTGCTAGCATGTTTAATCGGTTCCAGTTTGGTCGCAACTCCCATGGCGTTCAGCGCTAATCTCAACGCTATGAAAGTCACTAAGTATAAAACATATAATCATAATATTTGGTTGTACTCGCTGAATGGAGATGTTCAGCAGAATGTGAGCGGGTATAAGTACGATGATTTTTTAGGTGCAGAAATAATTAGTTTAAATGCCACGTCATATAACCAAGTGAATGGAGAGTATTGGTCCATTTCTTGTGACTATCCTGCGGACAAAGCGGTGGTATCGATTAACAAAGTCAATGATAAAAACTGGATCTTAAGTTTAAAGGCTACTCTGGATCCGGCTGATCCACGATGCGGTTCTTATAATGTAGCTACACCAGTGGTGATTGATCTTAGCGGGAATGCCAATGATGTTTACCACGGCTCGTCGTCAGGACAGGGAAAATCTACCCATTTAGGAAATTCTTGGAAGTATAGTTACCAAAGTGAGGAGTTCTCTGCAGATTTAGCTGGAACGGTCAATTCTATGAGTGCAACTTTGAGCGGTTATGCTACTGTTAGTCGAAACAGTAATCTTCAAAAAATAATCAAGTAATTGGTATAAACAGTCACTTCGGAAATGCAATAAGCCGGCTTGAGTTGGCTATTGCATTTCCGAGATCAGAGCTACTCGCGTTATTTCATCTATGCAGTAAAAAACTTCGTATCCAAGGATTTGTTCAAGAATTGGAATGAAAGTCAGTGCGCTTGCGTATCCAAAAATTGCTGCAAATGAGGTAAAACCAGTGTGGGTTTTTCTTCTTGGACTGCGTGCCCCACACCACTCATAATGACTAATTTTGAATTAGGCAGATTCTCATGTAAGCGTTTGCCAACGGCTAATGGCACAATTTCATCCTCCCTACTCCATATAATTAATGAAGGGATAGTCAAATTGATGTAGTTGTCTGAGAATTGCTGCAAATCTGTTGGCAACATTTGTTGCACGCTGGCGAGTACAGCATATTTTGCATTGGGTTTACTTAAATCATTAGCGTAGTGCTCGATGGCATCTTGCGGAATCAAGGCATCATTGAAATACACTTTCTTCAGCAAATTTTTCACCTGCAATGTGTTTGGCAGAGCATAAATCACCAATGGTCCCAGTATTGGAGTAGCCAGTACTTTTACAAAATCCGGAAGTTCTTGTGGGTAAGCAATGCTGTCGATTAATACCAGGCTTTTTTGCAGATTTGGGTGTGATGCGGATAAATATATCGATGTGGCAAGTGCCACCCCGCCACCATAGGAATGGCCAACAATGTGAAGATCCTTCAAGTTGTTTTCGAGAATGAAGTTGCGCACCAATCTAGCTTGCTCATAAACGGAGTAAGCGTCATCGCGTGGTTTGGGAGATTCGCCAAAGCCTTTTAGATCAATCGTGATGACACGGTATTTCTGTGACAGTGGCGCAATAATATGGCGCCAACTATAGCTGCTGGCGCCAAAGCCGTGTATCAGCAATACGGGATCTCCCCTACCGATGCTATTGGATGCCAATCGCAATTCATTAGCCTGGTCCGGAATGCGGTATTGTGACCAGCCTGGAGTATTTTTATCCATGACCGCACAAGCGCTGAGATTTAAAGCCACAAACAGTTGTAAAAGCACAGCAGGGTTGAGTGGGAGATTTTTCATTGCGTAAGGGACCGAATGAGCATAACCATATCAAATATTCCACCTGCCGCGAAAGCGATTGCCCCAAAAGTGGGCAGTATCGCAATAGCTTTGCAGGCTGATTTAAGCCGCTTGGCTTCAACAACATCTTCAATTTTCATGTGGCGCGGAATGGATACAATCACATAACTAATCAAGCTGAGAAAAATAATATTTCCGATGGTAAGCGGTAGGAGATTGGTAAGATAAATTTCTATCGGACCTAATGTTTGTTCCGCACAGTAGCCACATTTGTCGATCATTTCAAACATTATGTCACGCCGGGCATTAATGATCTGAAAGAAACTTAATGTAGTGTTTACCGCTCCCCATAAAGCTGCAAGTAGAACTATCGGAAGTCCCAGTCTGTCCATATGTCAATTCTCCTTTCTAGCAAAGGGTCTAGCAAGCTTGAATACCGATTGAGGATTCATACTAAGAAGTCTTTGAATAACCGTCATTTCGAACATAGTAAAAAATTCATGTTTTTGATTTATCAAAATTTTCTACTGTATCTAAAATGACAACTGTGGATTACTCAGAAGATCCTTTATAAGAGAGTAAAGATTATCACGGCGATCGTTAAAACAAAATTCAATTTCTTTCAGATGCCGTGAAGGTGAAGAATATTGTCCCCATGAGGAATGAAAATGGAATATCAGTTACTGGAAGTTGAAAATGGCAAGCCGATCAAAATGTGGACAAAAGGCGTAGCCGTTGCAGATGATGCACGCCAGCAGCTGATTAATACGGCTCGTATGCCTTTTATTTTTAAGCATCTTGCCGTAATGCCGGATGTGCACCTGGGCAAAGGTTCAACCATCGGCAGTGTGATTCCCACCAAAGGCGCGATTATTCCAGCTGCCGTCGGTGTAGATATTGGCTGTGGCATGATGGCTGTGCGCACCTCACTGACTGCCCAAGATTTACCGGATCATTTGTTCGAATTACGTAGCGCCATCGAGCGCGCTGTGCCGCACGGCCGTATCATGAAACGCGGCAAACGCGATAAAGGAGCATGGGAAACGCCACCGGAATCAGTGAATATCATGTGGACAAGCCTATTGCCTGGATTTAAACGTATTATTGAGAAATATCCACGTTTGGAAAATACCAACAATTACAAGCATCTCGGTACACTTGGAACAGGTAATCACTTCATTGAAGTGTGTTTAGATGAGGTTGATCGCGTGTGGTTTATGCTGCATTCCGGCTCCCGCGGTGTAGGTAATGCGATTGGTACCTATTTTATTGAACTGGCACAGATGGATATGCGGCAACATATCGCTAATTTGCCGGATCGCAATCTTGCCTACTTTGAGGAAGGTAGTCCGCATTTCGACGACTATATTGAAGCTGTCGGATGGGCGCAGGATTTTGCTCGACGTAACCGTAATGTGATGATGCAAAATGTCATTACCGCTGTCCGTAAAGTTATTACCAAACCTTTTTCAACCGATATCGAAGCTGTTAATTGCCACCATAATTATGTGCAAAAAGAAAGTCACTTTGGTGCAGAAATTCTGGTAACACGAAAAGGCGCAGTATCGGCGCATAAGGGTGAAATTGGTATTATTCCTGGCTCAATGGGCACTAAAAGTTACATTGTACGCGGCCTTGGCAATGTAGAAGCATTCTGCTCGTGTAGTCACGGCGCTGGACGTATCATGAGTCGCAATGAAGCTAAACGGCGCTTTACGGTGGAAGATCAGATTATTGCAACCGCCCACGTCGAATGTCGCAAAGATGCTGATGTGATCGATGAAATTCCCATGGCTTACAAAGATATTGATGCTGTAATGCAGGCACAGCGCGCACTGGTTGAAGTAGTGCACACCTTGCGACAAGTGATTTGTGTGAAAGGTTAGTTGTCTATGCGGATGAACATGCTGTAATCATGTTGAAGCTGGCCGGTGCGTTAATTTCGCAATTAAAAAATTCAAAAGCTACGAAATCTCACTGCATTAAATTTAGATGTTGCTTAATAATTTAGCCGATCAACTGACCTTTACTTCCTGTTCTGTATGATGTGACAAATTCTTCTTGTGTCGTACCATGAAACCCAGCAAACCAAGCCCTGCCAGAAACATTGAATATATTCCAGGTTCGGGAATTGGTGAAATCGTGGTAGTGAAATAAGCTTCACCAACAGTTCCGCTTGGTCCTGTCCAAATCCAATGTGCATTGGATGCAATGCTAGGCATAGTACCCCACGGCTCCACCCCATTTATGCCGAAGCCATCGTAAGGGGAATTAAAAGAAAAGCCGAATCCTGTGGTATTGACACCCCAATTAGCGGAATCAGAAACAAGTGATTGCGATCCGTTTGCGAAAATAAAGTCTGTGCCGGATAACTCAAAGCTACCGAGAAATGCGCTCGGTGGACCAAAAACATCTTTCGCTGAGATGTGCAGATAATAGGTATTGCCAGGGGTTAACGTCGTGGAAAATGTCTGAACTAAAGGCCAATAATCGCCAGACACTAAAGGTGTGCCTGCAACCGAATCATCAGTGCTTAGATAAGCCGTAAATGCATCATCGACAGTTAAGTTGCCCGTTAGCGTTGTAGCTGACACAGCGCTAGGTAATAACGCTAAGAATATCAAGATACTGATGAATTTCTTACTAGCTTTCATAAGACCTTCCTATTTCAGAATTAATAAAATTTCAAATGCAGTTCAGCCAGTCATTGCTGTTCGCGTTACACAACTCAGTGTTTGATCGGAGATGTCACGAATTGAACAGCAGAGGTAACTAAAAATGTAATCTTGTTTGCGATACACAGGAAAACACACCTAAATAATACTATAGCCTAAGTCATTCAATACCCCACCTCCCCTTTCTAAGAAACCCATTGCAGATTAATAAAATTACTTCCAAGCTAGTTTGATATAAATCAATGATGTTAAGAATTTCTGCCAGTATCTAAATCCACGTGCGCAATTGACTCAAATACGCCAGCACGGACTATGAAAGAATAGATCTAATTGGTAGTAATTCTCATGGCAAGACCACGGGAAATCACAAGTTCAATGATATGAATCCTAAGCAGTTGTTTTTCGCGACACTAACAATCAAATTTACTTAAAAAGATAAACCATATTGTATTTGTGGTAATTAAGGATCAAACTACCAAGGGGAAGTTATTAGCATTTATAAATTCTCTTCCTTTATGTTTTTCAAAGAAAAACTCGAATAATCACTAGAATAAGGAAGTGTTACATGAAAAAAAATTTTAACTTGGCAATGTTGCCAGTAATTGGTTTTGGTTTGTTTTTTCTTGGCTTCAGTAATTGGGTAAACGCTGAAACCCCAATAGAACTAAACGAAGCAGGAGTTGTTGCGAAATATAATTTCATCATTCATATTTTGGCCATGTTGCTTGTTGGTTTTGGCTTTCTGATGGTATTTGTTCGCCGTTATGGCTTTGGGGCCGTAACCGGCACTTATCTGGTAGTTGCAACTGGCCTTCCGCTTTACATCTTATTACGTGCTAATGGGATCTTTGGTCACCAATTGCAACCGCATACGCTTGATGCCTTGTTATTCGCTGAGTTATCAGTAGCAACGGCATTGATTGCCATGGGAGCAGTATTGGGGCGTTTACGCGTTTTCCAATATGCATTATTAGCGCTTTTAATAGTTCCGCTTTATTTGTTAAATGAATGGTTAGTCCTGGATGATGCCATAGGGTATACGACTGGCTTTAAAGATACGGCTGGATCAATTGTCATACATGCATTTGGTGCATATTTTGGATTAAGTATGTCGATAGTTCTAACGACCGCGTATCAACGCAGTAAGCCAATTGAATCTGATCATACATCTGATCGCTTCGCTATGCTGGGATCAATGGTACTTTGGCTATTTTGGCCAAGCTTTGCCACTGCGCTCGTTCCTTTAGAAAATATGCCGCAAACTGTCGCTAACACACTGCTTGCCCTATCAGGAGCTACTCTCGCTACTTATTTTCTAAGTTCTAAGTTACATAATGGGAAAACTTCTATGGTTGATATGGCCAATGCTGCATTGGCTGGAGGTGTCGCTATTGGTTCTGTTTGTGATGTTGTGTCTCCCGTTGGTGCATTTGGTATAGGGTTATTGGCTGGTGCAGTTTCAGTTTTGGGTTACGTATTTTTACTGCCTGTATTGGAATCAAAATTCAAAATTGTTGATACCTGTGGCGTTCATAATTTGCACGGAATGCCCGGATTATTAGGGGGTTTCAGTGCTTTCTTAGTAGTTCCTGATGTAGCCATTGCGCAATTCAATGGCATAGTTATCACAATGTTCATAGCTATTGTTGGCGGGTTAATTGCGGGGGCAATTATTAAGGCAACAGGTACTACACGAGAGCCATATGAAGACAGTGTGGAATTTACACATCTTGCAGGTCCTGAAACAGAAAATCTCGGAGAGCAATTACAAACCCGTGTAGCCGTTTTGGAATCAAGCACTGCTGAGAAAATTTCACAAACTCATACTTCAAATGAATCACAAGAAACAAAAATTTTAGTGCAAAAGCTGGAATCTAGGATCATGGTTTTGGAAAATAAAATCGCATCTGTGGCAAATACTTTGAATAATGGGGAAAAACCAATTCCCTAATTTAAGTTCGGCTAAGTCAGATAATTTGCGTGGTTCTAACCACATGAGTTAAAAATCACGCAAATAATCCGTTAAGGTAAACGATTTTTCTTCATCGACTTTTTGCATTTTTCCTACAGAGTGAAAGATTTATGCAAAAATCTCATTTAGTCTTAATAAATACGAAGAGGATCAAGAGGTAATCTAACGTTTTTCATGACGATAGATTATTATATGAACATTCTTCAAAGTGCTTGTTTGTCAAGAAATGAAATTGTTGTTTGACTCATCCAGTGCAGATGATAATTAATACACTGCTGACGCGCTCAAAATTTCCTAACTTTGGAGTTTTAACAAACTGCTTGTAATCAGGATTGTCATGTAATCCCATGATTATATTGGTGGCGAATCAGGGATTTGAACCCCGGACCAACGGATTATGATTCCGCTGCTCTAACCACTGAGCTAATTCGCCATGTACTTAATTGCAAGAGGCGAATTTTGCCTTTGGGGGGATGGCTTGTCAAGTTCAAAAATGTGCCTTGACAAGGGTTTATGCGTGTTTTCATGATATTGAATATTTTTTATTTGGGTTTCCGTGCCTGCTCAAAATACTAATGGGCAAATAATGTGTGTTGACCCAATTCGCGGCATGAATTTTATGATCTTAAACCTCTCGGTGATGCAAGTTTGAGTTAACCGCATGTGACAAAGGGGCTGTATAATCGGCGGTATGAAATACGATATTATCGTCATTGGTGGTGGGCTGGTAGGCGCAAGCCTGGTTATTGCGTTAAAGAATAGCGGCTTGACGGTAGCATTGGTGGAGCCGCGTGAACCCGAGGCCGTGCTACAAGATGCTAGTTGGGATAGCCGGGTGTATGCAATTAGTCCGGGCAGTGCTGCATTCTTGCAAAGTCTGGATGTGTGGCAGTTATTGACTTCCGAACGTGTGACCCCGGTGTATGAAATGGCGGTATATGGTGACGATAGCTGTGCACATATTAACTTTAGTGCGTATGAAATTGGTTTGCCGGAATTAGCTTTCATTGCTGAAAATCGCCAGTTACAGGCTGCGGTGTGGAATGTGCTGAACTCTGCCAATAAAAACATACACATTATTTGTCCCGCAAAATGCACTTCGATCAGTTGGCAGGATTCGCACGTCGAGGTACAACTGGATGACGGAAGATTGCTTGAGACCTCACTGGTAGTTGGTGCTGATGGTGTAAATTCCTGGGTACGCAGTCAAGCTGAAATCAAGGTATCCCGCCATGCCTATCATCAAATTGGCATAGTTGCCAATTTTAACGTGGAAGTAGCACATCGGCATACTGCATATCAATGGTTTAGACGGGATGGTGTATTGGCGCTGCTACCACTACCCGATAAGCGAGTATCTATGGTATGGTCTGCCAGTGAAGAACAAGCGAATGTATTACGAGGCTTGTCTGCTGAAGAACTTTGCTACCAGGTGGAGGAAGCCTCTTCACATACGCTGGGCGCCATGCAGTTAATTACACCAGCAGTTGGCTTCCCGCTCAATTTCGTACATGTCGATCAATTAGTGAAACCACGTTTGGTGCTGATCGGCGATGCTGCGCATGGTATCCACCCATTGGCGGGTCAAGGCGTTAATCTGGGATTGCGCGATGCACGCGAACTTGCGGCAGTGCTAAATTCACGTGGTATGCAGACAGATTGTGGTCATTTGATGTTGCTGAGACGCTATGAGTTGGCACGCAAAGAAGATATTCTGGCATTGGAAATGGTGACAGATGGTTTGCAAAGATTGTTTAATAATTCAAATCCGACACTCGCACGTTTGCGGAATTTAGGACTCGAGATAACCAATCGTTTGCCATTGATAAAAAACCAACTCATGCAGCACGCTTTGAATTAACTATGATTTTCTATACTGGAGTCGTCATGACAATACGCTTGAAGCTTGTTCTTTCACTATTAATACTTATTTCTTTTTCCACAATGACTTGGGCAGATGAAGCGGCAGTAAAGAAAGCTATTCAAGAACATTTTGAGGGTCATAAAATTGATAGTCTGAAAAAAATACCTTCCTTGGGATTGTACGAAGTAGTTGTCGGTGACGAGCTATTTTATACCGATGATAAAGCCAATTATTTCTTCTTTGGCCATGTAGTTGATACCAAAACACGTACCAGTATGACGCATGAACGATTACAAGAAATTAAGGCAGCACGCCGTGTTCCACTGGATTCCCTGCCATTGCAGTCAGCCATCAAAATCGTCAAGGGTGATGGCAAACGCCAGGTAGCGATTTTTACTGACCCTAACTGCCCGTACTGCAAGCAATTGGAAAAGGAGCTGCTGAATATTACCAACGTGACCATTTATACGCTGCTTTATCCGGTACTCAATGGCTCAACGGAATTATCCAAAAAAATCTGGTGCTCTAGCAATCAGATCAAGGCGTGGGATGATTTTATGCTAAGGGGCATCGCACCTACCGGTAAGGATTGTGAAACACCGCTAGAAATTTTACTGAATTCAGGCCGTGAAAATAAAGTATCCGGCACACCTACACTGATTTTTGCCGATGGCTCTATCGTCGGCGGCATGATTCCAGCTGCAGCTATCGAAGAAAAGCTCAATAGCGCAAATGATACGAATGAAAAAGGTAAAACCAAGAAATAAAAATTAAAAGGTATCTCTCCAACAGAGCCTGCTGAATGAATTCGGCAGGCTTTTTTATTGTCTCAATGTGTACGATGAATACTCTATTGCGGGTGACATGATATGGTGTGACAATTAATTAATAGTTTAGGTTGTGGACAGCCGATACAATCTTTTAATTTAAGTCTTATAATTTAAAGAATTAGTTTTGTGTGGCCTTGATCGTTTGTGAGTTTGTAAAGATGAAAAAGTTTGGTTACCTTATTTTAATTTTATTAGTGAGCATGTACGAATGAATAAACCAGAGTTAAACAGTGAGAATCTGGAAAAGAGTATTTTGGAGAATATCGTGTTAGCTTCGTTACGGGAGCAACGTCGCGCACGACGTTGGGGAGTATTTTTCAAGACATTGTTTTTCATATATCTATTTATATTATTATTTGCTGCGCTAGGATGGATAGATGATGGAAAAGTACGAATAGCAGATAAACATACTGCACTCATTGAATTGCGGGGCATAATAACTGCCGATAGCGCCAGCAGTGCTGAAAAAATTATTGCTAGCTTGCAATCAGCGTTCAAAGATAAAAATACCAAAGGAATTGTATTAAGAATTAACAGTCCCGGTGGAAGCCCTGTTCAAGCGGGTTATATTTATGACGAAATAAAAAGATTACGGGCGAAATTTCCTGAAATACCTCTTTATGCTGTAACAGGTGATGTTTGTGCTTCAGGCGGTTATTACGTTGCTGCTGCTGCTGACAAAATTTTTGTTGATAAAGCAAGTTTAGTCGGTTCGATTGGGGTTCTAATGGATGGCTTTGGTTTTGCAGGCACTTTAGAAAAACTGGGGGTAGAGAGGAGGCTTTTGACCTCAGGCGAAAACAAAGGATTCCTAGATCCTTTTACGCCGCTTGATCCTGCTCAGAAGAATCATGCGACGGCCATGCTGAAAGAAATTCATGAACAATTTATTCATATGGTTAAGCAAGGCAGAGGTGATCGATTAAAAGATATGCC
>CADEDJ010000010.1:0-31733 GCA_902826055.1 uncultured Nitrosomonas sp. | reverse complement strand
AACAATTTATTCATATGGTTAAGCAAGGCAGAGGTGATCGATTAAAAGATATGCCGGATATATTTAGTGGTATTGTATGGACAGGCCAAAAAAGCATTGATCTAGGTCTTGCTGATGAATTAGGCAGCGCTGAGTATGTAGCACGCGAAATAATTCGTGCTGAAGTGTTAGTTGATTTTACAGCTCGTGAAGGGTTTGCCGATTTGTTTGCGAAGAAATTCAGTCAAGTTATGATGACTATGCTATCCGGTAGTGAGTGGATTTTAAAATAATCATTTGATTTTTATCGTACATTTTTAATATCTACAGAATCAATTTCCCGCCACTTAGAGCGAAAGCTGGTTGAAAACCAGCAGATTGAAAAGCGCAGTTAATACCCCGCTGCTTGCGGCGGGGAGCTTTATTTTTCAATAACTCCATGCGATTCAATGGATTGTATTGTCAGAAAAGTATTTTAAGCAGTAAAAAAATTAGAATTCTCAGCAATAAAAATTTAACTATTGGCTGGCTTTTAATCAGTTTACATAAGCGGTCAATATTCACTTTACCTATTCAGCTAACACTTACGTAAGTTTCCAATTTGGAAATCGAAGTATTGTTATAATGTCATAGGTTAATGTAATAAACACTTCCCTCTTCGCATTCAATATTGCTACTGGCAAAGGAGAAATAATGAAAAAAATAGTAAAAAGAGCAGTTAAATTATTCTTTCCTTTTTTTTATTACCTGATCCAATACAAACGTACTGCAAGTACTATGTTGAGTGTAATGAATAAGAATGAAAGCGATTCATGCAATCAAATATTTGAACGATTTATGCAAGACTGCGAAGGAAAGCATTGCCTTCAAATCGGAGTAAAAGAAAGTATTGGCAAGAAATATGGATCCAATTGGGTGAGTGTTGATAAATTTGACACACGTGAATTTATTGACTATCAGTATGATATTCATGATTTACCTTTTGAAAATGACAGCTTTGATGCTGTGGTTTGCATTTCAATATTGGAACATGTGCCCTACCCAGTTAAAGCTATCAGTGAACTTAATAGAGTATTAAAGCCGGGTGGAAAAATATGGATTCAGGTACCCTGGCTTTATCCTTATCATGCGGTTCCAAAAGATTATTGGCGTATTAGTCCGGACGGCCTAAGAATATGGATGGAGAATTTTAAAGAAATTAATTGTGGAATTGAATTATGGGATAAAACTTCTCTCATAATATCTTCTTATTATTTAGGAGAAAAAATATAGATTCTTTTAGCTGAGGATGCATCTTAACGAATCAAATCAAAGTGATTTGATTATTTAATATCTGAAAGGTGTGCCTAATAGGTTAACTTAAAAACTCATTTCAAGTAGTTGTGGATTTTCATTTACATGAAGAATTGCATGATTAGAAAGTGCTGAAGAGCACTACATCTTTGTCGCCAAAACAATGGTGTTCAACAAAATCCCATAGTGGCGGCGCAGAGCTATATAGCCAAATCGGAGAAATCCAGATAAACCATATCAAAATTGCCTAAGCCTATAGTTTGACGAAATATCCAGACCTCTTGATGCGTGCATCGCGCATCGCGTATATTCACCCCATTAATTCCAATCGATAATCATCTGCTTCAATACGGAATAGCTGCGCACCAAATCGTCCGGCGGTGTGCCGCACAGCAATTGTCCTGGCTGCAGCTAGGCTGCTTCCGTACTGCCATATTGGTGAGTCTGGCGTGGAAAAGCTATTGAAGGCAACGAATGCACAGGAACAGTTGGCCAGATTCATAGGCAGCAGCCGACGGACAATCATAAGCTTTATGCACCGTACATCCCTTCAGTCTCTTGTTGTTACACGAATGCATTGATCTCTGCAGCGCAAATCCTCGCAGCAAAAAATCAAAGTCAAGAAAGTCTTTATTTTTATTGCTCATTTAAAAATTGAGCTTATTTTCTACCTTTCCTCAAGATTTAGCGATTTTTTTAAGTAGGTATATTGGCGTCGCTAGCCATTGGTTCTCTTAACTTTGTAAGGATTTGCTGTAATCGCAAAAGCTTGAGACTACAGCAGTACTACGAAATTTTTTCAGTGTAAGCCATTAATGTTTACTCAAGAGACATCAATCGGATCTGGCCTCTTTTTTTGATTTTTGCTTATTTCCGAGGCTGTTCACTATGAAAAATTTTATCCCTAAGTTCTTTGTTTTTTTACTGCTATTTCTAATTACTCAAGGCGCAATGGCGCAAAAGCGGATTTATCTTGCGCCCGATGATCATACCGATTATATGTGGCGGGGGGATGAGGCAGAATATGAAAACGCTTTTTTATCAATGACGGATTATTATCTCAATCAAATGGATGCTACGCAGGGAAATCCGGCGCCGTATCAAGCCCGTTGGAACGCCGATGGTAGTTTTTGGTTGTGGGTGTATCAAAAGAATCGCACCGATGCACAGTTTAAAAGGTTAATCAATCGTATTAAAGATGGTCATTTCAGTGTACCACTCAATGCACTGGTGTTATCGAATGGCGGTACTCCGGCAGAAGCTGTTTTGCGCGGCATGTACTATCCAGGACTACTGCAGCGTACGTATGATGTTGATTTTCCGCTTGCAGTGGCGATGGAAAATCAAACTCTGCCATACGGTTTATCTTCGCTATGGGCAGGTACTGGAGCAAAATATTCATGGAAAGGTGTTTGCAATTGCGCTTCGCATGTTCCTCATCTGAGTAACCGTGATCGTGAGATATATTATATGGGGGGACGTGACGGCAGCCGGGTCTTGATGAAGTGGAATTCAATTTTTCTTAACCACAAATCTGTGGGCGGTTATGCTGAAGGGCGGTTCCCGCATGAAACAATTAATTTTGTAGAAACTGACCCTATTTTTAAAGCAGCCTATCCTTTTCCAATCATCGGCGTTTTCGGTAAAGGCGAGGACGATTTAAGAACGATCGACAATGAATTTATTACCGCTGCGAAACAACTCACTAACGTAAATCGCAAAGTCATTGTATCGAATCAACTCGATTTCTTTAAGGATTTTGAAACAAATCATGGTGCAGAGCTGGAAACATTTGCAGCCAGCTATGGTAACGAATGGGAACTTTATTCGGCATCGATGTCCGAAGTTTCGGCTAAAGTTAAGCGCGCGATAGAGAAGCTGCGCAGCGCTGATGCTATGGCCACGCTTGTTTCCTTAAAGAATCCTGCATTTATGGACAGTCGGATTGCAGCACGTGATAAGGCCATGCTTAATTTTGGTTTGTACTTTGAACACAATTGGACAGCAGATGGAAGAGTTTTACGTAGTGCCCGGGCTGATTGGCAGCGCAAAATCCAGGGTGAAATTACTTCTTATGTTGATACACTCTACAATGATGCCAAAAAGCAGCTCGGCACAATGATTGGACGGAGTAGCGCAAATCCTAGGTTGTATGTATTTAACAGTTTGAGCTGGTCACGAACCGATTATGCAGATTTTCCTGTGGCTAGCAATGGTGTGGTCCACGTTGTCGATGTAACGAGTGGAGAGCAAGTACCTTCACAGTATGTGGTGATCAACGGGAAAACTCGTTTAAGAATTCTGGCAAGCAATGTTCCTTCAGTGGGTTATAAAGTATATGAGATCAGAAGTGGTGCCGGAAATTCTTTTGCAGGCGCGGCAATTGCTAATGGT
Organism: uncultured Nitrosomonas sp.; assembly: GCA_902826055.1. Lineage (GTDB taxonomy): Bacteria > Pseudomonadota > Gammaproteobacteria > Burkholderiales > Nitrosomonadaceae > Nitrosomonas. The sequence goes on along the minus strand of CADEDJ010000010.1, from coordinate 28,067 downwards.
AATACCATCGAAAATGATTTTTATCGCATTACAGTTTCGAACAGTGGTGCAATTACCAGTCTGATCGATAAAAAGCAAGGAAATCGAGAATTTGTCCGCAAAATTAATGATAGAACAGTTAATGACCTAGGTGGAATTGGCGGGAGTCTGGTGATCGAGAATGCCGGTCCTGTCAGCGTAACACTGCGTGCAAATTCTATGAATCCTTATTCAGTAGTTACGCGCATCACACTGATTCGTGACAGCAGCCGTATCGAGATTCAAAACAACATCACCCAGAATTTCAGTGAAATACTGACATGGGGATATTCGTTTAATGTTAACTCCCCTAATGTTTGGCACGAAGAAGTTGGCGCTGTTATTCGCGCCAAGCGTCTGGCAGATGGCGGACATTATGCGCCAAGGAATGCGCGATATGATTGGCTGACAATCAATCACTTTGCTGATGTATCCGGTGGCGGTGTCGGTGTAACACTTTCAAACGCTGATGCCTATTATATGAGACTGGGTAATAGTACGCATACGGTATTCGATACGACTACACCGCAACTTAACATTCTGGCGGGTGGACAGGTTGATGGTCCAAATTTGGGAATCCCAAATCAAGATGGAGATTCGCGCTTCTTGCAAAGATTTGCTTTGCAAACGCATGGTGCATTCAACCAAACGTTAGCGATGAAATTCTCACTTGAACACCAAAACCCATTCGTGACACATGCAGTTAGTGGAACAAATCCTTCATATAGCGAAAATAATTATTCATTTTTAACTATTTCCGATCCGGATGTTCTGTTGTGGGCCTTGAAGCCGGCTGAAGATGGAATAGATCAAGGAATCGTTACACGCGTGTGGAATCAAGCCAATGCGGCAAAAAACTATAGCTTGTCACTTACACCGAAAATTCTTTCGGCAACAAGGACTACGCATATTGAAACAGACGTTGCACCTGCCAGCATTATCAGCGGTGATCTATCGGCATCACTGACTGCCAATCAGATCCAGACACATCGCTTGCAGCTGCAATAATAACCTCTATTTGGATAAAGTAGAACATTAGGCATTTTTAGTATAGGCACGGTAACTCAGAATTCGACTGAGTTACCTGCTATACGTGATTACACTGTTTTTTTGCAAACACTTTCCCCTGCTTTCCTTCTGGGATGTTTATCGGACTGTGGGTTTGAGTGAATCGAACAATGCAGGCCTTATCAAATAATGCGATAGGCCTTATGTCAAGGAAGCGGCTTGTTGTGCGCTGCCGCTTGTTTTTTAGCAGATAAAGAATGTGTAATGATGAGAACAACCTTGGTACTGTCCATTTGTCCAGGTTTGAAAATTAATTCAATTCTTCCAAATGATGCGTTTATCGTAATCGGTACTTGCCGTGCGATAGCTTGCGAAAGTTCTGAAGGAATAGGTTGAGAGATGGCTTTAAATAACGATTGGGTTGCGGAGTTAAGGCGCGAAAATGCTTGAGAACGCTCACTGGCATTGTTGATGTTGATCTTGATGCGAATATCTTTTGCCTGGTTGGAGCTGCTGCCGTTGACGTAGAATGAGATATTGTTTTCCATCCCATTGGCACCCACTGTACCAAATGGAACAAATTTAGTCATGCATGACCATTCACCCGGCATCGCCTTATTGGATTGCCATCCTGACGTATGCAATCCATTGGATATTAAGGCCGAACATAAACGCTGTGGCTGATTAAAGAAGCTATTGGCCGCAGCCGCATGAGACGAAATTGCATATAACACAATGAATACTAAAGTTCTCTTCATCATCTACCTTTTAAAACATCCTAACTAACTCAACCGCATTGTGAGTATAGCAAATCAAATCTACAGAAAATGTGAACACATGATGTGTGATTTTTCATATACATTGTGTACTGCGAGGCATTATTCAGCTTGCGCAAATAATCTCAGAAATATTCTGAAAAATCGAATTTCTTGCGAAGCTGAACCACTCCTGGGATTCTTCATGATGAGCGCCGATCACAGCTTCGGCAGCTTTTTTATCGGGATATAGCAACATGGTAATCGATCTGGCTTTATTATTCGAACAATCTATTTCATACAATGACTTAACTGCGTGGTATCCGCCTATTTGCCTGTCATCGTAGCTGGATAACAACCAGACTTTTCTCAACTGTCCGTTTTTTTGTACAACCTGTGAGTCAAAATAATGAGTTTCTCCGTGCTGCTGTATCGCAGATTCCACCGCAAGCCATTCGGCCTGTGCAGTCATGACGGTTACTAGCAGAAGCAATGTTAATAAACATTTTTTCATCATTCGTTACTATAATGGGTTTGTTGGGCTGTTATGTTCAGGAATTTCAAATAATGGTTAATCGCCAAGCGGTTAACCACTGTTTTATAGATTGTTATAAATATGCATTTTTTGCTATGAAATGGTTCCCCTGACTACTATTTTGAACTATTCTTGGTAGCCCATTGCCTAGCATGTAATTTTTATTCGACCCTACTGTCATGGAATTATATGACGGTATGTCTATTGCGCATTTATTATATCTAGAACAGAAAATATTTTTACAGACATTTCTTGCGGTTGGATTGGTTGCAAAGATTGCTTGAGGTGAAAATTTTTGATATGGAGTGCTGGCAGCAACCGATAGCGTTATGAATATACTTAATCTGGAGTTGATTATGGAAGAATTAAATCAAGCGTGGGTCATGTTAAAGCTCGGTGGGATTATTATCGTACCGCTGTCTTTATTGGCAGTTATCGCTTTGGCAATTATGCTTGAGAAAGCTTTTGTTTATTGGCGCTATGCCCGTCTTTCCAGTGATCTGTTAAATCTGGTTGAGACGTACGGTTTTAAATGGAACGATTTGGAGAAAATACTTTCTGGCCTTGATAGTCGCCATTATTACAAGCGGTTTTTTGAAGTGGTGATTTCCAATCGCCATCAACCGGCGTGGTGGACGGAATCCCGCGCTGCCGATGAGGCGCAAATCATTGAAGAAGCGCTCGCGCGCCGGCTGTGGGCGCTGGAAACCATAGTAACCGCAGCGCCTCTGCTTGGATTAGTGGGAACGGTGGTAGGCATGATGCGGGCTTTCCAGGTAATCGGTAGTGAAGGCGTTGTCAATCCCACTGCAGTTACTGGCGGTGTTGCGGAGGCGTTGATCGCTACTGTCGTGGGCTTGGCTATAGCACTAGTGGCTTTGTTCGGGTTCAATTTTTTCTCCCGGCTACAATCGTTAACTATGGATGAAATGGAGCGTTTGGGAACGCGATTGATCGACCATATCCGCCTGGATCAACAGGAAGGCACTCATGAAGCTCCGTAAATCGCGTTCCATTTCAAAGGGCAAAATTGAAATCATTCCGATGATTGATGTAATGTTTTTCTTGCTGGCGACATTCATGCTGGCTTCGCTGTCGATGCAAAATTTGGATTCACTGCAAGTCAATTTGCCGGAGGGTGAAGCCGAAAAACTTAGTGCGGAAAAACCCGTGACATTGACGCTAACCAAAGATAGCAAAATTTATATCAATCAAACGGCTGTCACATTAGATACACTGGCCACTACTCTTAAACCGTTGCTTACGGATTCCAAGCAAAAATTGATTGTCTCTGCAGATAATGAAGCACCTCAAGGAATTGTTGTACAGGCAATGCTTCGTGCCCGGTCAGCCGGTACCCAGCAATTTCTGATTGCAGTGAAACATAAATAGCACAAGAAAGATGGCAAGCTCCAGATCGACAGAAATTCGCCTGTGGTGGCCATTGCCACTGGCTGCGCTAGTTTGGTTGTTAATTATTTGGGGTGTGGGATTTTTCTTGTCTTTACCTGAAGTAGAAATTGAAACACCGCCACCTATTGCCGCCAGTTTCATCGATCTAAATGAAACGGAGGATGCCAAAAACTCGCTACCCGCTTCTTCGCCAACTACACCGGCACCGCAGCCGGAAAAACCTAAAGTTGTAGAAGAAATCAAGCCGCCCTCTAAATTGCCGCCGCTTCCTGCGCAAAGTCCGCCGTCACGATCGCAAACCAAGCCCAAAGCAGCCGAGAAGCCGAGCAAACCTAAAGCACCGATTCCAGCTAAAGAAATCGCAAAAAATAAAGCCCCTCCGACACCTCCGGCAGATGCACCTACAGATCTATCTGAGTATATTAATCAGGCCAAAGCTCGCCGCCGTGTTGAGCAGGGCATTTTTGATACCTCAGAGAGTGCGCCCGCCACCAGTACTGCACCACAACCTTCTGCAGATGAAGTGCGTATGGCCAATGTTAGGAGAAATCTGCAGACTCCCGGTACTAGCGGGATATTTCAAATTCTTCGCATAGGTCCGCGTACTGCAGAGTTTTCATTTCGTGCCTGGACAACAGGTCAAAGCAATCCCCGCTTACAGACGATTCAAGTCAATGCTGGACCAGATGGTAATATTGAGCGTGCCATCATTCGGCGTATGATCGAATTGATCAGGCAATACTACAAAGAAGATTTCAACTGGGAATCTCATCGCCTTCACCGTGTTGTTGTGCTATCAGCCCGCGAGAAAGATACCGCAGGATTAGAAGAATTTCTGATGCGAGAATTTTTTCTTAATCCAGTCTACTAGCAAAATTCGATTCAAGAAATTCTTAAAAAAGGTCGTTACAAATAGCTGTAAAAGGGCTTCTGCAATTTCTTTCCATTACACAAAAGCTGCTTATAAATAACAGCATTCTAATTATTCAGTTGATATTCCAATATGACAGCGAGTGATACCACGATCGAAATTATTGTCAATGACCTACAATTAGGTATGTATGTCAGCGAGCTTGATCGGCCTTGGCTCGAAACACCCTACGCTATCCAAGGCATTCTTATCAAATCGCAACAAGATATTGATGTACTTAAACGCTACTGCTCTCATGTTTATGTAGATCTCGACAGAAGTGAATCATTTGTTACTCAGCAGCATGCTGCACAAATTAGCAATCAGGATACTTACGTTGGTATACGGAAAAACGAAGGATCTGTTGCTCAGCAAATCGAACATCATGCTACAAGTAATGTTTCTCAAATCAGCAATCATAGGCACAAAACAGAGGATTCTCGTAATACTGAAGCGCTCAACACACTGCTGCATCGGGTAAAAACTTATAGCGATATTTGTAGCGCGGAACAAGAAATACCCGCTGCTACGAAAGCCTTCAACGTCGCATTTTCTATGTTTAGCGACATCAATCTCAACATCGAACGCAATGCCAAGTTTGATATTCGTGCAGCAAATGAGGTGGTTGATACGTTATGTGAAAGTATTATAAGAAATCCTGATGCGGCACTTTTGCTTGCGCAGCTTAAATCTACTGGAAGGGAATTGTACGATAACGCAATTAAAACCTCGGTACATTTGCTTGCTTTCGGTCGTCATTTGGGTCTTCCACGCAAAGACTTATCGATTCTTGGCTTGGGTGGACTGCTAATGGATATCGGCAAACAACGTCTGCCAAAAGAGCTTCAGGGTAAGAGAGGCTTGCTGCTCAATCCATCTGAACGTAAGTTAATAAAACAGCATGTTGCTTATGGTGAAGAAATTATCATCCAGTTAAGTGACGCCCCGGAAGAGGTAGTCAAAATAGCAGTTCAGCATCACGAACGTGAAAATGGCAGCGGCTACCCGCATGGTTTGCATGCCAATCAAATCCATCCTTACGGACGGATGGCGGCCATTGTTGATTGTTATGAAGAACTGATCTGGGGTCAATCTGGAATATTAGGTTTGAGACCATTTCATGCTCTCAAGGAACTTAAAGAAAATGCGCAAGCTGGACTCAGTTATGTTTTGGTTGAACAATTTGCGCAGTGTATTGGTATGTTTCCGGTAGGCAGTCTTGTGGAACTTAACTCAGGTGAGGTTGCCATTGTACTTTCGCATAACCGTACACAAAGATTTTTACCTCGTATTATGATTATCTGTGATGCACAAAAGAAACCTTATGATACGCCAAAGACACTAGATTTAAGATTGGCCGGCTCAAATCCTGCTGGTGTTCCCTATACCATCGAGAATGACTTACCTCAAGGCGCTTATGGAATTGATGCCAAAAAATACTACTTATAATTAACTGGCCTTATCTCTATCATTATGACTGTACTTGCTTACCAGGATTTTTTACAAACGGCTTCTGATAAATTATGTGATTCGTATCACATTGAACGCCATCATGCTGTACTGATAGTAAATTTTGAGCGGCTGGCTGAACTGGATGGTGTACTTGGGTTTGCCACAGTTGATGAAATTATCCATCAAATTTCACGGCAACTTAGAGATTCATTGAAACACGACGACTTGGTTGGTATCACCGGACGCTATCAGATTTGCTGTTTGCTGATTGATCTGCCAACACCGGCACACGCAGAACTGGCTGCACATAAGGTTTTGCGGATTTTGACTCCTCCTTTTGTACTGGATAGGCGAAATATTATTCTGGCAGCACGCGTTGGTGTGGCAGTAAGCAATGGAAGTGACGGTGCATTAAGTCAATTAATGAGCAATGCAAGCTTGGCGATACGCCAAGCAAAACTTGAGCATGAGTCTATCAGGCTTTTTGCCGCAGAGACGGAAGACCCATTGTTATTGCAGATTGATCTGTGGTCGGATTTAGGAAATGCGATCGAGACACGTGAATTATATTTAGGTTATCAGCCCCAGATTAATATTGCGAGCGGTAAAATCGAGTCAACTGAAGCGTTACTTCGATGGAATCATCCGAGTAGAGGCCCGATCCGAACGGACAAACTGATCCAGGTTGCCGAAGGTACGGAACTCATGTCCCGACTCACCTTATGGGTTTTTAATACTGCGCTGAGAGAATGTGCGGAATACCGCAAGGCGGGATTAAATGCAGGCGTTTCGATCAATTTCTCCGCAGACGATTTGCGCGATCCCGAGCTTCTGGAACTTGTTATGCAAGGCTTGAATGTGTGGGGCGTGCCTCCAGGCTGCGTCACCATTGAGCTGACTGAAACTGCATTTATGGAGAATCATGCAGGTACCCTGGATACTTTGCATAATCTAAAAAATGCCGGCTTAAGGCTGGCGATGGATGATTTTGGAACAGGTTATTCCTCAATGGCGCGGATGCTCGATTTACCGTTGGATGAAGTCAAAATTGACATGATATTTGTCAAACATATGACCACTCGTCGCACGCATGATCGCATTGTTGATTCCATGATTAACCTTGCTCACCGGCTTAATCTGTCAGTAGTCGCAGAAGGAGTTGAAGATTTTGCAACTTATGAGCGACTGCGAGTGCTTGGCTGTGACATCATTCAAGGCTACTTGATTGGAAAAGCTATGCCGCTGCCAGAACTACTGAAAAGCGTGACCAAGCCTTTCGATTTCATCAATACAGTCGCGTAACACTTCTGCCGCGCTATACGTCCTTCAAGTCCTTTACGCAATTAAGCATTTAAGCGTAATGATGAACTGTCAATCAGCATTAAATATTTATTTCAGCACGCCAACAAACTCTACTTTCACCGTAGATTTTCAGTGAAAATAAAATAGATACATTTATTTCCGCACTATAATACCGGTAATTATCAAAGTGTCAGATTTGTATGGCCACAATCAAACCGCTTCCCGAACTATTGATCAACCAGATCGCCGCTGGTGAAGTGGTTGAGCGCCCCGCTTCAGCATTGAAAGAAATATTGGAAAATAGTGTTGATGCGCGTGCAAAGAAAATTACGGTGCAGTTACAGCAAGGAGGCGTCAAACAGATTCGTGTCGCAGATGATGGGGGCGGCATAGCCAAAGATGAGTTGCTATTGGCCTTGACGCGTCATAGCACGAGTAAAATTAGCTCGCTGGAAGATTTACATAACATTACCAGCCTGGGTTTTCGCGGCGAAGCACTGGCCAGTATTGCAGCAGTATCCCGGTTAACTCTGGCGAGCCGTCAAGTAGAGCAGAGTCATGGTTGGCAGATACAGGTCGATGGTAAATCCATTTCACAACCGGTCCCATCGTCATTGGTCTCAGGGACTACGCTGGATGTCAATGATTTGTACTTCAATATCCCGGCCAGACGCAAATTTCTCAAATCGGAAGCCACCGAATTTGCACACTGTGATGAAGTTTTCAAACGCATTGCATTATCTCAAAACGACATTGAGTTTGTTTTGCAGCATAACGGTAAAGCCCGCCATCATCTGCGTACTGGCACCTCGGCACAACGCATTGCCGCATTACTGGGGCAAGAATTCAGCCAGGCTGCGGCAGTTGTGGCGGAACACTCAGCAGACATGCATTTGCACGGCATGATAGCCTTACCTGCCTATGCACGGTCATCGCGCGACATGCAATATTTTTTTGTCAATCGCCGCTTTGTTAATGATAAGTTGATTTCGCATGCTTTGCGTGAAGCCTATCGCGATGTTTTACATCTGGACAAGCATCCGGCTTTTGTACTGTTTCTGGAAATCAATCCTCAAGATGTGGATGTCAATGTACATCCCACCAAAATAGAAGTTCGTTTCCGCGAACCGCGTGCATTGCATCAATTTATTTTTCATGCCGTCAATAAAGCACTGGCCTCACCGCGCAAAGAAGCATTATCCGATCAATCCGAGAAAATTACGCAATTTCCCAGTTATCCGAAAACCAATCCAGCAAAACCCGGTATTGCGGCACAACCGGAAAGCTTTTATCGCACCTTGTTTGGCACTGAAAACAATCAATATCCGTATCGGGAATCAGTGAATCCAGTCACTGCCACACCGATGGAAAAATTCGTCCAACCTTCTTCGATGGATGAAAAACAAACTATTCATCCGCTCGGTTTTGCCTTGGGGCAACTACATGGCATTTATATCTTGGCGCAGAATGCAAACGGATTGGTGGTTGTGGATATGCACGCCGCGCATGAACGCATCATGTATGAGAAGCTGAAACTAGCACTCGAACGGCAAGAGATTGCAATGCAATCGCTGCTGATCCCGGTTACTTTTCACGCCGATACGCTGGAAGTGGCGATTGTAGAAGAACATTTATCAACACTCGAGCAATTGGGATTCGAAATCGCCGTGCTTTCCCCCACTTCGCTGATAGTGCGGGCAGTGCCAGCCGCTCTCCAACATGCAGACATCGCGCAATTGGCCCGCGATATTTTACGAGAAATTCATGAATACGGCGCCACTCAAATTCTAACCACCAAGCGTAATGAAATTTTGGCAACCATGGCTTGTCATGGCGCGGTCCGCGCCAATCGCAAATTGACGATTGAAGAAATGAATGCACTGCTGCGCGAAATGGAAAATACCGAACGTGCAGACCAATGCAACCACGGCAGACCCACTTGGTTTGAAGTCGGTTTGGCAGAATTGGATAAATGGTTTATGCGCGGCAAGTAAGACTAACAGTCTGTATCGAGTATGAACTCGCTTTACTGACTACAGCTTAGTGTTAAAGGAGCTACTTATCTCAAACCGCCCGGAAACTGAATGCAAGATACGGTTGGTTGTTTGAAAATTTCAGATAAATCGAGGGGTTATGATTAATAAAGACGATGAATTGGAAGGTTACGTCAGAATCGGTGCGAATTGTGATTTCTTAGAAAAATACAATGAATTCGTTGAGATATCAGCGCAAAAAATTCGCGAGCTGTTATTAGATCCAAAAATTAATAACATCAGAATCAAAGGTGCTGTTATCACCGATACGCTGGATTTGCGCGATACGTTGAGTGCGGAGGGATCGCCGCTTGGCGGACTGGAATTGATAAGCTGTGTAATTCTGGAACCTCTGCGTTTGGAACGCAGCCATCTGACTCACTTAAGCTTACTGAAATCAGCCTTCACGGAACTGCATGCGCAAAACTGCCGGATCGAAGGTCCGGTTGATCTAGGCTATGTCTATTCCCGTGAAGAACCCGAATCCAGATCCTTCAAAGACAATCTTGAGTATAGCAGCGACAATCGCGCTATCGATGAGGCTTTCAAAAACATTCCATTACCAGACAACGGCAAAACCGGACTCAGTGGCCCCGATTACTGGTGGAAATATGAAACCGCTCTTGAAACAACATCTGATCTCCCCCAAAACCCCAGAGGGCGTTGTCAAGTCGACCTATCCGAAGCATCGATCGGTGGCTCATTGAATCTTGATGGTTGCCGGCTAGTGGCAGCGGCGATTGAGGAAAACAATAAAGACTCTATTCCATCGAGTCCGGCGATAAATCTGACAAATTCCATGATCAATGGCGATTGTTTTGTTCGCGGTGGATACGCTGATCGGAATGGTGCTATTCGATCTGCTATCAGTGGATCTTTCCTGGGTATATTCAGAGCAAGAAACGTGAACCTACAGGGCGATTTCTGGGGTTGTGGCGGTATTTATTGGGGGAATTCTGAAAGAGCTGTATTTTTTCAAGGCGCCCGGATCAAGGGTGGGGTATTTTTCCAGGAAATAACAACGAATCAGTCGAGTAAGAATAAACTATCAAAGGCTGTTATTCGTGGCGAATTGAATTTTAGTGGCGCAAGAATTGAAGGTTTGGCTGGTTTGACAGGTTTGCATTGCGTTAAATTGATTTTTGCTACAGCAACGATAGGTAGTTATTTTAATCTGAGAATTGAGGGTAAAAGCGAAATAAATTTGCTGCAGATTGTTAATTTAAGGTCAATGAAAGTGAGCGGTGATTCTTGGATCGATATTGATAATCACAATGCAAGCAATGAAAACCGCAGTTCCGAATTGTGGATGGATTCCTGTGAAATGAAGGGTCGACTCTTTTTACGAGGCGATATTGTTAGTACTGTTTTAGCCACGAATATGTTCATTAGTGGTTTATGTATGGTAACAGCTCAATTTAGAAATTACCTGACTTTCTCAGGTTTAAAAATAGGGGGTGATTTTGAATTTAATTCCACTGTCCATAAGGCATTAAAAGATAATCCAGATAGTGCGCAAGTAATGCTGGACGGCACTGAAGTCAAAGGTGATTTTAAATTTTATGGCGATATCGATGCTGCCGTTTCCGCAAAAAATATGTGCGTTAATGGTTCCTGTTTGATAGCGGCTCATTTTAGCAATAAACTGGAGTTTCCAAGTTTAAAAGTTGGGGGTGATTTCGAGTTTAGTTCTACGATTGACAAGCTCCTGGAAACACAAGATAAAAATAATTCAACTGATCCACAAACCAATCAAAATAAAGGTAATGCGAATGGTATACAAGTAATGTTGGATGGCACTGAAGTCAGTGGCTATTTTAAATTTACGGCTAATATCGATGCCACTATTTCTGCCAGAAATATGCATATTAGCGGTTTTTGTTCTATAGAAGACGACGCATGTTTTAAAGAAGATGTAGAGTTCAGAGGACTGAACGCAGAAGGGGATGTCAGATTCTACCCGACCATCCATAAGAAGGCGGATCTTTCCGGTATTCATGTACGTGGCAGTTTATATTTATCGAGAGATCTTGAAAAAGGGATTGATAACTTTAAATCAATTAAACTGGTACATAAAATTACCATACAAGAATGGCGCCGCTTTGCTGACTTGCAATCTAGCAGAGAAAATTTTCTCAATGCATGCCTTAACAATCCAACATGCCAGCTCATACTTAAACATGCAGTAATTGAAAAAGAGTTGCGTATCCATCGTCTGCAAACCGAATTGGGAGATACTGATACCAATCTTATAAACTGGACAGGGCGTATTCGTGAATTTTTCCGAAAACCGTTGCGGCTTTTAATTTCTTATAGCGATAATTTACCTGCTAAATTCAGAAATCGTTTTGTAAAGTGGGCAATGAACAAACTTCATCGATTGTACGGTAATTCTTATCAGGTCACCGTAGCGTACCTTTCTGATGAACTATCTTTTTATCCTGGTTATTACTGGATGCGTTGTTATGTTGAACAAAAAACTATTAATCATGTTACAGCAGGCGGTTTGATCGATTGTCTGTGGAATCCTGCCGCACAAGAAATTGTGATAGTAGGTGGCAAAAGCGCACCGATTCATCAACTCAATCAGCAAGGAACATTGAAACTTGAAACTGAAGAGCAAGCAAAAAATTATTTGCGTTTCTTTTGCGAGTGTGTGTGGGGAGAAGATCAAGGACCTTTCCATATTTATGAGATCCCGCATGAATTCGACGCTGATGAAATTAAACAGCTCATTAAAGAAATTGTAATTACAGAAGAAAAACCTGAGTATTGGGTCGCAAAAGCACACGTCATTTACGCGGATTACGTTTTTAATTCTATTTTCCATATTTATAAAAATGGTTCAATCCAAATGACGGATGATAAACCTATACAGGATGGCGTTAACATCCAATTCCAATTTTCTAAATCATACCGTTTTGACAATAGCGGAAAAAGCGAAACCTTAAAAGCAGTCCGCCCTTTGAAACTAAATTTGCATAACGCTAATAGGAAAGAAGTTAGAAACAACATATCTTCTCTATTACCAAACGCTGAAAAATCATTTTCAGAAAAAATTAATCTTTTACAAACCCCACCTCTATTTAATGGAGTTCAAAGCATATTTTATAAATATAGTGGAAAATTTAGACGATGGCTGGATCGCTATGAATTGTTCTTACCGATGCAACTGCCGGTAATTGATTTACGTGGTGCGCATGTTGAAACATTAAATGATCGGCGTGGCAATGGATGGCGAAACCCAGAGTCATTTAAATTTAATCATAATTGGCTAAATTATGGGATATTTCTTCGTTTAGAAGGATTTACCTTTAATCGTCTCATTCATATTGTAGAACCAATAGAATCAAATGCAGCTGCTAATTTTGAGTCAAATGACACTGATAATGAAAATATTGTAGATAATTTTCAATCATCCTCAGAAATATCTGCTACTAACAAAAACCAATCTCTACAGAAAAAGCAACCGTCACCAGCACCTCCACCTAGCGCCCTTAACGATCAAAACTGGAAAGCGCGTTTAGGGTGGCTGTATCAACAGTATCCGCAGGGCGTTCCGGATGGAAATACTTTCGATCAACAACCATTTTCACAAGTAATTAAAGCCTATCGCTCGCGTGGTGATATTGCGAACGTGAATGGCATTCTTAGAGCCAAAATTTCCATTGAATTCATGCTGTTTGCGCAACGCGTAACACCTATGTTCCTTCTTGTATTTGGCTTATTTGCCGGGATTACATTTATGATTGCTACTCATACTATGGCATCCGCTGTGAATGAAAATCTGTGGCCCGTTGTGTTGGGCGTAATAGTTGGCGCTTTGGGCACACTAATTTTTTGCCTGCAACAAGAAAAATTGGATAGAAATTATTTTATTTTTATTATATTACCTACTGTTTTAATCATTACTTATTTTGTCTCCGGTTTATTATTTTCAAATCACTCGGCGCCAGCCAGCGTCTTTTTTACTCAACTGCTATTTTTATCCATTGTGATGTGGGGGATAGGAATTGGGAGACTAATCGTTTATATCTTTCAAATTATTTACTGGATTTGCTTTGATTATGGTTTATCGATTTTTCGTGCATTGCTAACCATTCTTATTTGCCTTGCAATAGGTGCATGGGGCGTTAATACAGTCAATAATGATAAGAAATTCCTGGTGCTGAATGTGGACTATGCAACTCCGTTTGTGGATGGTGAGAACCAGCCGCATTTTATGCGCATTAAACCAACCCCTGAAACTACTGCATCGTTGCATTCCAGCAAACTTGAGCAAACGCAATCCGCGGCAACAATGGAATGCGGAGAGGCTATCGATCCATTTATTTATGCATTGGATGTTTTTATTTCTCTGGTCGATCTTCGCCAAGAAATTCTCTGTAATTTGCGCAGTGCTGATCCTACGAAACTGGAGGAAAAAAGTGCTGAGTGGAGTTTGTTGCTTAAAGAAACAACTTGGCAAAAGCGTGGCACCTATCTGTGGGATGAAGTTTTAAATATGGGCCACCCGCAAATGTGGATGTGGCTGGCAGCAGCGTATACCATTCTGGGTTGGGTGGTTATTTCTTTGACTATCCTGACAATCGCCCGGAATATAAAAAACTATTTAAGCGATAATAATCAATAATTCTGAAATTAAGTTTTTTGCTACAGTAAGAAACCAACACTAACCAAAGGAGGCAAATATGCAAATGCGGTTATTTTTATCGATACTGGCAATGGGTATAGGATTGATCGGTTGCGCTTCAATGACTGAAACGCAACGCGGTACGGCGCAAGGAACGGTGATTGGTGCCGGCGCGGGCGCTGCGATTGGCGCACTGATCGGTGGCGGGAAAGGCGCTGCGATCGGTGCAGGTTCCGGTGCTGCACTCGGCGCGGGCGCCGGTTATTTGTGGTCGCAAAGAATGGAAGAGCAGAAAAAGCAAATGGAAGCTGCGACCGCCGGTACGGGCGTGCAAGTTTCGCAAACCGAAGACAACCGTCTCAAATTGAATATCCCTAGCGATATCTCATTCGATTCCGGAAAATCCGATATTAAACCCGATTTCAGGCCGATTCTGGATAACTTCGCCAGCAGCCTGAATAATAATCCGGATACCGAGATTACGATTACTGGGCATACCGACAATACAGGAAGCGATGCGATTAATAACCCGCTATCAGTAAACCGCGCCGCCAGCACACGCGACTATCTGGCCAGTCGCGGTGTGTCGAGCAATCGCATGAAAATCGACGGCCGTGGTTCTCATGAACCGGTTGCAGCCAATGACACGCCAGAAAACAGAGCGGATAATCGCCGTGTGGAGATCTTCGTTACGGAACAGCAGAAAGCATCAGAGGCGCCACCACCCGCATCGCCCAAGCATTAGAACTGATTCTACAACCCTATCTGAAGTTCAAAGCCAAGGCCCGGGCAAAAGGGGGCCAATGGAATGACGGAAGCTTTTTATCGCTTACTTGTCGGTGGTTTTTTCTTCTACCGCTTGTTCTATTTCTTCTGCTGTTTCTTCGGCTTCTTCACTTACTGCGTCGCCTGCTGCTTCGATTTCTTTTGTGGTTTCGTCAAGCGTTTCGTCTATTTTTTTACTCACTTGGTCAGCGGTTTCTTCACTCGCATTTCCAATTTCTTCAATTTTTTCAATCGTTTTTTCAATAGCGCTTTCAACAGCTTTTTTACCGCTTTCGATGGATTCATCGATTTCCTTGCCTATTTTCTCAGCACTTCCCTGCTGTCCCGAACAGCTAATAAGGAGAAAAGACAGTGCAATCATAGAAAGCAATAAAGATAATTTATTCATTTGTCACCTCATAAAAAATAAAAAAATGTTTCTTAAGGAAACTCTGAATAACCCTCAATACCATTCCAAACAAAGTGAGGAATTTTTGGCAATCAATACCCTAGATTTCTCGCTATGCTCGAAATGACAGTTACTCAGAGTTTTAAATATCAAACAAAAATCTGCGAGCCATGCAAGCATGGTTATGCGGCTTCCATGTGTTATTTGAACCAGTTGCTTTTGGATTAGGATAACAGGAATGAAAATGGCTCCAGACAGTGGCATAGTAACATCCCTGATAAATCACAACAAACTTGCTCAAATTTAAGGCAATAAATTTAGGGTAATTTGCCAGAAATTTTATGTGTTATCCGCAGGATATTCTTCCATCTCCAGCTACAATCGCTGGACTAATCGCAGCGATAAACGTTGCCGATAAATATAATTTCTTTGTCTGCCCCTGGAATTTCATACTTACCTGAGTTATTGGCATGAATGATATGTACGGTATTTCCCCCCAAGGTGTGCGCTGCATTCCTTAAATTGTTCCGAGCCTTGATCAGTCGTTCGGTATAGGGAGTATTGTCTTCGCCTGTAGGGGTTGGATCGTCTTTTGATGAACCTTTTACTTTTCCAAGCAATTCGCATCCATCAAAACCTGATTCGCCGACCATGATGGTAACGGCCTTAGCCTCATCCTTTTGTGCTGAAATTTCAGTGCTACCTATGATAATCAGCACAAGCACTACCGTTTTGATTGCCTTGTTTAATCGTGTTGAAAAATTCATTGATAACTCCTGAGCGCGCGTTCTTTAACCCGCGTAGCATAGATAAACGCTGTGTTATCCGTCAATAGCAAAGCGTTGTTATTGAGTTCAGATAACCGCGAACATTTGATAATAGATAATAATGCGTTATGTCCTAATGATGGCATCAACTGGCAATAGTAACCGGATCAATAGTAGCTGATGAGTATGTCAGTAAAAGTACATGCCATTATCTTCGCGAACCATTTCTCGAATCAAATATCCCATTCATATTACTTGACTACACTTTTTCGCGAGCGCATCATTTTGTTGAAATGGCGGATTGAATTAACTTGCGATTTCACGCAATTTTTCCACAAGGTTGTTTTTTCTTGCGGAGAAATTGTTAACTGCAAAATTACCGAATTTACAGTGTAACTGTGAGTGTTCCCGCCGGGCAGCGAGTTATGGATTGATTTATGTTCTTTTGATTTGGAATACAAGCAACAAAATAAAGAGCGTCATTAATCAAAATCAAGGAGGATGAAATCGCATGCAACTTGGAATGATTGGTCTGGGACGTATGGGAGCCAATCTGGTTCGGCGCTTAATTAAAGACGGCCACTCGTGTGTGGTCTATGATGTCAACGCTGACGCCGTCAAGGCACTTACAGGCTCTAATATCCGGCATGCCGATTCGCTTGATGATTTTGTCGCTAAACTCCCCCACCCTCGCGTTGTCTGGGTGATGCTTCCAGCAGGTGTCACCGGCACGACAGTTTCGGATCTGGCAACATTGCTTTCGCCCGGCGATATCATCATTGATGGAGGCAATAGCTATTACCGCGATGATCAAGCACGCGCCAAAGTACTCAAGCTACGTGGCATCCACTATGTCGATTGTGGCACCAGCGGCGGCGTATTTGGGCTCGAACGCGGGTACTGCCTGATGATTGGCGGGGAAAACGACATCATCCGGTATCTCGATCCAATCTTTAAAAGCATCGCACCAGGTATCGCGACTGCGCCGCGCACTGCGGGACGTAGCGGTATGCCGAGTCCTGAAGAACAAGGCTATCTACACTGTGGTCCGATCGGTGCAGGTCATTTCGTGAAAATGGTTCATAACGGCATCGAGTATGCCCTGATGGCGGCCTATGCTGAAGGGCTCAATATTCTCAAACATGCAGATGCAGGCCTGCGTCCAAGAATACAGGATGCAGAGACTACCCCCTTGCGTGATCCCGAGGCGTACCAATATGCCATCGACATCGGTAAAGTAGCCGAGGTATGGCGCCGAGGCAGCGTAATTTCCTCTTGGCTGCTCGATTTAACAGCGGCTGCGCTGGTCGAGGATACGGAACTCAAGCAATTCTCCGGACGCGTATCCGACTCAGGTGAAGGGCGTTGGACGACGTTAGCCGCCGTCGACGAAGGCGTACCGGCACCAGTCATCAGTGCCGCATTATTTGGGCGTTTCGAATCCCAAGGAGAGGCTAACTACGCCGATCGTATTCTCTCGGCTATGCGCAAGCAGTTTGGCGGTCATGACGAAAAGCCAGCAGACACTCCGTAACATGAATAAAGGCAACAACACTCTGGTGCCGTCCGATGCATTGGTGCTTTTTGGCGCGACCGGTGATCTTGCCCATAAGAAGATATATCCTTCGCTCTATAGGATGGTCAAGCGGGGTGTGCTGAAGATTCCGATAGTCGGCGTTGGTTTTTCAGGCTGGAATCTGGCACAACTGCACGATCGGGCAAAAGACGGGATAACTCAATTTGTTAAGGACATCGACCCTAGCGTACTGAACCGGTTGCTTTCATTGCTGCGCTATGTCGACGGCGATTATAAAAATCCACAGACATTTCAGGCGCTCGGACAAGCGCTTGGCGGAGCGCTGCATCCAACTTTCTACCTCGCCATTCCACCCGCCTTCTTCGCAACCTTGATCAAGGATCTTGGTTCCGCCGGGTTGACTGAGCATGCCCGCATCATCGTAGAGAAGCCTTTCGGACGTGATTTGGCTTCGGCGCGCGAACTCAATCGCGCTGTGCATTCGGTTTTTCCGGAAACTTCTATTTTCCGCATCGACCATTTCCTTGGTAAAGAGGCCATTGAAAATATCCTGTATTTCCGATTTGCGAATTCTTTCCTGGAGCCAATCTGGAATCGTAATTATGTAGAAAGTATTCAGATTACTCTGGCGGAGGATTTTGGGGTGGAAGGCCGCGGCAGCTTTTACGATAAAGTCGGCTGCTTGCGCGACGTGGTTCAGAACCATCTGTTTCAGATAGCGGCTTTGTTAGCGATGGAACCCCCTGCCGGGCGGGATTTTGAAGCCCAGCGCAGCGAGAAGGCCAAGGTATTTCAGGCCATGCATACACTCAAGCCGGAAGACCTGGTCAGAGGTCAGTTTGAAGGTTATCTGCAGGAACCTGGCGTTGCAAAAAATTCTGATACAGAAACTTATTGCGCCCTGCGTCTTTTCATCGACTCATGGCGGTGGGCAGGCGTGCCTTGGTATTTGCGCTCAGGAAAATGCCTGGCCGAGAGCACTGCGGAGGTTCTCGTGCAATTCAAGGTCCCGCCTCAGAAATTGTTCGAAGATGCCTGGCCTGCGACCGGCCGGGCTAATTATTTGCGCTTCAAATTATCTCCATGTCCTGCTATTGCGCTGGCGGCGCGCGTCAAACGAGTGGGAAAGGAATTTATTGGCGATCAAAAAGAACTCTACCTGCTCAACGCCCAACCAGATGAACAAATGCCTTATGAACGGCTTTTGGGTGATGCATTGGCCGGTAACGGCCTGCTGTTTACCCGTCAGGATGCGGTAGAGGCGGCGTGGGCTGTACTTGACAAGGTGCTGGTGCAGCACCAGCCGGTTCGCCGCTATAAACCCGGTAGCTGGGGGCCACATGAAGCTGATGAGCTTATCAGGATTGATGGCGGATGGCATAACCCCACATTTGATCCTGTAACTAAGAAGCGTAAATCGGAGCGGAAAATCTAACAGGGCGGTCTTTTCAATGGATTTATCCACGGGGTGTGTTACCAAAATGGATATTTGGAAGAAAAATGGGAATGCAGCCGCTCTCAGTTACCAGTTGCCGCGACAAAAACGCCTGGCTAATATTCTGAAGGATGTAAGCGGTTATGAAATCACAGACTTCACATGCCGTTCTTGTCATTGATGTGGGTGGAACACATATCAAGGTGTTGGTGCCCGGACATAACGCGCCAATTAAGATAGCATCCAGTCCGACGCTGACTCCGCAACAGATGGTCAATAAGGTCAAAGATGCCATACGGGATTGTACCTATGACTGTGTGTCGATTGGTTATCCGGGCGTCGTGATTGGCGGGCGTCCGGTCCATAATCCCTTTAATCTTGGCTCCGGGTGGGTTGGTTTCGATTTCCGTAAATCCTTCGGTTGCCCTATAAAACTGCTTAACGATGCCGCAATGCAGGCACTTGGCAGCTATAGCCAGGGGCGCATGCTTTTTCTTGGATTGGGTACGGGGCTTGGATCGGCGATGGTGGTAGATAAAATGCTCGAGCCTATGGAATTGGCGCACTTGCCTTATCGGCATGGAAAAACGTATGAGGATTATCTGGGGCGGCGCGGATTGGAAAAAATGGGCAAGAAAAAATGGCGCCGGCATGTATTAAAGGTGGCTGACCAATTGAAATCCGCTCTCGAAGCGGATTATGTCGTGTTAGGGGGCGGAAATGCTAAAAAGCTTAGAAAACTCAAGAAGCTTCCATCAGATCTGCACATAGGCGACAATGATAACGCCTTCATTGGAGGTTTGCGCCTATGGAATACTTCAATGCGGGGAAAAATTGGCACCTAGCCTGATTATATCGCCAGTGCAACCCGATTCCCGGTTGTGTGGATGGTTTTCCATCTTAGCGCGCAGCAGCCTAAAAACCGGAAGGAAAACACATGACCGCTGCTGAACTCGATCAGTTAGCCATCAATACTATCCGCACGCTGTCGATCGATGCTGTGCAAGCAGCCAATTCCGGCCATCCCGGTACGCCCATGGCACTTGCACCTCTTGTATACACCCTTTGGAACCGCATTATACGGTTTGATCCGCAAGATCCGATCTGGCCCAATCGAGACCGGTTTGTGCTGTCGAACGGACACGCGTCGATGCTACTGTGGTCGGTGCTTCATCTGACGGGTACGCGCGCCGTCAATGCGGATTACGAGAGATTGGGGCAACTTTCGGTGACCCTGGAAGATATACGCCGTTTCCGGCAACTGGGCAGCAAAGCGCCTGGTCACCCTGAATATCACTGGGTATCGGGTGTGGAAGCCACCACTGGGCCGCTCGGGCAAGGCATAGCAACCAGTGTCGGTATGGCAATTGCCGAGAAATGGCTGGCAAGCCGTTATAACAAGCCGGATTTCAATATCGTCGACTATAATATCTACACTATCTGCGGCGATGGTTGCCTGATGGAAGGAATAGGATCCGAGGCGGCTTCGTTGGCTGGCCATCTTGCCCTCGATAATCTCTGCTGGATCTATGACAATAATCACATCACCATTGAAGGCAATACCCGGCTTACGTTCACCGAAGATGTGGCGACGCGATTCCTGAGTTATCACTGGAACGTCCTGCGTTTGAGCGATGCCAACGATACCGAACAAATCGAGCACGCCTTGAAAGTGTTCCGCAAAACCAAAGATCGGCCCACGCTCATCATTCTCGATAGCCACATCGGTTACGGTTCGCCGCATCGGCAGGACACAGCAGCAGCCCACGGTGAGCCGCTTGGCGCGGATGAAGTCCGGTGCACCAAACGCGCTTACGGCTGGCCCGAAGATGCACAATTTCTGGTGCCGGATGGCGTGCGCGAACACTTTGCTGAGGGTATCGGTATGCGCGGCGCAACGACACGTCAAGCATGGACAAATCTGTTCGCTGATTATCGTACCCGCTACCCTGATCTCGCCACTGAGATCGAGCAGATGCAGCGGCGCGAATTGCCGGCAGGATGGGATCGCAACCTACCAGTATTTCCCGCAGATTCCAAGGGACTGGCAGGACGGGAAGTTTCTGGGAAAGTACTGAACGTACTGGCGCAAAACATTCCTTGGCTGCTCGGTGGCTCTGCGGATCTGGGTTCGTCAAATAAGACCTTGTTGACCTACCCGGGTGCGGAAGATATTCAGGCAAGCATGCCGGAAGGCAAGAATCTGCACTTTGGTATCCGCGAGCACGCCATGAGTGCGATCGCGAACGGCTTGTCGCTATCCAAGCTGCGGCCTTATTGCGCCACCTTCTTCATTTTCAGCGACTATGCGCGGCCTGCGATTCGTTTGTCGGCCTTGATGGAATTGCCGGTCATTTTTGTATTCACCCATGATGCTATGGGTGATGGGGAAGATGGCCCGACACATCAGCCAGTCGAGCATCTTGCCTCTTTGCGCGCCATTCCCGGTCTGACGTTATTACGTCCCGGCGATGCCAATGAAGTGGTCGAGGCGTACCGCGTCATCATGCAACTGCGTCACCGGCCGGCTGCTTTGGTGTTGTCGCGTCAGGCGCTACCGACACTGGACCGCAGTAAATACGCGGCAGCTTCTGGTGTGGCTTACGGGGCATATGTGATCGCTGATGCGCCTGGCGGCAAGCCTGAAATTATTTTAATTGCAACCGGCAGCGAGCTCAGTCTTGCCGTGCAGGCGCATGAAACACTCAACAGCGAAGGCATCCATTCCCGCGTAGTATCCATGCCATCATGGGATATCTTTGAGCATCAAACACAGGAATATCGCGACAGTGTACTGCCCCCTGCCGTGCAGGCACGGATTTCGGTTGAGCAGGCATCCACTTTCGGTTGGGAGCGCTATGTGGGTACTAACGGCCGCATGATCGGCATGCAAACGTTCGGTGCTTCGGCGCCGCTGAAAGAATTGCAAAAAACATTCGGTTTCGAGCCGGAACGGCTGGTGACCATGGCAAAAGCAATGCTGGGAAAGCTATAGCAAGATTTAACGATTGCCATCGCTCCTAAAAATAATTGTTGAGGTGTTGATGACGATTTTTGCGTCAATTTTCTTTGGAAGAATCCAATGATTCTTTTCACTAAAGTTTTATACCTACTTTACAAGGAATCCTATGCGCGCGCCCCAAACTGTTCTCTCCCATCCAACCTGGGCTCACGCCGGCAAAGATATGGTTGGCACCAGCCTCGGATCGTCACGTCTGTGGTTTACTGTCGCACAAGGTATTGTGACCGAAATTTATTACCCGCGTATCGATATTCCCCAGATCAAGGATCTTGGTTTCATCATTGCCGACGATCAAGGATTCTGGGTTGAGCTCCGCCGTCTTGAGGATTATCGAATCAGCCTGCCAAAACCTCACATCCCCGCTGTTGAGATTGTCCACCGCCACCCGCGTTTTACCTTTACCCTGCAAATCTGCCCGATGCAGCGGCGGGACGTACTCCTGCTGCGCTACACGCTGGAAGGCGATGCAAACCTGCGCCCTTATGCGCTGCTGGCAGCGCGTCTGGGCGGTGACGCGGAAAACAATCTGGCTTCAGTGGGAGAACACAACGGGCGCAGAGTGTTGTGGGCGGAGCAAGGTCCCTTTGGTTTGGCGCTCATGGCGAGTACCGCAATGGGAGCCGATGCCTGGAAGCGTTGTGCGACCGGCTGCATAGGGGAAAGCGACGGCTGGCAGGATTTCAAGCGGCATGGGCGCATGACGTGGGAATATGACGGCGCCGGTCCGGGCGCTGTTGCATTGATGGGTGAATTGCCAAGTCAGGCGATACTGGCACTCGGTTTTGGAACCACGATGAATTCGGCAGCCACGCTTGCAATGTCGAGTTTATTCGAGGATTTCTCAGCAGTTTGGGATGCTCAATGCCGCGTTTGGGAGACATGGTTTGAAAAATGCCGCCTCCCCGATTTGCCCCCTGATTTGCAGCGGATGCTCGCACTTTCCGGAATGGTTCTCAAGGTTCATGAAGATCGTACCTATTGCGGCGCTATGGTGGCAAGCCTGGCGGTGCCCTGGGGTGAGGATAGTCAAAGCCGCGGCGGCTATCACCTGGTATGGTGCCGCGATCTGGTAGAAACCGCAGGCGCACTCGTTGCAATGGGTTCGTATGATGATGCCCGCGATGTACTGCGCTATCTAATCGCTACGCAACAAGGGGATGGGCATTGGCTGCAGAATCAGTGGCTTGGGGGAAACGCTTTCTGGCAAGGAATCCAGCTCGACGAAGCCGCTTTTCCGGTTCTGCTGGCTTCCGCGTTACGCGAGTGCGGCGCGTTGGAAGGCATTCCATGCCAGGATATGGTCAAACGGGCACTGCGTTTTATCGCCCGTGAAGGCCCGGTAACCGGGCAGGATAGATGGGAAGAGGATTCCGGTGTAAATACCTTTACACTCGCGGTAGCCATTGCGGCACTTGTTGAAGGCAGCACTTTTCTCGATGGGGAAGCACGGGAGTTTGCGTTGTTGCTGGCGGATAACTGGAACACGCGACTCGAGGAGTGGACATTTGTAACCGCTACGCCGCTCGCTCAGAAACTTGGAGTCACGGGGTATTACATACGCATCGCGCCGGACGATGTGCTGGTGCACGAAGGCGCCTTGGCCGAACATGTGCTGATTAAGAATCGTGCACAGGATCCCAATTTACCGGCGGACGAGCAGATCGCGACTGATTTTTTGCAACTGGTGCGGTATGGATTGCGCCGGGCGGATAATCCTTGCATTCTCGATAGCCTGAAAGCCATTGATCAACTGCTTAAAATTGATACTCCGAGCGGCCCTGTCTGGCACCGCTATAATGGCGACGGCTATGGGGAGCACCCGGACGGCAGCGCCTTTGATGGTGTCGGTTGCGGACGAGGATGGCCGCTACTGACCGGAGAACGAGGACATTATGCGCTCGCGGCAGGGGAAGATCCACTTTCCTATCTTGAGGCTATGGCAGCCATGACCGGGAGCGGCGGCCTGCTGCCGGAACAGGTATGGGATAGTGCGCCGCTCCCGGAACATCATCTGAATCCCGGGAAACCAAGTGGCTCCGCCATGCCCCTGGTGTGGGCGCATAGTGAATTTATCAAGCTGTGCTACAGCCGTGCACTTGGTTATCCGGTTGACCGGCCCGCCGCTACCTGGAAACGCTATCATGGGGTACGTCCGCAAATTACCCACGATATTTGGGGCCCGCGCTACCGCCCGCGTCACATTCGTAGCGGCAACAAATTGACCATTGCGCTTAGAGCGCCAGCACTCGTGCATTGGGGGATTAATTCATGGCAAGATGTTCAAGACGTGAATACCAGGGATACAGGACTTGGCGTATACGTAGTCGATCTGCCGATCGGCGCGCTTAAGGCCGGAGAAACCGTGCAGTTTACTTTCTACTGGTTAAATCAAAAACAATGGGAAGACACTGAATATGCAGTACTGATTACCGAATGAACGATTCAAAAGATACCTGACCATTAAGGAGACTCTGAATAACTCACATTTGACATTCGTCATTCCGAGCGTAGAGAAAAATTTTTAATAATCAATACAATAGATTCATTACTCTTGCTCGACATGACACTTGACACTTGTTCAGGGTTTCCTTAAGGGATTGGACCGGCAAGAAATACAAACCGCACAACAAGACATTCATGGAGCTAGCCTCGAATCGCAGATCAATACTGTGAAATACAGTCAGTACCTATGTCTTTTTAAGTGATTTCTTGAATGATCCTTCAGGTATATTTTATAACCGACACTTACAGGGGACGACTTTGGATATCATTATTTATATTGCACTGGCAGGAATGGCCATCGTTATTGGCTATGGCATCATGCTCTATAACCGCCTGGTGGATATCAAGCATGCCGTATCACAAGCATGGTCTAACATTGATATTCTTCTAAAACAACGCCATGACGAACTTCCTAAACTGGTTGAAACATGCAAGCAGTATATGGGATATGAACAGGAAACGCTGAAACAAGTAATTACGGCGCGCTCTCAGGTTGCAACCGCGCGTGAAACAGGCAATATGGGTGCATTGGGTTCCGCCGAGAATATGCTGCGGGTTGGATTAGGCCAGTTATTCGCCGTGGTGGAAGATTATCCCGAATTGAAAGCCAGCGAGAAATTCCAGCATTTACAGGCACGCATTAGCGGACTGGAAAATAGCATCGCTGATCGCCGCGAGTATTACAACGAAGCGGTCAGAATTAACAATGTGCGCATCGAGCAATTTCCCGATGTCATTATCGCCAATTGGTTTAATTTTAAGCCGCGCGACTTGCTGGAATTTAGCGATGCTGACAAGCAGGATGTCAATATCGGCAAACTATTTGGCTAGAATCAGGCGATTGCATGGATACGCTGCCATTCGGATTAACGCCTGAAGATTACGAATTTGTTTTAGGCGCGTCGATCCTGATTGCATTGGTCAGCTTTTATTATTTTGTGCGTAATTGGAAGCGGCTGCGCATCATTGAAGATACGCCCACTTCACGATTACGCTCAGCTCATCAAGGCTATGTTGAATTGGAAGGGAAAGGACAATTTATTGATGATCGTGCAATTTATGCGCCGCTTTCCAATCACCCCTGCCTGTGGTTTCGCAGCCAAATTGAGCAGCAAGAAACGTTTACTGAGAATGGCCGCACACAAACACGCTGGAATGTGGTGTACAAAAACATTAGTAATCACCGCTTCAAGCTTACAGATGGTTTGAACAGTTGCCACGTCGATCCCGATGGCGCAGAAGTTAACGGCAACGAAAAACTGGTGTGGTATGGCAATACCGAATGGCCTATCCGCACGCAATTACTGGAAAGTCAATCGTTCATCCATGCGATGAAGAACAATTATCGCTACAGTGAATGGTTAATTCTGCCGGGACAGCCGCTCTATGTATTAGGTCAATTCAAAACTTGGTCTGCAGCAGCACAGCAATCCGTCCGGAATGTAATGATTGATTTGCTGAATGACTGGAAACAGGATCAACAGAAATTGCGGGAGAGATTTGACACCAATCAGGATGGCAGCATTGATCAGAAAGAATGGGAAATCGCCCGTCAACAAGCGCAATCCGAAGCGCAGAAAATTCATGATCAATTGGCATTGGAGCCAGACACCAACATCATCGCCAAGCCGGAAAATTCGACACAGCCTTTTATCATTTCAATATATCCGCAAGCCAGACTGATTCAGCAATATCGCCGCAATACCTATATGGCATTGACCGCGTGCATGATATTTATCTGTATTACCGCCTGGTTAGTTCATACCCACGGATCGTACAGCTAAGGAAGTTGAATTACTGTCATCTTGTGTAGTGGCCGAGCGCTACCGTCATTCCCGCGCAGGCGGGAATCCATCAACATGAGTTTCAATCCTCGCCCGGCTTTGGGGCCGGGCGCTACGGGGTCGGTAGTGGCTTCTACTGATCGAATCATTACCGGCTGTAGAACAAAATTGGATATATTCAACCCCTTTAACGCGATATACAGGCGTGTCACTTCTTTCCCGCGGCCTGCGCGTTGCGGAGAATTTCTATGCCCCTCGTGTTATTCAACAATTACTTCCTTACTGTACTGAAGTAGCTTTATTTTCTCCGGCGACAACCCCTCATCGAAATGACAATGCACCGCGTCGCGTACTTTTTGATGTAAACCGGCCAGATCATCTGCCTCGGTAAAAATGGATTCACTCAGCGCACGAGCGGTGTAGCCGCCTTCATGAGCTTCTTCGATCAGGAATAAGATCTCATTCATAATTTGCCTTTTATAATCTATTTCTCTTTTAAGATAAGTGATTACTTCTCTACCATTTGCTATAACTACTTAAAACTTCCGCAAGCCCATCCCTTCGCGGTAAACCACCGCGAAATATCCTGGCTGATTTTCATTCAAAGCACATAAAGTTATTGTCAATAATTCATCCAAAATAACGGGATGCAAGCGGAAATACAGAATAGCTGCAGGTGGTTCGACTCCATGAGAAAACACTAAATCACCGAAATCCACATCAAATGTAAGGAGGCTGCGTCCCGATTCACGCGCAAGCGAAAGTATGGCGCGATCATTGATTCCTGGTGAGATTTTCGCAACTGAAAAAATATCGTAACCCGCGTCGATGAGACTCTGTATAGCCGGAAGAGGAAAATTCTCACTTGCCAACAACTTCAGAATCATCGAATAACAGGGCCAGATTCTGCAGTCGCCTGCATGATAAAGGTTTCATCTTTCATGCAATCCCGGATAAATGCAAAAAACGCCTGCAAATCTTCCGACGTCAAATGCAGATAGCTTTCAAGTATCTGTGCTTCATCCCAGCCGGAAGCCAACAGATCAAGAATAAACTCAACCCCTATGCGGGTACCCCGGATGCGAGGTTTACTAAATAAAATATCCGAATCTGAAACAATTCGCTCTTGCCAATTCATATCGATACCCCCTAAAAAAATTCATTACTATCCTGTTAACTATCACAGCAAATTCATTTAAATATCAGGCGAGTGATTAAGTTCTGGTGGATCGCCTCGCAATAAAGCCTTCAAGTCACGTTTTTCAAATAAATCGAGCTGTAGCAACCGCAAGACATGTTGCATAGTTTTTTTCATCTTTGATAGAAATTTGATGAAAGTCAAAAGCAAGTATACACATATGACAATCCAGATTTACATCATTACAGCATTTATGCTTGCTCCAATAAAAGATTTAATCTTCAGGTTTTGCTTGATCCATTCGAAGAACAATTCCACTTGCCAACGTATTTTGTTGATACTAGCAATGGTTTTGGCAGTAAGTTTAAAGTTGTTGGTGAAAATGTAATGTTTACCCAGTAGCGATATCCCGGTAACCGACACGGCCAAGTTGACTTGGATATTACTTTGCTGCCTGCGCGGCAGCGAACCGCACTGAATTTCAGAAGAAACAGACTGAAATTTTCTAAGCTGCCTGTGCGGCAGCGAACGTAGTAGCCAAATTACGCCGCAATTACCTTTATTTCTAAGCTGCCTGTGCGGCAGCGAACTTGATCTATTGATCCGGCCTGATTTATCCGTGAATCAGGCTGCATACCTGACGCGTGCA
>CADEDJ010000009.1 GCA_902826055.1 uncultured Nitrosomonas sp. | reverse complement strand
TCAACTCATTACATAAAATCATATCGTTATGGATTATTCAGAGCGGACTAATTACTGACATGATCGTACTGTAGGTATACTGGGTAAGCCCTGCTCGTAGGCTTTGAAACTAAACTTTTTGTGATGAGGTGTACCGTTAGATAATAGTATGATTTTTGATTGAGGCAAATACGAAGCGGCCAAGATAATTGACGCGAGGCACACTGTCCTTCATTCAGTCGTTGTTCATATTGAGCGGGCTATATTGATGCCATGAGGAAAGAGAAAATATCGCATTGAAAGGAGAGGGGAATGCAGATCACAAAAACTAAGCAAGCTTTTAGTGGGTGGGTGTTGCTATTTCTCATTACTATCGTTTTCTTACTCGCGGGTTGTAAAACTGTACCTATTCACGATAGAAATTTTTCCGAAAGGGGAGGGTTTTGGGAACAGGATGAAAATGCCAATGCCCGTTTTTATCATAATTCCGGTACTGGCAAAAGCGTCATTGGACATATGTACAAATCGGGTAGAAGTGCGTTCCTTAATGGTGCACAAGTAAAAGTTTCTTCGAAAATAAAAAATGCTGCAATGGTGAATACCGGCCCACACAGTAGCGCTCGTGTTGAGTTCAAGGCAACGGATTCAAGCTGTTCGGTACGTATTGAAGCATTTGATTTTGGTAATGCATATTCGGATTCTTCCGATTGCCAGCATACTATTGAAACTCCACACGCACGAATACATGCTAAAAACGCTATCCTCCATATTAATGCTTCATCCAGCCAAACAGAAGTGACCGTCATTAGCGGCGTGATTAAAGTTGTGCTACGAAATAATGCAACACAATCCATTGATGCTCGGGAAGATCAGGAGGTGACCATTATGCATGACGCGATTAGCCGTCCTCGTTCACTGGAGCCTGACGAAATCTGGCAGCGGATTGCTTGGAGAGATGATTTTCAGTTTTATAGAACAACGATTGATTGGAGTAAAGTCGCGGCTGTTGCCTTAACCGGTGCAGTTATCGCTGCTGTAATATTATTAGGTCGCAAAAGCAGTAGCAGTGCAGGTGGATTTCCTCGAAGTCATCGCTGGAGATAGGCGATCATAAGTTATCCCCTTGATGACAAGGTAGGAAAAACTATGTGACTTAATAGCAGTGAAAGTATTTCAAATGACTATGTGTGTTGTTTTCTGCGGTACATGATAAGCCCTATTAGCCCAAGTCCTGCAAGTAGCATTGCGTTGGTAGAAGGTTCGGGGATTGGTAATAGTACAAAATCGACTGGACCTGATAGGGTTGATGCATCTGCAAATACTGTTCCAGAAGAGCCTGAATTGATATCGAATTTTATAATTTCATAGTTAAAATAGTTTGCTACGAAAAGATCGCCATCATCACTAAATATCATACCAAGTGCACCATTCAATCCGTCAAAAGATTTTACAAGTTCACCAGTGACGATATCGTAAGCATAGACACTGCTGCCAAAATAATCGCTGCCATACAATAATCCATCAGGACCAAAGGTAACGTTATGCATCGTTCCTGCCGGGGGGGTTGGAAAGATTCCCAATGATGCGCCAGTTGCGCCATCAAATTTGTCGATATAGCCTTGCAGTGGTCCAACATATAAATTTCCATCTGGTCCCCAAGCCAGTCCCCTGAAATTATCATTTATATTACCTGTAGCAAAGACACCCAGTGATTCACCAGTTTTTCCATCAAAACGGAATACCTTGGAGGCGAGCCCATCACTCACGTAAAGATTTCCATCTGGTCCGAATGCTACGTCAGTGGGGCCTCTCATTTCGATATTAGAGGCAAACGTGCCTAAATATTCCCCTGTATTACTATCAAACTTCAAAACGCGTGGATCTTCATTTGGATAAGTCTCAGTACTTCCTGTTGTAACATATAAATTACCATCTGGACCTAGGGTCATGCCATAAGATACGTTTATGCCACTTGCTTGCGCTGGTATGAAAACATCAACAAAATTACCCGTGTTGACATTGTAGCGGAGGATATCTCCTCCCTCGCGACTACTGACCAGCAAATATTGATCTTTCGCATACGCTGGGAAGCTCATCACTATAATAGCGACCCATAAAATCCCTAGCTTTTTAGCACGAATATTCAGGACACGATGCCAAATTTGTGTAATCGCAAGAGTCAGCCATTTCATATCAATCTCCAGTAGTAAAAATATTTATAACTTATAGATTTTTAATATCTTTATTAAGAAAATGCTCTAAATGATATCGCAATTGGCGCGGTATAATCTAATTGCTTTAACGCATTACATTCGGGACGGAAGGCATTAAATCCAAAATGCCATGATTGCCTACAGAATCAAAATTATCATTCAATGTAGCGGAGTCTTTAGTGACTTAGCAATCTTTGCAGACTACTAAAATTTTCTGCAGGCAAGTTTGATTCAAATCAATAAAATCCGAGAGATCTCGTGCAGGTAATCTAGATTTGGCATTCTAATATTAGTAAATAATATTAACAAATCAATAACATATATACCTTTCTGCATATGAAGTAACAATCACTTAGAAATCAGGCAAATGTTTAGTCGCTATTCGTATGGTTTGTCTTAAATCATAGTAGTCGGGTTTTACACAATCAAGGTTTTTACCATCAATCCAACCATAGCGCTGGCCGCGATGACTTGAATGACACCGAGTTTAAATTTGAACAATGCTATCGTGGCAGCGAGCGAAATCAGCGCTGAAATCCAATCGAATGTGCCGCCAAAGCCATCAGGCCATAGTACGTGATAGCCAAAAAACAATGCCAGATTCAGAATTACGCCAACAACAGCTGCAGTGATCGCAGTTAGCGGTGCGGTAAATTTCAAGTCATTGTGCGTAGACTCTACCAACGGGCCGCCCATTAGGATGAAAATGAAAGATGGTAAAAAAGTGAACCAAGTCACTAAGCAAGCGGCGATCGTACCTGCAAGAAATACCGCTTCCGGTCCAAACACAGCTTTGACATAACCGCCTATAAAACCAACGAATGCAACCACCATTATCAGCGGGCCGGGTGTCGTTTCTCCCAATGCCAAACCGTCGATCATTTGTTCGGGGGTGAGCCAATTATAGTATTCGACCGCACCCTGATACAGATAAGGCAGTACCGCGTACGCACCTCCAAAAGTTACTAATGCTGCTTTAGTGAAAAACCAGCTCATTTGCGTCAACGTATGATCCCAACCATAAGTGGCGTTGAGCAGTCCTATTGGAATGGCCCAAAGTAGGCCGCCGATAGCTGCTATTTTTGCCAATCTTGACCAGCGGTGCTGAGTATAATCTGGTGGTGGCGTATTATCGTCGATCAAAGCCGGACCAAAAGATTCCTTAACTGTGCCATGGCCACCACCAGTTCTGAATTTTTCCGGTGCCATGCGACCACCCACAAAACCGATCAATGCAGCGGCTATTACGATCAGTGGGAATGGTATGTGTAATGCAAAAATCGCGACAAACGACGCGGCTGCAATTGCCCACAGCACGTTATTTTTCAATGCCCGGGAGCCAATGCGATGAGCCGCCTGTACTACAATTGCTGTTACTGCTGGCTTGATACCATAAAATAGACCGGCTATGAAAGGCACGTCACCAAAGGAAATATAAATCCATGACAACACAATTAAGATGACAAGCGATGGCAATACGAACAGTGCACCGGCGACGATTCCGCCCCAGGTGCGATGCATCAACCAGCCGATATAGGTGGCTAACTGCTGTGCTTCCGGTCCTGGCAGCACCATACAATAATTGAGTGCATGTAAAAAACGCCTTTCGGAAATCCAGCGGCGGTTAACTACCAACTCTTGATGCATGATGGAAATTTGTCCTGCAGGCCCGCCAAAACTAATAAACCCAAGCTTGAGCCAAAATAAAAATGCCTGCCAGAAACTGACTGAGGGCGCTTGACTGCTTGTTGTTTCAAGTGGTGAGGTTTCAGGTTGATTCATGGTTCACAGTTCCTTGTGAAAAAGTTTGCAGCAAACCATCAAACACGACGCTTGCTGTAGTTAAAAGTTGATCATCGTCGGCAATGGCGGTGCGTAGTCCTGATAACACGCTTTCAATGCCAATAGCTTCGGGCAACTGTATGCCGCCAACATCCAGGCAATGTACCAAAGCACCGAGGTGTTTCAATCCGGGCTGTTGCAATTCGAAGCTTTCTAGTAGCACTTCGAACGTAACGCGATGGCCGACATGAGTAAATGCTGCACCGTCAAAATCGAATCCCAAAGCATTGGCTGGGCAATCTAATGGCGATTGCAGCCACAGAAATTTGGCTTTTTGGTCAATAAAATTACGTATTAGCCATGCACTAGCCAAGCGGTCTACCCACGGACGGCGGCGGGTTGCCCATGTCATACCTTGGAAGTCATTGAGCTGAAGGTGAGTTATCGTATTGCTATTGATCGCATGAGGTTCATCAGGTGTCAGTGCTTGTGTGATCATTAGTTCCAATTCTTGCAATTCGCTATCAACTTGCTGTTGATGGGTACTAGGGAAAAAATCGATAGCGGCAAGATTTGCGTATGTTTTTCGTAACTTGCGTACTTGCTTGAGTTTTTCTGGCGCGGTATTGCTTGTTAAGTTACTGCGGGAATCAACGATTTCAGCCAGTAATCGGGTGTAGCCTTCGCTGCGGTCAAATAAATGGATGAAATCGCTATCATCGGATTCATCCATGTGCAGTATATAAGCATTGCCGCCACTTGCTTGCACATCGGAAGCAATCATACGCAATGTGCTGCGGCAAGGCTCCTGATCGGGCATTAAATACACCCCATCGCGTAATACTGCGGCACCAGAAGCCTTCAAAGTCCGCCATGCACGCATACGCACAGTGGCATTTTCAGTGGGCAGCGATAATATTAATGCTATAAGTTTCATAATGTAGCGATTAAAACATATTTGTTCTAATTGCTACAAGAAAATCTAATAAAATGTGCAAGAAGCAATAGTCGTGAGTTATCAGCTCAATTGGAATCAGATAATGACAGTTTCAAAGATTCTTAAAGGTATTTCAAGTGATTGTTCACATTATGATATTCTATGCATTCGGGAAGTATTTGTTATAAAAAATGGAGGGTTTAAATATGAAACATCACATGAAACAGCTTATTTTGTTTATTTGTACATTCTTACTGTTCGGTAATATGCATTTTGCCGCGGCCGATACTGCCAGTGATACTGAAGTACTGCTTAACTGGGCTGAAAATAATTATCCACAGTACTTTCCAAGCCATCAGGCTACACAGAGTGTAAATCCATGGCTGTACAGATATTATCCTGAAACAGGCATCTATGCCGGTGTAAACCTAACGGATAATAATGTTTATGTTTTGGGTGGGCCATGGGGAGATACGCCGACAGTCATCGATACATTACCTAATTTATTTGCGCTCGCAAGTTCTGGCAATAACAGCATTCCCGCGTGCAATACAGCCACCGCACCGGCCGGACTGGTTTATACGCAAAATGGTAATGTTGTCAATGTCACCACTAACGGGCAATGTATCACTCTGCCAAAGAACAACAATTTGTGTCAGCCGCCTCAGCAAACCGCAGCCACAGGGATTTCTATATTGACGAGCAGTACGGTCATTTCATCAACATTTAGTGGAATTACGATTGATATTCCCGGTATTCCAAATCCATTCCAGTCTATTGCAGACGATTTTTCAAACAGCAAGCATTGCACCATTAACGTGCCTGCAGAAGGAGCGAATCTGATTATAAACTCTGATGTTTGCTACGATATGACTGCGCAGTTTGGGGATGATTTTAATAATATTCCAGGAATCACAGTTACTCCACCGATTACGTTGGCGACAAAAGATACCACCACAACACAGAGTGTCGGGGATTGTTTTGTGACCGATGCAGAAACCGTTTACGATGCATTTACTCGAGAGTTTTGGATTAAACAAGATGGTTCTTTCGTAAAACAGTAGTCATTGATCTGATTTTCATCAAGTTACTAATAGCGCAATGTTTAACCCCAATAATGGGTTAAACATTGCACGCTTGATACAAATGTGTCTACTTTGCTCCTTCTGAAAGACATGCCAGTCTTTCTTATGGCGCAGAGGATGATGGTATTTTCAAAATTACTGAGTTACATAGCACGGCAAGCAACGTATAGCCCATCAATGAAGTTCAATTGTAATTAGGCCATTTTGTTCAACTGGTGCTGACTGAAGATATCATTGTGTATCTCGCTATTGAGCAACGTTAATATTTTGTCAGCACTGATTGGTTCACTGAATAGATAACCTTGCACGGTATTGCAGCCAAGATGTTTAAGAGTCTCAAGTTGTTCTGATGTCTCAACACCTTCGGCAATGATGCCATAGCCTAGTTTATGTCCCATTTCTATCATAGCGCTGACCAATGTGAATGCTTTCTTATCAACAAGCATATCGTCAATAAAATATTTGTCGATTTTCAGAAAATCAGCTTTGAGGTGCTTAAGCGACGCAAAAGATGAATAACCGGTTCCAAAATCATCAATTGCCAGTAACACCCCCAGTTTTTTCAAATCCTGGAAAATGGAGAGATTCCGTGGATCCGTTTGTACCACGCTTTCTGTTACTTCTAGTTCCAATTCAGACGGCGCTATCCCCACCTCATCCAGAAGGCGCTGTACCAGCAGTACAAAACCTTGGTCGAGAAAAAGGCTTGGAGAAATATTGATTGCCATACAAAGCGAGCTAAAGCCTTCTTTCTTCCAGGTGACTAATTGATTGCAAGCGGTTCTCAGCACCCATTCGGTTAATGGTTTAATCATGCCGATTTTTTCGGCAGTAGCAATAAAATCAACCGGCGGAATATGCTTTTTTAATTGTGGGTGATACCAACGAGATAATGCCTCGACGCAGAATATTTTTCCTGTTTTTACATTGACTTGAGGCTGATAAACCAGTGAAAGCTGTTGTTTCTCGATTGCTTCTCGCAAGCTTTGTTCAATTTGAAAGCGGTATTCAGTTTTTTGAGTAAGTTCTGCTTTGTAGAAAGCATACTGATTCTTGCCATTTTCTTTTGCCGTGTATAGCGAAGTATCGCCAGCCTTCAACAGGGCGGATAAATTCATTCCATCATCAGGATAATAAGCGATGCCAATACTGCAAGCTGGCGTGAGTTTTCTGGAATAAATTTCGATGGGTTGAGAGATTACGTCAAGACAACGTTTTGCGACATTGGCCGCGTAATCTTCTTCGGCTTCGTCGATGAGAATACAGAATTCATCGCCGCCAAGCCGTGCAATAAAATCGATTTCCCGACAGGTATTTATCAAACGCTGTGCAATGGTTTTAAGCAGCACATCCCCTGCATCATGTCCGAGGCTGTCGTTAACACTTTTGAAGTCGTCTAGATCGATGTAAAGGAGTCCAAAACGGCGGTTGTGCCGTGAAGATACTTTGATTAATTCTTCTATGTGCTGAATGAATGAGGCGCGACTGGCGAGTCCCGTTAATTCATCGGTATAAGCTAACGTGTGTATACGCTTTTGTGTTTGATCCCGTTCCATGACGATTGCCGTGAGTCTGGCAGCAGATATTAGATCTTTTAATTCTTTCTCATTGGGAAGAGCAGGGTGATTGTAGTACATGCCAAACGCACCCAAGACTTTTCCATTGGAGCTCTTGATTGGTTCAGACCAACAACACCGCATACCATGCGGTAACGCGAAGTGTTTGATTTTCTTCCATTTGGGATCTGTTTCAATGTTTTCAACAAGAACACGTTTCCCCGTGAAAGTGGATGTTCCACAGGAACCGACACTCGGGCCGTTTTCCAAGCCGTGTACAGCTTTACAATATTCCTTCGGCAAACTTGGCGCTCCACCATGCAGAAGTTTATTACCGCTCAATTCGAGCATTGAGCATCGCATTCCGGGGTGACGGGCTTCATACATCAATGCAATCGCATCATAGATATCCGATGCAGAACGTCCGATCGCAATCAGCTCGAGTATTTCAGCATATTTGCTGTCAAATGTTTCCGCTTTCTTGCGCTCAGTTATATCAACATGCGTGCCGACCAAGCGGAACGGTTTACCATCGGATTCATGAGTAACTAGAAATGCGCGCGATAATACATACACTTCATGACCATCTTTATGCCGCATGCGCATTTCTACTTCGAATGAATCTTTGCGGCCGTCGATGTAGTCTCGAGCTTTTTCCAATACTATGTCCTTGTCATCCGGATGCACCAGGCTTGCCCAGGTGTTAATCGTATTCTCCACTTCATTTTCGGCATAACCCAACATGCTTTTCCAGCGCGGTGAATAATAAACTTCATCCGTTTCAAGATTCCAATCCCAAAGTCCGTCGTTAGCGCCGCGCATTGCCAGAGAAAATCGTTCTTCACTGACATATAGTTCATGGGTGCGCTTTTCCGTCATCAACTTGACGGTTGCCAGCTCAGAGCGTAACTGGCTTAATTCTGCAAGCAACCGAGATTTTGTTCGATTGGTATGATCCATGATTACCTCAATAACAGGATAGTTTGTGAAGATAACAATCTAAATAAGAGTCATACCAAGTGAAGCAGAGTGTGCATGAATCTGTAAAAAAAACAGTCTGTTAATGCGTGCACAAATAAAGCCAATTCCGTGCTTTTTCAGATAACTATGGCATTTTCGAGCTATTGTGGCCGTAATTTCGTTTGTTGTTTTATTAACGGATGATGCTTCGGTGCATGCCTGCCTTTAATGCTTGTACTGCTTCTTCGCTATCACTGACAATTTGCCGGTGCGGGCAAAAGATGTTTTTGGAAAGCTCCCGTTGTGCATAAAATTGCCGGACAAAATCGAGCTTTTGCCATTCGGATATGCGTGGTTGTGCCCACGTTTTATCATTTCTTCCGAGTGCGTATATTTTTCTTTCGTTGGTGGCGCAGCGTATGCCTTCGTAACTGACATTTTCGGCGCCATTAGGTGATTTGATTATGAGGCTAAAGCGAATGACGCCATCGCCACCAATTTTGATCGAAGTTGTATCGACCATGTATTGATTACTGGTAGTAGCACCTGCATCAAATGCCAGTAGATTTTTTGCATCCGGATAAGCAGGCAATTGTGTCATTTGCTCAATCCAAGGCTTGTCGCTTTCGAATTCATCTTTGAATGGCGGTTTGGCGCAGGCAAGCAAAAATAAGACACAAGCCAGAGTAACTAGCGTTCGTCTCATTTAATGGTTAAGTCATTTAATAATGAGTCTCGAATGCTGGCATCGGTAATATCAATATTTGCTTGATAAGCTTGATGATCCACACCCATACTGAGGGAAGCGCCCTGACGCAGGGATTGAATCATTTCCGCGCTAAGTTCAAAGCGCAGAAAATGAACTGATGAGGTTTTTTCTTTATTTTCCCGCTCTAAGTCTTCATCGGCGATCGCATAAACGGGTGCATGCCCGCCAATTTTAATCCATACTTTGTCTTCAATGCCTACCATGGTGGCAAGCTTGGCTGCACGTATTGCCGGATCAGGGTATTCGATCATCATGGTGGCTTTCCAATTGCTGCCATCCGGTACTAACGGTGCATAGGTTTCAAATTCATGTATGATTTCTTGTTCTTGGAAGATGCGTTCGACATGGAGCATTTCCTGAATTTGGTAACGTATTGTCAGCGCATCTTCAAAAATCAGCGTGATATTCTCTCCCAATGAGATTTTACGCGTTTTTTTATGCGCCATGACTTGAGTACGAAAATCGTTACGTATCTTGGCATACGCTTCTAATGTCAGCAGGTTGTCACGAGTAATGGGTGCCATGTTTTTTTCGTCCAATGAAGTGGCGGAAACGGTTGGTTGACTATGGTCAATGTGCGTTCCTTGCTCAACGTAGTCACCATAAGCCATACGTAATAAAGTGAGCGGGTGTGATTTTTTGGCCTTGCTTTCACCGATACCTTGTTCAATATGCCGTGCGGCAATTGCACAATCGGAACTGATGTAATCCGGGTTCGCAGCAGCCATTTGCTTGAAAACCGGACGGCCGATTTTCATGGAATCGGCAAAGAATTCACTTTTCACGCCCCAAGTTCCATCATGGCCTGAACATCGCTCCACCGTATGGATAGTGGTGTCCGGGATAAGCTGCAAAATGTCACGCGTTTTTTTTCCGATGTTTTGCACACGCTGATGGCATGGGATATGGTATGCCACATTGCCCAATGATTTTTTAAAATCAGTTTTGAGCAGGTTGTCCTGGTTGCGCAAAGATAAATACTCGAATGGATCAAACATCGCGGCAGCCACAGTGTGAACCGCTTCATCATGTGGAAACAGGAGCGGCAATTCTTGTTTGTACATCAATGTACAGGATGGTACTGCGGAAATGATGGCGTAGCCTTCCTGTGCCAATTTTAGCAATGGCGGGATATTTTTGTTTTTCAATGCTTCCACTGCTTCCAAATCACCCAGTTCGAGCTTCGGCATGCCGCAACAGGCTTCGTTTTCCACCAGGCAAGCGGGAATTTCGTTGTGTTCCAGTATCGTTAACAAATCGTGACCGATACCTGGTTCGTTATAATTAATATAGCAAGTGGCATAAATCGCAACTTTGCCCGGTGTCTTGGCGCCATTCACGACGGCAAAAGTAGCGTTGAGTCTTGCGTTTGCACGAAATTTATTCGCGCTGTATTCAGGCAGCTTTCTATCAGCATGGATTCCTAACATGCTATTCATTAATTTGCGTGTGGCTGGCGTCTTGTTGACGGCATTAACGGTTTGTACGATAACGGGAATGGTGGCCAATTTACCCATCAAATCGGTACTGGATAACAGCTTATCTCGAAACCCGGCACCCTTGTTTTTATATTTCACCGCCTTGGCACGTAACATCAGATGCGGAAAGTCGATGTTCCATTCATGCGGCGGTACATAAGGGCACTTGGTCATGAAACACATGTCGCAGAGATAACAATGATCCACGACTTCTGCAAATTGATTTTTATTGACGCCATCAAGTTCACCGGTCGAGCTTTCGTCAATGAGATCGAATAAGCGCGGAAAAGCAGTGCACAAATTGACACAGCGCCGGCAGCCGTGGCAGATGTCGAAAACCCGCTCCATTTCCTGAGTCAGGCTGGCTTCGTTATAAAAATCTGGATTCTTCCAGTCAATTGGGTGGCGTTTAGGGGCTTCTAGGCTACCTTCACGAATAGGCATAAAGGAATCGATCTCAGCTTATTAAGGATTGTCCAGTTTGACGGTGACGGGGTTTAATCAGAATCTTGCCTGGCTAAACCCCGAACTTATACTAATCAGTCAAGCTGTCCAGTGCGCGCTGAAAACGGTTGGCGTGAGAACGTTCTGCTTTTGCAAGCGTTTCGAACCAGTCGGAAATTTCATCAAAACCTTCATCACGAGCTATTTTTGCCATGCCTGGATACATGTCGGTATATTCATGTGTTTCGCCTGCAATGGCGGTTTTCAGGTTGTCGCGGGAAGAACCAAAAGGCATGC
This sequence comes from uncultured Nitrosomonas sp., assembly GCA_902826055.1. Taxonomy (GTDB): domain Bacteria; phylum Pseudomonadota; class Gammaproteobacteria; order Burkholderiales; family Nitrosomonadaceae; genus Nitrosomonas. The sequence continues at coordinate 54,290 of CADEDJ010000009.1, read as the reverse complement.
CTGTTGCTGGGTCGCCGCAATTTTCCAAATATTCCAGATGACCATGCGCGTGACCTGTTTCACCTTCTGCAGTAGATCGGAATACCGCTGCAACATCATTTTGTCCTTCCACATCGGCTTTTGCCGCGAAATATAAATAGCGGCGGTTAGCTTGAGATTCTCCCGCAAAAGCGGCTTTTAAATTTCCTTCGGTTTTAGATCCTTTCAATTCCATTATTTTCTCCTTTTTAATTTTACGAGCATAAGTATATTTATTATTAACCACACAAAAATCAATTCTGATTAACTGGAAAACGAAGGTATAAATAATCAATCTGTCCTTGCCAACGTTACGTTTAGTTTAATCAGGGTACGGCGAGCGTATAACTATACAAAGTTTCGTGCGTGCGCTGAGACTATCGAAGGGCTTATGGATTGTCAACTATTAGCATTGTTTCATTTAATTCTGATTGGATTGATAAAAATAGAGTTTTTCCATGTGCTGCCGGAAATACCGCTATTGCATCTTAATAAGCCGGTCTTTGTGTTTCGCGGAACCATGTACGGTATTGTTCCATTTTTGTTCGTTGCTGTGCTGGTGCCTGGCGACGGCAAGTAGAATATTCCTCAGTATCGGGTTGGGCGCCCCAGCGGATTTCTGCGCAATCGTTTGGGTTATAAGCGATTTCATAAGCCGTTTTGCGTACCAGTATTTCAGCTAAAGACAATTCCCACGTACTACCATCGCTACGTGTGTAAACGATACTGCGTTCGTGAATGCGCTTGTTGTGATGGTGCTCGATTTCTATTTTAGCTTGTTCCGGACTTTTTCCGTTTAATACGAATAATTCGGGATAACGGATTATTTTTTCGGGCAAACTCTGCAGTACGTTGATAGCAATAAGTAAGCGCATATCCCGAGAAGGTGTGGAGTAATCTTCCCATGGGCCAACCGTCTGAAAAATTGCCATTCTGTTGGGCATTGGGATGACGCCGCGCGGGTTTTTGCGGAAATAAGCTTCTCCGTTTTTCACTGAGTTTACGCGTGTCACAAGTTGTTCCACCAAAGCATCCAATGTCGCTTCATAAGCTTGCGTGGGATTCAGTCCATGCGGGTTGATCAGCTTGGCTAACTTGGCATAAAAATTTTCGCGCGCGAGTTGGCTTTGTTCCAACGAAAAAGGAAGAAATTCGGATTGAACAGTCAGCTCTTCATTGGTCAGTGCGCGCCACTTTTCTGCAGTTGTACGGGTCAGAGGTCGGAAGCTCTTAAAACCAGGTCCTGCACTTTCAGTATGGTCATACAGCAGGGTACCTTCCCATACTCGCTTACGTGCAATTGAATTGTCCGGCTGAGCGTCGACAACCAACAGTGTGCCCGGCTGATCTATAGTTTGAGGGATCCATTCGACCAAAACTAGAACATGGCCATAAGGATCTGCGTAGATAGTTCCAGGCCATAATGTTTCACGGTTAAAAGCGATGGGATACCAGTCCGTCGATTCATCTTCGAAACCGGTTCGTAGTGAACCGGAATGCACAGTGTCCACCAATAGTCTGCTAAATTTCTTGAAGCTGGCTTGCGTACTGATATTGCGTGTGAATTCCGACATGATTGTTGCATTGCCGCATTGCGGCGGTGATTTGATCGAACCGCGCCCGCAGGTGCGATAAGCGAAGGGCAATCCCATTTTCCAGGCAAAATAAGCACGCAAAGCATAGGGCAAATCGGCGCAATCAGGGGTGAGCGGCAAATCCTTGTCTTCACTACGGCCATGATAGTTGTAGAGAAAGTTGCGTTTACGATTGCGTAACACAGGCTCTAATGAATCAAAGCTTAAATTTTCCTCGTGCGGTGCGCCAAAAAGCTCTTCAATCCAGGCGGCGTACAAGGCTTCTGTGGCTAGATTCCATTTCCCGCGTGCAGGTTGGGTTACTGTCGATCCAACAGTGAATTGGTGACAAGCAATTGTTTCGCCGTTGCGATTCGCGGTTACTTGAAAGTGGCCTTCATCCAGTTTTTGCAGCGCGCTTAAAATGCTCCAGGGCGGGCCACCACGGTAGCGTGACTGGAGCGGTATGTGGTGGCCTTGACTGTCGGTCAGAACTAATTCTGTTATTGCGCCATCGGTTGATACCGCCATGATTTTGAGGGGCTTTTCAGATGTAGGATTCAAGGGTGAAATCCAGATATGCGTTTTGCTTGGGATTTCACAGGAATAATCTTGTGCCAACGCCAGCGCAACATCGTGCCATATCAATAGGCTTATCAGCACAAGATATACGCATGATGATCGTAAATAAAAAGAATTGCTGCACATATTGATCGATAACACACTACAGTTTTTGTAGCAGTCTTAGCTCGTTTCTTTTTTTAACACGGTATTTTTAGCAATAGGCAACGCACCTGGATAGTCCTTGCTATAGTGCAATCCTCTGCTTTCATGGCGCAACATGGCACTGCGCACGATTAAGTCGGCACTATCGACCAGATTACGTAGCTCCAATAAATCACTGGTGACGCGGAAGTTGGTATAGTATTCATTAATTTCTTCACGCAACAGTTCTATTCTTCGTTGTGCACGTTGTAAACGTTTTGTGGTTCTTACAATGCCAACGTAGTTCCACATAAAGCGACGCAATTCATCCCAGTTATGCGCGATTACGATTTCTTCATCGGCATCAGTAACCCGGCTTTCATCCCAATCAGCCAGTAGGGGCAATGTTTGCGTGGGCTGATTGATAATGTCGTTGCCTGCAGCATGAGCAAACACTAAACATTCTAACAGTGAATTACTGGCTAACCGATTAGCGCCATGCAGCCCGGTATGCGCGGTCTCTCCAATGGCATACAGATTATGCAAATCGGTTTTACCATTTTTGTCGGTCATAACGCCACCGCACGTATAATGTGCGGCAGGTACAACCGGTATAGATTCTTTAGTGATATCGATTCCCAATTCCAAGCAGCGGGCATGAATCGTTGGGAAGTGTTCCCTTAGAAAACTGGCGGATTTATGCGATATGTCTAAGTAAACGCAATCCAATCCTCTTTTTTTCATTTCAAAATCGATGGCCCGGGCAACTATATCACGAGGTGCAAGTTCAGCACGTTGGTCGTGCCAAGGCATAAAACGTTCACCGGTGGGAAGCTTTAATAGACCGCCTTCCCCACGTACGGCTTCACTGATTAAAAAAGATTTTGCGTGAGGATGATAAAGACAAGTGGGATGAAATTGAATAAATTCCATGTTGGCGATACGGCAATTTGCGCGCCAACCCATTGCGATGCCATCGCCAGTAGCTGTATCCGGATTGGTGGTATAGAGGTAGACTTTGCTTGCACCACCGGTTGCCAGTACAGTATTTTGAGCTGTGAATGTGCGAACCCGGCCCTTGTTTTTGTCCAACACATAAGCTCCAAAGCATTGCCTATTTTGCGTTTTCGAATGATAGTCAGATAGCTTATCACTGGTAATCAAATCGATGGCGATGTGATGTTCTAATACACAGATATTTGCATGAGCTCTGATTTTTTCTATGAGTGTTTGTTGAACCGCTTTGCCAGTTGCGTCGCCACTGTGAATAATACGCCGCACGCTATGACCGCCTTCTTTGGTAAGATGAAATCCAGTATCGCTGGTTTGATCACCGGTAAAAGTAACGCCTTCATCTATGAGCCAGTGTATAGCGCTCGCTGCATGTTCAGTGACATACTGAGTGATTTCTACATCGCATAAGCCGGCTCCAGCTATTGATGTGTCTTGAGCGTGCTGTGCCGGTGAATCGGTAGCTGACAAAGCTGCCGCGATACCACCTTGAGCCCACGAGCTGGCACCTGAATCGATGGTTTGTTTGGTTACGATACAGACTTTTTTATAGGGGGCTAAATGAAGCGCAAGAGCAAATCCAGCTAAACCACTACCAATAATTAGCGTATCAAAATAATTGTTAACCATTTAACTGAATTTATCTTCAATAATAAAAAAGCCATAATTTTGAATGATAACAGACTCAGTAAACTTCATGTCTTTTACGAGATAATTCAATCACAAAATGTGAACTTATTAACTGTCATAATTGTCATTAAAATAGGTAATATTAAATTATCTAGTTCCCGAGAATTGGTTGAACGGATATACTTGTTCATTGCGTCATTGCATAATATTTAGCAAAACAAGAATAAAATCAGACATTCTTTCAAAAAATGCTCAGGGATCAAGCAGTATGGGTGATCGGGAAATCGATCAGCAGTTAGTAGAACGAGTTCAAAGCGGAGATAAGCATGCATTCGATCTACTGGTTATCAAGTATCAACGTAAGCTGGCGCGTTTATTATCACATTTTATCCGCGATGCTGCTGAAGTTGAGGATGTGACGCAAGAAGCTTTTGTTAAGGCTTATAGAGCCTTGCCTTCCTTTCGTGGAGATAGTGCTTTTTATACGTGGCTATATCGAATTGGCATTAATACTGCAAAAAATTTCTTGGTGTCTCAGGGTCGAAAAGTACCCACACTGCAGGAATTTGACAATGAAGATGCTGAGAATTTCGAAGATGGCGGTATTTTAAAAGAAGTGAATACTCCCGAGAGTGAACTGATGAGTAAGCAAATTGCTCAAACTGTTAATCAAACATTAGACTCGTTGCCAGAAGAATTACGTACAGCGATAGTTTTAAGAGAGATTGATGGATTAAGTTATGAAGAAATTGCGAATATTATGAATTGCCCAATAGGTACTGTACGTTCGCGTATATTTCGTGCTCGTGAAGCAATATCTGAACAGTTACGTCCTTTGTTAGGGACGAGTAAAGACAAGAGGTGGTAATGTGAAAAGCAAAATATCGGCGTTAATGGATGGTGAGCTAGGAAATCAAGATGCATTAAGTATTATCGAAGTACTACGAAGGGATGATGAGTTACGAATGCAATGGCAAACATTTCATCTTATTGGCGATACACTAAGGCAATCATCAAAACTATCTACCGATGTTTCACATCGAGTCAGCCAACAATTAACAACCGAACCAACTGTACTTTCTCCCAGAACTTCTTTAATACTTAAACCGCAAAAATATAAAGTTTTTGCGGCTTCAATAGCAGCTTCAATTGTTGTCGTGTTTTCTGCTTGGTTAATGATGTATACACCTTCCTATATGACACAGCCAACAATGCTTGTAGAAAATTCAAATCAAAGCAGTAATAATTTGCCCGCGACTGCACTGCCATTAATGGTTTCGTCTCCTGCTGTGTTACCCAATTACCCTTCGATTGAAATGAATGAATACTTATTTGTGCATCGAGAGTTTTCTCCAGGAATCAATATGCGCGGACAAATGACTCATATTAATAACATAAACGAATATAACGAAAGATATGGTAGATGACTAGTCGCCTAATATTTACGCTATTTTTTTTGTTAATAATAAGCTGTAACGCTGCACTAGCAGAGGTTCTCCCGCATTCATCGGAAAATGCGTTAAATTGGCTAAAGAAAATGGCTGAAGCGCCTGCTCAGTACAATTATTCAGGAATATTTGTTTATTATGCTGAAGGTCATATAGAGGCATCACGTACAATTCATAAAATCGATAAAACAGGTCAGCATGAAAAAATTGAAGTATTAGATGGAACTCCGCGCATAGTTTTTCGTAATAATGATGAGATGAGATGTTATCTCCCTGAGAGTAAAAAAGCTTATAGTGAAAAACGGTGGTTTCGTAAATTTTTTCCCGATCTTCTTCCCCAGCCATCTAATGAGATCGATAACAATTATCACGTCAAGGAAACCAAGCGTGAGCGAATAGCCAATCATGAATCCCAAGTTTTGTTGTTAACACCAAGAGATTCGCTTCGCTATGGTCAGCAATTTTGGGTTGATATGCAAACAGGCTTGCTGCTAAAAGTTGCAGTGGTGGAGGGTGATGAAATTATTGAACAATTCTCGTTTGTCCAAATAGAAATTGATAAAGAAATTCAATTGAACATGTTGCAGCCTGATCATTCACTGCTTACTTCAGATTGGCAGGCGATTGAATTAGTTTCATCGATTTTAAACGAGGGTGAATTAAAATGGCAGGTTAAAACCTTACCAAAAGGTTTTAAGAAATTAGTTGAAATGAAACGTAATTTGATTGATAAATCTACATTAGTGGATCATATTGCGCTATCGGATGGGTTAGCGACAGTTTCTATATTTATTGAGCCAATTGTTAAAAATGCGCCAACACCCATGCCAGGTTTTTTCACTAGCCGCGGTGCAATCAATATTTATGTTCGTATATTAGGTGATAACAAAATCACAACTGTGGGTGAAGTGCCGTTGAAAACTATAAAATTAATTGGCGATTCTGTGTATAAACAAGAATAAATGTTGACCGATAGAAATTTATTGTAAAGATATTTTCATCATATAAAGCTTGATAAAATCACCGTTCTTACGTTTGTGTGTCTTATTTTATAGATATATTTTTAACGTGTTATAGTTTTATTAAGTTGCCTGGTTTTTATTCAATTATATCCAAAGCAAATTTTTAAATTTCCTGATTTGATGAGTAGCACAATATGAAACAGATAATAATTATTTATACGAGTTTGAAGGTAAGGTTAGGGGTGGTGATGTCACAGTTAATATTAATCTCATCGTTGATGGCATCGTCGCTAGTGTCTGCGCAGATGAATCAACTACCTGATTTTACTGGATTGGTAGAGACGTATGGTGCTATGGTCGTTAATATTAGTGCTGTACAAACTCCAAGCCTAGTGAATGGTCAGGTTTTTCCAGAGATACCGGGTATTCCTGAGAACTCTCCTTTTTATGATTTTTTTAAAAAACATATGCAGCCTTTTTCTGCGCCAAGGAGATCAGAACCTAAATCGTTGGGATCGGGTTTTATCATTAGTTCTGATGGTTACATTTTAACAAATGCGCATGTTGTTGAAGCAGCCGATGAAATAACGGTTAAACTGAATGATAAGCGCGAATTTGTAGCAGAAGTGGTTGGTACTGACCGGAAAACGGATATTGCGTTAATTAAGATTAATGCCACTGATTTACCTATTGTTACACAGGGAGATCCGGAAAAGCTCAGAGTAGGTGAGTGGGTGATTGCAATTGGATCGCCGTTTGGATTTGAACATAGTGTGACAGCAGGTATTGTCAGTGCTAAAGGTCGTTCGCTAGCACAAGAAAATTATGTGCCGTTTATACAAACCGATGTGGCAATAAATCCAGGTAACTCAGGTGGACCGTTGTTCAATATGAAAGGAGAGGTTGTCGGAATCAACTCGCAAATTTACAGTCGCACCGGCGGTTTTATGGGATTGTCATTTGCAATACCGATTAATGTCGCAACTGAAATAGCCAATCAATTAAAGCTAAACGGCAAAATAAGTCGAGGAAGAATTGGTGTTATGATTCAAGAGGTTACTAAAGATTTGGCTGATTCTTTTGGGTTGACGGATAGTAAGGGTGCATTAGTTGTTTCGGTGGAAAAAGATGGTCCGGCCGATCGAGCAGGAATTAAGGCGCGGGATATTATTCTGAATTTTGATGAAAAAGAAGTTGCAATATCCGCCGATTTACCACGCATAGTGGGTAATACGAAACCAAATTCGAAAGTATCTGTTCAAGTGTGGCGAGATGGTTCTCTGAAAACAGTTAAGGTGGAGGTAGGGGAATCACCTTCTGATGAAGTTGCAGAAAATCGCAAGTTTAAACAAGGGAAAAAAGCAGACACTTCAAATCGTCTAGGGCTAGCACTGAGTGAAATTACGGCCGAGCAAAAGAAACAATTGGAAATTGCTAATGGGTTATTGGTAGAAGGTTTGCAGCCCGGTATTGCCAGTCGTGCAGGAATTCGGAGTGGAGATATTATTCTCGGATTTAACAGCAAGGATGTGACAAGTGCCGAGCAATTTAATGATCTGCTCAATCAAGTTAAGAGTGGAAAAAATATCGCTTTGCTGGTGAAAAGAGGAGATATTACTACGTTCATTACCATGAAACTAATTGATAATGAAACAAAAAAATAAACCGGCTTCACATGCCCTGATCCAAGCAAATTCACTAACTGTATATGCTCGTGAAAATTGTCATCTGTGCCATGACATGATAATTGCTTTGCAGAATTTGCAAAAACAAGTATTGTTTAATTTGCAAGTTATCGATATTGATACTAAACCGGAATTGGTTGCGCTCTATGGCGAAAATATTCCGGTGTTAGTATCCACTCATACTAACCAAGAGATTTGTCATCATTTTTTGGATTTAGCCGCATTAGATGATTATCTTGGCAAATTTCGTTAGAATGCTGCCTCTTTTGACTGACTATACAATATCTTAAATTCCAGTGTGATGGGGATAGTATCCCTGTTCGAGGGGCGGAAGCTATTATTTTATTTTTTATATCTTGATGCAGCATATTCGAAATTTTTCTATTATCGCCCATATCGATCATGGTAAATCGACACTGGCGGATCGTATTATTCATTTGTGTGGCGGTCTATCTGATCGTGAAATGGACGAGCAAGTTTTGGATTCCATGGATTTGGAACGTGAAAGAGGTATCACCATCAAAGCACAAACTGCAGCATTGCATTATAAAGCAAGAAATGGTGAAACTTACTTACTGAATTTAATTGATACTCCTGGCCATGTTGATTTTTCATATGAGGTTTCGCGCTCACTAGCAGCCTGCGAAGGTGCGCTTTTAGTAGTAGATGCTTCACAAGGCGTTGAAGCGCAAACTGTTGCTAATTGCTATACTGCAATTGAACAGGGTGTTGAAGTTATCCCGGTTTTAAACAAAATTGATTTGCCAGCAGCGGATCCCACGCGTGTCATCACTAATATTGAAGAGGTCATCGGAATTGACGCACATGATGCGGTCAGAGTGAGTGCAAAAACTGGCGAAGGTGTGGTGGATGTTTTAGAAGCGTTGATTGCGCGAATCCCCGACCCCAAAGGAGATCCAAAAGCGACATTAAAAGCGCTGATTATCGATTCCTGGTTTGATAATTATGTTGGTGTCGTTATTTTGGTCAGGGTAATCGACGGCACAATTAAACCTGGCGAAAAGATTTTGTTGATGGCTAGTAAGGCTGTTCAATTATGCGAACAGGTTGGGGTTTTTGTGCCAAAGTCGGTTTACCGTGATTCCCTGAGTGCGGGAGAAGTCGGTTTCATTATTGCTGGCATCAAAGAACTCAATATAGCAAAAGTTGGCGATACGGTGACATCTGCAAATCATCCAGCCGACATGCCATTACAGGGCTTTAAAGAAATCAAACCACAGGTATTTGCTGGGTTGTATCCCGTTGAATCCAATCAATATGATGCACTACGCTCAGCACTGGAGAAACTGAGACTGAATGACTCATCATTGCATTTTGAACCGGAAGTATCTCAAGCATTAGGTTTTGGTTTTCGTTGTGGCTTTCTCGGTTTGCTGCATATGGATATTGTGCAGGAACGATTAGAAAGAGAATATGATATGGATTTGATCACTACCGCACCAACGGTGGTTTATCAGATACTGATGCGAGATGACACAATTCTGGAAATTGAAAATCCATCAAAAATTCCTGATCTTTCAAAGATTGCCGAAATTCGTGAACCCATCATCACTTCGACTATTTTAGTACCGGAAGAGTATGTCGGTGCAGTGATTACCTTGTGTGTGAGCAAGCGTGGTAACCAGACCAATATGCAATATATGGGTAAGCAAGTAATGCTAACTTATGAGATGCCACTCAATGAAGTTGTCATGGATTTTTTTGATCGATTGAAATCTACTAGTCGCGGTTATGCGTCATTGGATTACGAATTTAAAGAATTTCGCGCGTCTGATTTAGTGAAACTGGATATATTGATTAATGGTGATAAAGTCGATGCTTTGTCATTGATTGTGCATAGAAGCAGCAGCCAATACCGAGGACGTGAATTAGTTCAGAAAATGCGGCAATTGATTCCACGTCAAATGTTTGATATTGCGGTGCAGGCAGCGATAGGCGCACACATTATTGCGCGTGAAACTGTCAAGGCGTTACGCAAGAATGTGTTGGCAAAATGTTACGGTGGTGACATAACGCGTAAACGAAAGTTGCTGGAGAAACAAAAAGCAGGTAAAAAGAGAATGAAGCGGGTAGGAAATGTAGAAATTCCGCAAGAAGCCTTTCTAGCAATTTTGCAGGTTGATAATAAGTAATGATTATAAAAAGTAAGTTATATTTTCTTAACAATAGATTGAATTTAAATTATTTTTATATATTTTGGAAGTGTTTTGATGAACTTCTGACAAAGGAAATGAAATGAATTTTCCTTTGATTTTATTTGTTCTTCTTGTAGTTACAGGCAGTATTTGGCTTTTAGACATCATCTTCTGGAAAAAAAAGCGTGAACCGGGTGAAAATGAACCATGGTGGATTGAATATCCTAAAAGTTTTTTTCCTATTATATTGATTGTCTTCAGTTTGCGCTCATTTGTAATTGAGCCTTTTAAAATTCCATCGGGCTCTATGATACCTACGTTATTAGTCGGTGACTTTATTCTGGTTAATAAGTATACCTACGGAATTAGGCTTCCCGTTATCAACAAAAAAATACTGGATGTTAATGAGCCGAAACGCGGTGATGTATTGGTATTTCGTTATCCAGAAGATCCATCAATTGATTATATTAAGCGAATTGTTGGATTGCCTGGTGATATTGTTACCTATCATAATAAGCAATTGATTATCAATGGAGAACCCATTAGAACGGAATATGAGGGTGATTATAAGTATGTAGAGTCAGGATTTGGTTATATTTATTCAGATCATTTCTCTGAGTATCTGGCCAACGATAGTCATTCTATTCTTATTAATCAAGATGTTAAAGGAATACAATTTTCCAATGTAAGGCAATTTGAATTTAGGGAAAATTGTAAATATCGCCGTACTGGATTTACGTGTGAGGTACCACCCGGTAATTATTTTACCTTGGGGGATAATCGTGACAGCAGTAGTGATAGCCGTTATTGGGGATTTGTACCAGAAGAAAATATTGTGGGTAAAGCTTTTATGGTTTGGTGGAATTTTGGAGATTTTGGTCGTATTGGATTATCAATTAAGTAACATTCAAGTTTCCAGGCAGGGGGTATAAGTATGAAAAATCACGAGACGCCATATAAACAAAAAGGTATCAGCTTATCGGGTATGCTGATATGGTCTGTGATTCTTATTTTAATCTCTATTCTTGGTTTCAGAGTCTTACCCGCTTATATTGAATATAATTCAATAAAGAAAAATTTGAATGCAGTAGCCGAAGAAGCTAGTAAGCAGGACGCTGATATCAACAATATAAGACAATCATTTGGCAAGCGAGCTCAAATTGATAGCATTAAATCAGTCAGCGCGCAGGATATTAGGATTAATAAAGAAAAGGGACGTGTTGTTTTGAGTGTGAGTTATACGTCCAAGATACCTTTGGTCTCGAATGTATCATTAGTTATTGATTTTGAAGCTATAAGCGAGTGATCTGAAATATTATGCCAACTGGAGCAGTACAAAATAACAAAAAGGTGCTAGTAGATTTATTTTGTGAACGCTTAGGGTATACATTTTCGCAGCCCAAATTGCTGCGAGAAGCCTTGACACATCGCAGTTATGGTATAGCTCATAATGAGCGACTAGAATTTCTAGGTGATGCCGTATTGAATTGTGCGGTTGCTGGATTGATTTATAAATTTTTTCCAGATTTACCAGAAGGACATTTATCACGACTTCGAGCTAATTTTGTCAATCAAAAGGCACTATCAGATATAGCACTAAAATTGCAGATCGATAAACTCATACGATTAGGTGAAGGTGAGTTAAAAAGTGGCGGGAGCCACCGTCCCTCGATTCTTGCAGATGCTCTTGAAGCTGTACTGGGTGCTATTTATTTAGATAGTAATTTTGCTCAAGCAGAAGAGGTAGTTATGGCAATCTTCTTACCATTGATGCAAAATATCGATTTTAAATCACAAGGTAAGGATCCTAAAACGCTGCTCCAAGAGTTTTTGCAAAGCCAAAAAATAGCTCTGCCTGAGTATATTGTTGTCATGACCAGCGGTAAAGCCCATAAACAGAAGTTTAAAGTGGAGTGTATTTTGTCCACATTTAATATCCGCACGTTTGGTGAAGGGACAAGTCGCCGTAGTGCAGAACAGGAAGCAGCGAAGTTAGCGTATGAGGAAATTTGCCCCTATCGGTAGGTATAAAAATGATTGTTAACAGTTCCTTAAAGGTTTTCGATTTTTTAGAATGACTACTGATGGCGACTTCCGTTCTGGCTATATCGCAATTATTGGTCGACCTAACGTGGGTAAATCGACTTTACTGAACAAGCTACTGCAACAGAAAATAAGCATCACATCAAGAAAAGCACAAACTACTCGTTTCCGTATAAATGGTATTCTAACCAATCAGCAGACACAGTTTGTGTTTGTTGATACGCCAGGTTTTCAAATGCAATATTCCAATCGGTTAAATACTGCAATGAACCGAGTCGTGACACAAAGTGTGCAAGATGTTGATGTTATTTTGTTTGTGATTGAAGCGATGCATTTTGATCAGCGTGATGCCGAGGTACTTGGAATTTTGCCTGAGAATATTCCGGTAATTTTAGTCATCAATAAAATTGACAAGCTGGTTGACAAAAATCGTTTGCTGCCATTTTTGAATAATATGGCTGAAACGTTTAAATTTACTGCCATGATACCGGTTAGCGCTATGCATAAAATTCAACTACCGGAACTCCTTGGTGCAATCCGTAATCATCTGCCGGTTAGTCAGCCTTTGTATAATAAAGATGAAATCACAGACCGTAGTCAGCGTTTCATTGCAGGGGAATTTATCCGTGAAAAATTGTTTCGTTTAATGGGCGATGAAATTCCTTATTCAACCAGTGTCGTAATAGATCAATTTAAACAAGAGAATCACTTGCACAAAATTTATGCGACTATCCTTGTCGAGAAGCCAAATCAGAAAGCGATTATTATTGGTAAAAAAGGTGAAAAACTCAAACAAATAGCCAGCCAGGCACGCAAGGATATGGAATTGTTACTAGGAGAAAAAGTGTATTTGGAAATTTGGGTTAAAGTTAAAAGCGGTTGGGCTGATAATGAAAACATATTAAGAAATCTCGGTTATGAATAGTTTGCTACAAGAATTTCAATCTGGTACTAGGAAGTTGGAATGATCATTGAGTTAGGTGTCAACATTGATCATGTAGCAACTTTAAGGCAGGCGCGTGGCACTGCATATCCAGATCCCATTCAAGCCGCTCTGATAGCTGAATCTGCCGGAGCGGATGCGATTACATTGCATCTGCGGGAAGATCGTCGCCATATTCAGGATCGTGATGTCGAGATTTTACGTGATCAATTAACGACCCGAATGAATCTGGAGAGTGCAGTAACAGATGAGATGATTGCAATCGCGCTCAGAATAAAGCCTCACGATATTTGCCTAGTGCCGGAAAGACGTGAGGAATTGACCACAGAAGGTGGGCTCGATGTGGTGAAGAATTTTGATCAAATTAGTCGTGTGTGCCGAAATTTGGGAGACGCCGGAATTCGTGTGTCATTGTTCATTAATGCCGATGCATTGCAAATTAATGCAGCAATCCGTGCAGGCGCACCTGTAATCGAAATTCATACAGGAAGTTATGCGGATGCAGTCACACCAGAAGCGCAAGAAAGGCGATTTAACGAAATACAACAAGCGGTTGCATTAGGTACTGATCTTGGTTTGAAGGTAAATGCCGGACATGGCTTGCATTATGACAATGTGCAACACATCGCAGCTATTCCGGAAATCTCAGAACTTAATATCGGTCACGCCATCGTTGCACGGGCTATCTTTGTAGGTTTGAAGCAGGCAGTACAAGAAATGAAACAACTCATGGTAGAGGCGCGTGGATGATTTATGGTATTGGCACCGATATTGTGGAATCATCACGAATTGCACAATCTCTCGATCGTTTTGGTGAACGGTTTGCGCGGCGCATATTAACCGACAGCGAGTGGTCAGAATATCATTTAAGCAGCAGGCCGATTCTCTTTTTAGCCAGCCGCTTTGCTGCCAAAGAGGCATTATCTAAAGCTATAGGCACAGGTTTGCGGCATCCGGTTAATTTGACTTATGTTACGGTTGCGCATGACGGCTTGGGAAAACCATTTTTTCAATTTCATCCGGAGCTTGATCAGTTAATCAGCGACAAAGGTATCACCCGGCATCATCTGACAATCAGTGATGAAATCAAGATGGTGTGCGCTTTTGTCATTCTGGAGAAATAATTATGTCGCTAGGACCTGTAATGCTTGATATTGCTGGTACACAATTGACTGAAGACGACATCCTAAGGTTGTCACATCCGTTGACAGGTGGCGTCATTCTTTTTTCGCGGAACTATTCCAACCATCGCCAGTTGACTGAATTGACACAACAGATACATGCATTGCGCAATCCTCGCTTGCTGATTGCTGTGGATCATGAAGGTGGCCGTGTTCAGCGTTTCCAGAAAGATTTTACAAAATTACCAGCCATGCGTGAGTTGGGAAAAATTTGGGATAAGCAACCTGTTCGTGCTCGCCATCTTGCTAAGCAGGTGGGTTTCGTGTTGGCCGCAGAATTAAATGCGTGTGGTGTTGACTTTAGTTTTACACCCGTACTGGATCTTGATTATGGGCACAGCTGCGTCATCGGTAATCGTGCTTTTCATCACGATCCTAGCGCTGTTTCCGATCTTGCATCGCATGAGATGATTGGTTTAAAAAAAGGAGGTATGCCCGCGATCGGTAAGCATTTTCCCGGCCATGGCTATATTCAGGCTGATTCACATGTGGAAAAATCAATGGATCAGCGCCACTATATTGATATCGAAATAAATGATCTGATTCCATTTCAGCATATGATTGATTGTGGTTTGCCTGGGATAATGGCGGCTCATGTCATCTACCCGCAAATTGATTCGAAGCCGGCCGGTTTTTCTGCTGTTTGGCTACAAAAAATACTTCGTACGGAATTGCAATTTGAGGGTTGCATTTTCAGTGATGATTTGAGTATGCAGGGTGCTGGAGAGTATCTGGAATCTATATTGTTAAGGGCGCAAGCCGCACTTGCCGCAGGTTGCGATATGATTTTGGTTTGTAATAATCCGGCAGGAGTAGATGAGATTTTAGCGAACTTGCAATGGGAAATGTCAGCGACAAGCCTTTCGCGTCTTGCCCGTATGCATGCTAGGAATAATTTTGGTTCGATGATGCGATTGCGTGAAAATGGCGATTATATGCAAGCAGTACGCGAAATTAGTGTCATTGGATGTGCGAATGAAGAGTTGTCCTTGCAGTAGTAAGGAGACTTCTTAGTCAAAAATAATTGTAAAATAATATTTTTTATAAAATCATTTGGTTAAAAAGATTTTTATCAAAAGGTTAAAGTCATGTCAGAAATATTTGATGTAGCCGTTATTGGCGCTGGTCCTGGAGGATATGTTGCTGCAATCCGCTGTGCGCAGCTTGGCTTAAGTACCGTGTGTATTGATGAGTGGAAGAATGCAAAAGGTAAAGCAAGCTTGGGCGGTACTTGCTTGAATGTCGGTTGTATCCCTTCCAAAGCTTTACTGGAATCTTCCGCGAATTATTTTCAAATTAAACACAAATTTTCTGCTCACGGCATTACGGCTGAGCATGTATCCGTAGATGTTCCTGTTATGGTCGCACGTAAAGACAAAATTGTGACTACTTTTACTGCCGGCATTGCATCATTATTTAAAAAGAATAAGGTTAAATCGATACATGGCAGAGGGACATTATTAAAACGTGAGGAATCGACGGATGAGTGGCAAATAAAAATTAACGATAATGGTAATACTGAAACTGTTCGGGCAACGCATGTTATTGTAGCGACTGGATCAGTACCGCGATCATTATCTCTCGCACCGATTGATAATAATTTGATTTTGGATAATGCTGGTGCCCTGGCTTTAACTGAAGTGCCTCAGCGGTTAGGAGTTATTGGTGCAGGTGTAATTGGGCTTGAAATGGGTAGTGTATGGCGCAGGCTCGGTGCGGAAGTTACCATTCTTGAAGCTATGCCAGGATTTCTCATGGCGGCTGATGAGCAAGTTGCTAAAGAAGCAAAAAGTATTTTTTCTAAAGAGCTTGGTTTGCAGATTAGCACTGGTATTAATATTGCCTCGGTCAAAGTTTCCAGTAACAGTGTTATTGTGAGTTATAGTGATGCTAATAATCAGGAACAAGTTTTGGAAGTCGACAAGCTAATTGTCGCTATTGGTAGAACTCCAAATACCGCCGGGATAGGGGTAGATGAAAATGGCTTGCAGTTGGATGAGCGCGGTTTTGTCGTTGTTGATCAGCATTGCCGTACTAATTTGAACAATGTTTATGCGATTGGTGATGTTGTGCGTGGTCCAATGTTAGCACATAAGGCATCTGAAGAAGGGGTGGCTGTGGCTGAAATGATTGAGCGTATTCAAAAAGGCCAAGCGAGTGAAAATGAGGCAATCGATTTTAATACGATACCTTGGGTTATTTACACTGCACCTGAAATTGCTTGGGTTGGAAAAAATGAGCAAGAATTGAGAGCCGCTGGTATTGCATATAAATCGGGGCAATTTCCGTTTATAGCAAATGGCCGTGCGCGTGCAATTGGCGAAACAACTGGTTTTGTGAAAGTATTAGCTGATGAAAAAACCGACCGTGTGCTTGGTGTGCATATGGTCGGTCCACATGTTTCAGAACTTATCTCAGAAGCAGTTATGGCCATGAAGTTTTCAGCCAGCAGTCAAGATATTGCTTGTATTGTTCACGCGCATCCGTCGCTATCAGAGGTATTTCATGAGGCTGCTCTTGGTGTGGATAAGCGTACCCTGCATCTATGAAACGGGTTTGACATTATTTGTAATACTTATTCACTTCTCTTGAAGGCTAGAATTATTATGATATTTCAACTCTAAAAGCAATGGCTTTTATCAGGATCGACGCTGCAGGACCAATGTAAGTGACTAATTCCAGCCGACTTATTTACTAAATAATCTGCTCTGAGTTGCTTGTTTTGTTCTATTGTTAAAGCAACCGTTTCCGGTACAAAACGCTCTTCGCTCCAAAATCTAATTCTGCAGAATTCATTGCCATTGCGACACAACCTATTGATAGCAGAGCTATATACTGTTTTGTCAGTATATACATTATGATCAATAAGTACCATATGAACAAATTTTCCAGATGTCCCCATCTCAAGTGAGCGAACAAGCTGCCAACCGTTTCCACTTTCCAATTGTAAGGGAGAATTTGCAGGGGATTCGTCGTGCTCGTGGTACTCTCCTTCGTGAGAGAAACTGTCAAACGAAATAGTAAGTATTAAAAATATAAAAATACTAAGTGAAAATTTATTCATACGCTCTCCTTGATAACTGCTAATTTATTGTTTATAAATAGATAATTTATTCCAGCAAGAGTGTTCTTATACTGGATAATCCTTGCAGCGGGGCAGTATACTTGAAATTTAAATTGTGAACATTATTGAAAACCTATTTTCTACTAACAATTCATAAAGCAATCAATTAGATCAAAGAGAAAGCAGTAATTAGTCAAATTGATAATCCTGTAATATTAGTGATCTTACGTTTCTTTAATGAAATAAAAATAGACAAAACAGAAGTATCTTACTTCATGCTCATTTATGAGCGTAATTTTATTGTTGCGGAAAGTAAAGTATAAAATTTTATATCTCTCATTTAAAAATAGAAGAGTAAAAATGTGCCTTTATTGTGAACAAACTTGCAATCGAAATGAAATCCTGTCACTTTGTTCTGACAGGCGCTTATTCCTGCATTTGCAGCATCAACTATAATTATAGGTATGTTTTTATGTGGTATCGCATTATCTGATGAAGGTGTCGCTACAAAAGTTATGTGCGCACTTCCATCTAAATCAGAGAATGTATTAACACCCGATCAAGCACTGAAGAGACTGATGCGAGTTAACGAACGTTATGTGACGGGAAATCCAAGCCATAGGATTTTCATGATATTCAATCTGCGTTAATTGTTGAACACAATCCATAAGCTACAATATTGGGTTGTTCTGATTCACGTGTGAGCCCGGAGCATTGCTTTGACGAAGCGCGTGGTGGTGATACTTTTTGTTGCACGTGACGCTGGTAAAGCAGCCATTAATGCAGTAGATGAACATAAAGATTCTTCTAGATACATTCAGCTCTTGGCCAATGTAATAGCTCCTGCAGTTAAAGCCGTTAGTGATACATTCAGTGATCGCCTAATGAATGTCACACGAATGAATGTCATTATGACTGTTGAAAGATTAAGGGATAAAACCCCAGTGTTAGATTTTTATCACGATCAAAAGAGAATTCGAATTGAATTGTAGGAGACGTGTATTATCGGGAAACTGGAAAAGCGAAACTTGCCGCTCAATTCTTTATTTTTATTATACTATTGTAATTTTTACATATTGTGTTGATATTTTGCATCAATAATTATGGACATCTAATACCATAATAGTCATGTTTTTGTAATTTCTCTTAAGTTCTGCATTCATGCTACAGAAATATCTGCTGTTATAGGCCTTTTCATACGCTATAATCTTACGTTTTATTCCAATAATTGACCAAAATTATGTTACAAGGGATTAACTTAGCATGTGTTCGCGGTGATCGTGAACTTTTTAAGGATGTTAGTTTTTCTCTTGAAACTGGTAGCTTAATGCAGGTACGAGGTCCAAATGGCAGTGGTAAAACGAGTCTGTTACGCATGCTTTGTGGATTATCGAGTCCTGCTGCTGGCGAAATTCGTTGGCACGGTGAAACTATCCATCCTTTGAATGAAAATTATTTTTCCGCCATGACGTATATCGGTCATTTAAGTGGTACTAAGGACGATTTGACAGTAATAGAGAATTTAAGAATTTCAAGTGCGCTCTCAGGATATGAGATTAGTGAGAATCAAGCGAGTGAAGCACTTGAGAATCTTGGTTTAGGTGGCAGAGAGCAGTTATCGGTGAAGGTTTTATCTCAAGGACAGCGACGTAGAGTTGGGCTGGCTCGCTTGCTAACTTGCAAAACTTCGTTATGGATTCTTGATGAACCTCTGGTTGCGTTGGACGCAATGGCTGTCAAGTTTATTCAAGGTTTATTAGAACGTCACTTGCAACAAGATGGTATGGTAGTAATGACAACACATCAAGAAATTGATATTGGGGCTGCATCTATTGTGCAACTCCAATTGGCGTGATAGTTATGTGGATCATTAAGCGTGATTTACTGTTAGCTATACGCCGCCAATCCGATGTTCTAACCACTCTATTTTTTTTCGTCATCGTAGTGAGTCTTTTTCCACTGAGCGTGGGTCCCGAGATGAATATGTTACGTGCAATGGCACCCGGTGTGGTTTGGGTGGCTGCATTGCTGGCTTCGATGTTGTCTTTGAACAGAATGTTTTCTAACGATTACATAGATGGCACGTTAGAACAAATGTTGCTATCACCCCAATCGTTATCGCTATTGGTTCTCGGAAAAGCTTTTGCCCATTGGCTGGTGACAGGTATTCCGCTAGTGATAATGGCTCCGATATTAGGCATTCAATACGATTTGCCAGCTGAAGCTTTGCTAGTGCTAACAATCACTCTGCTGCTGGGAACACCGGTATTAAGCTTAATCGGCGCGATTGGTGCAGCACTGACTTTGGGGTTACGAGGTGGAAGTGTGCTGGTTTCATTATTGGTATTACCGTTATATATTCCGGTACTTATTTTTGGTGCCGGTGCGGTTGAGGCGAATATGGCAGGAATTGGATTTGATGCACACCTGTCGCTATTGGGTGCATTCCTACTGGCATCTTTGGCTCTTGCTCCTTGGGCTACGGCCTCATCTCTACGAGTTTCGTTGGAGTAAGTGAGTGCGCTTTAAGAGAGGCACGTTCATAACTATTTGTATTGTATTGTGGAAATCGGTTTTGTGATGATCCTTAGGATTTAGAATTTGTAAATAGAAGGCATTTTTTTTGTGTTTTTAGTATAGAATTGACGGAATAAAAATATAAGTCATTCAGTCTCAGATATAGAAGAACTAACATTTAATTAAAATAACTATAACATTTGATATGACGATCAATTGGTTTAAGTATTCCTCTCCTGCAAGCTTTTACTCATTAGCCGGAAAAATGATTCCAATATTTACAATTGCCGCGGTGGTATCATTAGTGGCCGGTCTTTATGTTGGTTTCTTTGTGGCACCCACGGATTTCCAGCAAGGCGAAGCTTATCGAATAATATTTATTCATGTACCTGCTGCATGGATGTCAATGTTTCTTTATGTTGTAATGGCTTTCTGGGCCGGTATTGGCTTGGCATTTAACACGAGATTGTCTTCAATGTTTGCTACAGCAATAGCGCCGACAGGTGCTATGTTTACTTTCATTGCACTCTGGACAGGTGCATTATGGGGAAAGCCGATGTGGGGAACATGGTGGGTATGGGATGCAAGACTGACTTCCGAATTAATTCTATTATTTCTATATATAGGATTTATGTCTTTACAGGCGGCTATTGATGATCCGCGTCGTGCTGACAAAGCAGGTGCAATTATTGCTCTCGTTGGTGTAGTGAATATTCCAATTATTTATTTCTCAGTGCAATGGTGGAATACCTTGCATCAGGGTGCGTCGGTTAGTATTAATCAAGCTCCATCTATGGCATCGACCATGTTGCTAGGCATGATGATTATGGTGTTTTCGAGCTGGATGTACTCCATTGCAATTATACTAAAACGTACGCGTGTGATCATAATTGAACGCGAAAGTCATACGGCATGGGTAGCAGAATTACAGAAAAAGGAATTCATACGATGAATTGGTCGAGTATCTCGGATTTTTTTTCAATGGGAGGCTATGGGCTTTATGTTTGGGGTTCGTATGTGGTGACACTAATTTGTATAGTTGCTGAAATTTGGCTAATTTCAAATCGCCGCCGAACTTTAGAAAAGCAATATAGTCTCATTCGTAACATTAATATAAGAAGAGATAAAAATGAAACCCCGTCATAAAAAACTTGCATTCATTGTTGCAGGAATTACTGTATTAGGTATTGCTTCAATGCTGGTCCTTAACGCTTTTCAAAGTAACTTGGTTTTTTTCTTTAGTCCATCTCAAGTAGTTGCAAAAGAAGCACCTATTGGGAAAAGCTTTAGGATTGGAGGGTTGGTTGCAGAAGGTAGCGTTAAGCGTGAAGACGGTTCTACAACAGTACATTTTGCTGTGACTGATACAGCGGAAACTATCCCGGTTGTATATACCGGTATCTTGCCTGATTTATTTCGCGAAGGTAAGGGGATTGTCGCACAAGGAAAAATATCGAGTGCTGGTGTTTTTGAAGCTGATGAAGTACTAGCCAAACACGATGAAAATTACATGCCGCCTGAAGCTGCAGAAGCTTTAGAAAAAGCTGCCAAAGCACAAAAAGCGTCATTAATACAATAAACCCGAAGATATTAATGATCTGAGGGATTCATTTTTAATCCGTAATAATTTTCAATTAATAAAATCATGATTCCTGAAATTGGTAATTTTGCATTGATACTAGCTCTGCTTTTAGCTACTGTACAAGGAACACTGCCCATTATCGGAGCAACTCGCGGTATCCCAGCTTGGATTGCACTCGCAAGGCCAGTAGTTCAAGGACAATTTGTATTTGTGCTGATAGCTTTCTCATGTTTAGCTTATTCTTTTGTAAGTAGCGATTTTTCAGTTTTGAACGTTGCCAAAAATTCAAATACCGAATTACCGTTTCAATACAGACTAGCAGCTACTTGGGGTTCGCATGAAGGTTCGCTATTACTGTGGGTATTGATGCTTGCAGGATGGTCTGTAGCAGTCAGTGTTTTCAGTAAACAATTACCGGATGATATTGTGGCGCGTGTACTCGGAGTTCTGGGAGTTGTCAGTATTGGTTTCTACTTATTTATGCTAATTACTTCTAATCCATTCGACCGATTATTACCCGCCGCAGCTGAAGGCAGCGATTTAAATCCACTCTTGCAGGACGCAGGTATGGTAGTTCATCCTCCGATGCTTTATATGGGGTATGTCGGATTTTCAATTGCCTTTGCTTTTGCAATCGCAGCATTGATGAGTGGTAAACTTGATGCAACGTGGGCGCGCTGGTCTCGTCCTTGGACGATTGTCGCGTGGGTTTTCTTGACATTCGGAATCATGCTTGGCAGCTGGTGGGCGTATTATGAACTAGGTTGGGGTGGATGGTGGTTCTGGGATCCTGTCGAAAATGCTTCATTTATGCCATGGCTGGTGGGTACCGCTTTAGTCCATTCATTAGCAGTTACTGAAAAACGGGGAAGTTTCAAAAGTTGGACCGTTTTATTAGCAATATGCGCATTTGCATTGAGCTTGCTGGGAACCTTCCTTGTCCGGTCTGGTGTGCTAACCTCTGTTCATGCTTTTGCCACAGATCCCGCTCGCGGTATATTTATTCTGATTTTTCTAGTAGTTGTTATCAGTTGTTCATTAGTATTATTTGCATGGCGTGCACCTAAAGTTGGATTGGGTGGAAAATTTGATTTGGTTTCGCGCGAATCTATGTTATTGACCAATAATATATTATTGTTAGTTGCAGCGGCAAGTGTACTGCTGGGAACTTTATATCCGTTGATTATTGACGCTTTGGGTTTAGGAAAACTATCAGTAGGACCTCCCTACTTTGAAGCCGTTTTTGTTCCTGTAATGACACCAGCAATTTTTCTAATCGGCGTTGGACCTATTTCTCGATGGAAGCAAATGAGTTTGCCAGCGTTGGCTGTTCGTTTACGCTGGGCATTTGCTGTAAGTGTTCTTTCTGCATTGATTGCGCCATATTTCATGGGTGAATGGAAGCCGATGATCAGTTTTGGATTGTTGCTGGCTTTCTGGATCATAGTATGCATAGTGGTTAGTGTGAAACATCGCCTGAATACCAGTGGAGAAGGTAGTTTTTTGACAAAGCTGATAAAGCAATCAAGAAGCTACTATGGTATGCACTTAGCGCATTTAGGTGTGGCGGTATTCATTATTGGGGTAACACTTGTAAATGGTTATGAGACCGAGAAAGACGTACGCATGGAAATCGGCAGTAAGGTAGCTGTTGGTGGCTATACATTCCAATTCAATGGAACCAGTGATGTCGTTGGGCCGAATTACAAAGCGGTTCGCGGCGATATTGGGGTTTTCAAAGATGACCAATTTGTACGCAACTTGTATCCGGAAAAACGTACTTACAATGCTTCAGGTATGGCAATGACAGAAGCGGCGATCGACACAGGACTGTTGCGTGATCTCTACGTCGCATTAGGTGAGCCGTTAACAAACGGTGCATGGGTAGTACGTGCATATCATAAGCCATTTGTTGATTGGATTTGGCTGGGATGTTTATTGATGGCTATCGGTGGTATCACATCTGTGACCGATCGTCGCTATCGTTTGAAGATCAGCAAAAAGAAATCAGTAGCATCTGCGGAGGTTGGTATAGCGCAGCAACCTAAACAAATTCCTGCGGTAACGACTACTTCACCTGCAGTATCTAAGATTGACTTAGCGACAGAGACAACTAAGGTATGATGCGCTATCTCATTCCTCTATTTGCATTTATGGTGTTGGCGGCATTTCTGCTAGTCGGATTGACGTTAAATCCCCGGCAGGTCCCTTCGCCGTTGATCAATAAGCCAGCACCCAAATTTCAACTCGATCAATTGCATGAACCAGACAAAAATATGTCGTCAGAAGACAATCTAGGCAAGGTTTGGATACTGAATGTATGGGCATCATGGTGCGTTGCATGTCGTGACGAACACCCACTTTTGGTGCAATTGGCGAAATCAGGGATTGTACCGATTTATGGTCTCAACTATAAAGATGAACGCAGTACTGCATTGCAGTGGCTTAAACGATATGGTGATCCCTATGCCATTAGCATTGTTGATATTGATGGCAAAGTTGGAATCGATTATGGCGTTTACGGTGTACCAGAAACTTATGTCATTGATAAGAAAGGTATCATTAGGCACAAACAAATTGGGCCGGTTACAGTGGATTCATTGGAAAAAACTATTATCCCCCTGATCAAAGAATTGCAGCAGCAAGTATAGTATTAGAATTTTTCTAGAATAAAGGCCAGCCTTGTCATGATATATCCATTAAATGGAGTAATAAAAGTAACGAAGTTGGTGTTTTTATTACTGTTATTGATTCCGTTAGCAGGATGGGCAAAAGAAGCAATACCCGTTGCCGAAGATCCTGAAGTTGAAAAAAGAATGTTAGCATTGACGATGGATTTGCGTTGTTTGGTTTGTCAGAATGAACCCATTTCGGATTCCCGTGCGGAATTTTCAAATGACATTCGGCGTGAAATTCGGGAGCAAATCAAGGCCGATAAAACAGATGAAGAGATTGTTCAATTTTTGGTTGATCGATACGGAGATTTCATTCTTTATAATCCTCCAATGAAACCAACAACCATCCTGTTATGGTTTGGTCCAATTTTATTATTTGTCATTGCACTCGGAGCACTGATTGTTCATTTAAGGCGTCGCCGCGTTCAAGTTGGAGAGATCTCACTTTCACCAGAACAGCTTGCACAAGCGGAAGCATTACTGGACGAAGAAAAAAAAGGTAAAAAAGTATGACAGCTTTTTGGGTTATTTCTGGTATTTTCATTGTAGTAGCATTGTTGTTTGTCATTCCTACGCTACTACGTAATAAAGATAATCAACTGGCAAACCTTGAACACGATGCCGTCAATATTACGGTATATCGTGATCAAATCGCCGAACTCGATAGAGATCTGGAAAACGATATTTTAAGTCAGGAACAGTACAACAAAAGTAAGCAAGAGTTACAGCAACGCATGTTGCAAGATGTGAGCGGGCACGAGCAATTAACACTTCAGAAAAATAAAAAAATTCAGAATATTACATTAGCCGCGATTCTGACATTGGGATTTCCGCTTGTTGCAATTTTTTTGTATTTAAACATTGGTGATACCCGTGGATTATTACCACAAGCGCAGCTAGCCAGTGTTACACAAATGAATCGCAGTGGTGACAGTGGTGAAGATATGAGTGGTCATGATTTTTCCGCAGCGCTCGAAAATCTCATTGCAAGGTTGAGCAGTAACCCCGAAGACGTTGAAGGTTGGCTTATGTTAGCACGTACTTATACAGCTATGGAACGCTTTACCGAAGCCAGTAATACTTATGCCAAACTTGTCGAATTAGTACCCAATAATCCACAAATACTTAGCGATTATGCACGTGCACTTGGACTCAAGAATCAAGGAACACTTGCTGGAAAACCAACGGAATTACTCTACGATGCACTAAAGATTGACCCAGAATTTCCACCGGCACTGGCACTTGCTGGTCATGCGGAGTTTGAGCAGGAAAATTATACGGCAGCATCTGCTCACTGGGAAAAATTGTTGACAACTATTCCTGTCGATTCACCTTTAGCAAAGTCTGTTAAAGATAGTATAGCTGAAGCTAAATTATTGGCACATGGCGCAGGCAAAGCGCAGGCGGCTGAGCAACCAGTAGTTCATACTGCATCTGCTGCTAAAAATGATTCAACGGATGCACCAGACCACCAAGCTGTAGTTTCGGAAACCAAAGTAGCTCAAACAAGTTCTGATACTTCGGCTAATTCATTATCAGTTTCTGGCCGCGTAGCCCTAAAACCTGAATTGGCGTCTGTAGCATCATCCAGTGACACTTTATTCATTTATGCGCGTGCTAAAACTGGACCAAAAGTGCCGTTGGCAATTTTACGCTTGAGGGTAAGCGACCTGCCGGCAACATTCACATTGACTGATGATATGGCAATGATGCCAACGATGAAAATGTCAAATTTTCCGGAAATTGTAATTGAAGCCAGAATTTCTAAGTCCGGTCAAGCTGTTCCCGCAAGCGGAGATTTGCAAGGATTTAGTGCGCCGGTGAAATTAGGACTCACTGACATTTCAATTATCATTGATCGGAAAATTCCTTAATTAAAGTCATGGTAAAACTTGAGCAACCGATAGAAAACTTTATATTGCCAGCAACCGGAGGGAGCAATTTTTCTTTAGCAGATTACTCGGGTAAAACAGTAATTGTTTATTTCTATCCCAAAGATGATACGCCGGGCTGTACTACGGAAGGTCAAGATTTTCGTGATCATTGGTCAGCATTTTTGAATAAAAATTGCATTATCGTTGGCGTTTCGCGTGATTCGCTCAATTCACATGAGAAATTTAAAGAAAAAATGCAATTTCCGTTTGATTTGCTTAGTGACATAGACGAAAAAGTTTGTAATTTATTTGATGTATTGAAAATGAAGAATATGTACGGCAAGCAGGTCCGCGGAATCGAACGCAGTACATTCGTCATCGATGGGCAAGGAATCCTGCGGAAAGAATGGCGTAGTGTAAAAGTACCGGGCCATGTCCAAGAAGTTCTGGATTTTGTTTCTACAATATAGCAAATATTAGAACAGCTGGTCCTTTAGATCTCTTGTATCTCTAGGTGCTTGGTCAATGTAAGTTGGAGTTTCTACAAGCGGTGGGAGATGTTCACTGAAGAAATATTCAGTTAGAGTTCCAGAGGATTCTCTAAATCCTGATAATGGATTAATTTTTGTTGCAAGAATCCCATTAGGAGCTTTGTACTCTGCTATAGGGATGCCTTTTAAAACTACACTCATATAATCTATCCAAATTGGTAATGCAACACGTCCCCCGGTTTCGTTATTTCCAAGCGACTTAGGTTCATCATATCCTGTCCACGTAATTGTTACTAAGTCTTTTTGGAAGCCACAGAACCATGCATCGACGAAATTACTCGTAGTTCCTGTTTTGCCCGCCAGATCTGTTCTCCCCAACTGCTTAGCTTTAATGGCTGTGCCATAATTGATAACATCTTGCATCATGCTTGTCATAATGAAAGCATTCCGTGGATCTATTACCCGTTTGGCGCCATTCGACACCGCTAAAGGCTGGAATTGTTCAAGTACATTACCTTTTTCATCCTCGATACTCTTTATAAAATAAGGTGAAACACGAAAACCACCGTTTGCAAAAATGGCGTATCCTGCAGCCATTTGCATGGGTGTAACTGAACCTGAGCCTAGCACCATAGGTAAATAAGGTGGATGCCGATTGGCATCAAAACCAAAGCGAGTAATATAATCTTGTCCGTATTGAATACCAATAGCCTGTAATATGCGAATAGATACAAGATTTTTTGATTTAGCTAGAGCAGTGCGCATGCGCATTGGTCCTTCAAATTTGCCATCAAAGTTTTTAGGTTCCCATAGCTGACTACCTGTTTGTGTGGCGCTAAATGTCAGTGGTGCATCATTAATTATTGTTGCTGGAGTAAAGCCTTTTTCTAAAGCTGCAGAATAAATAAACGGTTTAAAACTGGAACCAGGCTGTCGCCATGCTTGTGTAACATGATTGAATTGATTTTTATAAAAATCGAAACCGCCAATTAAAGCACGAATGGCTCCATCATTGGGATCTAGTGAAACAAGAGAGCCTTCAACCTCTGGGAGTTGAACAATGTGCCAGACATTTTTATTATTTTTTTGTATACGAATTAATGCACCAGGTATTATGTATTTTTTTTCCGCCTCTTTCTTATTGCTTAAGAATTTTTGCGCAAACTTGAGGCCCTCACCAGTGATCTCAACGATTTCTCCACCTTTGCGGTAAACTTGGACTGTATTGGACTTAACGGCTAATACGATTGCTGGATGAATATCCCCACTGTCGTTAATTTCATCCAATGCATCATCAATCGTTTTTTCTTGATTAGCACTGAACTTAAGTAAGTCTATATGAGCTTCTGCGCCTCGATAGCCGCGGCGTCTATCATATTCAATTACATTTTTCCTTAGCGCCTGATAAGCAGCTATTTGATCAAGTTGGCGAATCGTTGTGTGAACTTTGATTCCTTTACTGTAAGCGTCTTCCTGATAACGATCATAGATGACCTGACGCACCATTTCAGCGATATATTCGGCGGGCATTGCAAAAACAAGTGACTGTCTTTTGATGGGAACAGGTTGCTTTTCTAATTCACTCAATTCATTACTGGAGATATGATTTAAGACGCGTAATCGTCCGAGTACATAAAGCTGTCGACTTTTTGCACGCTTAAAATTGCTGATGGGATTATAGCTGGATGGTGCTTTAGGCAGTCCTGCCAGCATAGCCGCTTCAGCCATGTTAATTTCCTGTAGTGATTTTCCAAAGTATGTTTGTGCTGCAGCGGCAAAACCATAGCTACGCTGTCCAAGGTATATTTGGTTGACATAAAGCTCTAAGATTTTGTCTTTACTCAGGTTATGCTCAATTTTGAAAGCGAGCAAAGCTTCACTGAATTTTCGAGTAAGCGTTTTTTCTCTTGATAAAAAAAAGTTTCGTGCCACTTGCATGGTGATGGTACTTGCACCCTGTCGCACACTTCCCGCCGAAAAATTTGAATAAGCAGCCCTCAATACACCTAGATAATCGACGCCACCATGCTCATAGAAGCGATCATCTTCAGCCGCAAGAATTGCTTGTTTAAGATGCTTGGGCACTTCGGAAATTGTCACAACATTTCTGCGCTCCGCTCCAAATTCTCCGATTAAAAGACCTTCGTCACTATATATTCGTAACGGTATTTTGGGGCGATAGTCGGTTAGTGTATCCAGAGAGGGTAGATTTGAATATATGACCAATGCTGCAAACCCAACTAATAAGACGACAATTAAGCCCAATGCAGACAGGGCAGCAAACAAGTAATACAACCAACGAGCTAACATGAATATGGGATTAATTAAATGATGAAGGTATTAATTTACAATTATAAGGGCAATATACATCCCTTTTCTAAGGATAAGAATTTGTTAAATCTGGCAGAATCAACAGCATCATCTGAGCATATTTTGAGAATTAAGAAAATATTGAGTAGTTTACATATTTTTTTTACAGATTGGGTAATTTATAAACTACGAATATCACTCTGACGAGCTAATGTTTAAGAGTAATTTTGAGATCAATCTAGACTTTTTAAGGATAAAATCCCCTCGATTAATAGGAGTGGATATTAGTTCTTCGTCTGTAAAAATGGTTGAATTATCGAGGAGTGGAAGAGGAAATCAAACCTATCGTATTGACCGCTATGTCATTGAACCAATGCCTGCTGATGCGATGCTTGACGGCGGGATTGTAAATTTAGAAGCAGTAAGTGAATGTTTGCAACGCGGATGGAAGCGTATGGGAACACGCCTAAAGAATGTGGCGCTTGCATTACCTGTGACGGATGTTATTACTAAAAAGATTATTGTACCGGCAGGACAACGTGAAGATGACCTCGCTTTCCAAGTCGAAACCGAGGCCAGTCAGTATATTCCTTTCCCTCTCGATGAAATTGATCTTGATTTCCAGGTAGTCAAACCTGTTCAAGATAGCCAGGAAGAAGTCGAAGTTCTTATTGCTGCATCGCGCAAAGAAAAAGTGGAAGATCGAGTAGCCGCAGCTTTATCTGCCGGCCTCAAAGCGATTGTTATGGATATTGAATCGTATGCAGCGCAAGCCGCATTTGAATTAACCCTGGGGCAGCTACCCGAAAATAGTAAGGATCAAGTAATCGCTCTGGTTGACATTGGTGCAACCGTTATGAAAATTAATGTATTTCACAATGGCGAGCCGGTATATACAAGAGACCAACCATTCGGGGGAAATCAGCTAACACAGGAGATCAGTAATCAGTTTAATCTTTCTACGGAGGAATCTGAGGCTGCCAAACGAAATGGCAATTTACCTGATAATTATAAATCAGATGTTTTGCAACCTTTTTGCGAAACATTGGCAATCGAAGTCATGCGCGCTATCCAGTTTTTTTATACTTCAACACAATATACTGAAGTGAATTATATTTTTATAGCGGGCGGGTGCGCAGTGATTCCAGGCTTAAGCGATATTATCGCATCGCGTACGCAGGTGAGCACGTTTGTCGTTAATCCATTTGCAAATATGGAATTATCGAGCCGCATTATCTCTAGACAACTCAATGTTGATGCATCGTCTCTTTTAATTGCTTGCGGTTTGGCATTGCGCAGTTTTGATCCATCATGATACGCATTAATCTGTTACCGCATCGTGAACTTAAGCGCAAGGCGCAGCAACAACAAATTGCGATATTTGGAGGCGTAGTGGGTTGTTTAGGTATTGCTGTTGTATGGGGGATTAATTCGATGATTGCAGGAGAAACAGAATACCAAAATGGTCGCAATCAGTATTTAAATGATCAAATTGCTATCCTGGATAAAGAAATTGCGGAAATTAAAGATATTAAAACACGAACCAACGAGCTATTGGCTCGGAAACAAATCGTCGAATCATTGCAGAACAGTCGATCAGAAGTCGTTCATTTGTTGGATCAGTTGGTAAGATTGCTGCCAGATGGAGTTTATCTGCAAAGTGTGAAACAGGTCGATGATGATATTAATTTGATTGGTTTTGCGCAATCCAATGCATGGGTTTCAACATTGATGCGTAACCTTGAATCCTCTCCCTATCTCGAATCGGCTTTATTAATAGAAATTAAGGCGACTACTGTCAATAATGCGCGCCAAAATGAATTTAATATGAAAGTAAAGCTTACGCAAACACCTACTGAGGATTTATAGAATTTCGCATTTAAATTATTTTGATAATCTTTTGTAAGAATATATTGCAATGAATCTACTCAATGAGTTACGTCAGCTTGACATCAATAGTGCGGGTAATTGGCCAGTTGCATTCAAAGTGTGCGCATTGATTATTCTATTTATTGCCATTGTAATTACAGGTTACTTTTTTGTCTGGGAAGAGCAATTGAAAACATTGGAAAATGCTCAAAGTCAAGAAGAAACATTAAAAACAACTTATCAAGTAAAAAAAAGAAGTGCTGTTAATTTGCCCGTGTTACGGCAGCAGCTCGTAGAAATCGAAAACTCTTTGAGTGCGTTGTTGAGGCAGTTACCCGATAAATCTGAAATGGAAGCGTTATTAATCGATATCAATCAGGCAGGGTTGGGTCGTGGATTGCAATTTGAGTTATTTAAACCAGCTGCAAACGAAACTATCAATGCGTTCTATGCTGAACTTCCAATTGCAATTCGTGTAATTGGTAATTACCACGATATTGGTGCATTTGCCAGTGATGTTGCACAATTACCACGGATAGTAACTTTGAACAATATCAGCCTGGCGCCTGGGTCTGACGGGAAATTGGTATTGGATGCTGTTGCAAAAACGTTTCGTTATCTGGATGAAGAAGAAATAGCAAAGCAAGCTGGAGGAAAATGAATTATGATTAAGCGGTTATTCCTACTAGTACTACTTATTATTTCTTTGATAATGATAACGGCTTGTAGTCAGAATGATTATAGTGATCTGGAAGCATTTATTCATGATTCCGGGAATGGTCTACATGGACAGATTGATCCGATACCGGACGTTAAATCCTATAGGCATTTTACTTATCAAGCTTTTGATATACCTAACCCATTTTTGCCACGTAAGAGTGATCAAGCGCAAAGCACGATAAATGGCATTCAACCAGACTTAAATCGCAGCAAGGAAGTATTGGAATCTTATCCGTTGGAGAGTTTGCTCATGGTGGGCTCACTGCAACGGGAAGGTTCAATTTATGCTTTGATAAAGTCACCCGATGGTACATTGTATCGTGTTAAAGAAGGTAATTATTTGGGGCAGAATTTTGGGAAAATCGATCAGATCTCTGAGACAGAAGTTAAGCTGGTAGAAATTGTACAGGGGGGCGTGAATGAATGGACTGAGCGGGTTAGTGCACTCATGCTGAAAAATTAGAAGTACAACCATGTTAGCTATCGACAATGAGAAAAAAGATTCTAGGTTTGGGAATAGTAGCACCGTTGTTTTTTATTGTTACTGCAGTTTTTGCTGAAGAGAATTCTTCAGAGATGGTGCAGAATACTGCGAATAGCAATAGTATTCGATCGATTGATATTTCTAATATTCAGAATGGCGAAGTCGTTGCAAAATTAACCTTAGATCGTCCACTTCAAACATTGCCAACGGGTGTTTCATTAAGCAATCCTCATCGTATTTATTTTGATTTCTATGACGTTACAAATGGCATGGGCAAGAATGTCCAAGAAGCACCAGAAAGTGACTTACACAGCATTAATATCGTTCAAGTTGGAAATCGAACACGGGTAGTATTGAATTTATCTAAATTGATGAAACACAATATTCGTGCGATTGATAATACGCTTTTCATCAGGTTGGTTGCGGTAACTGAAAATCAGGTGGTGAGTGCGCCTGTACGATTTGCTGAAGCAACGCCAAATAAACACATAAATAGTTTGCGTGATATCGATTTTCGGCGTGGCACAAGTGGCGAAGGCCGTATTATTGTCGATATGACGAAAGCAAATACCGGCGTTGACGTTCAACGGCAAGGTAATGATATTTTTGTCGAATTTGTTGATACTTTTCTTCCCGATAGCTTGAGAAGGCGTTTGGATGTTGTAGATTTTGCCACGCCAGTAAATACCATTGAGACTTCAAAGAAGGGTGATAATGTTCGTATCATTGTGAAATCCGGCGGCAAGTGGGAACATTCGGCTCGTCAATCGGGTACGCAATTTATTCTCGAAGTTCGAGCATTGACGGACGATGAAGAAGAGCAGGCGAAAAGGAAGCGAGTCGATGGCGGTTATACAGGTGAACGGTTATCGCTAAATTTTCAAGATGTAGAAGTAAGAGCAATATTGCAAGTTATTGCAGACTTTACCAATTTAAATATTATTGCCAGCGATTCTGTGAGTGGAAATCTGACCTTGCGCTTAAAGGACGTTCCGTGGGATCAAGCGCTGGATATCGTGTTGCAGGTGCATGGATTGGATAAACGCAAAACTGGCAACGTTATTTTTGTGGCACCCGGTAAGGAAATGGCGGATAGGGAATTGCTTGATTTGGAAGCGAAATTGCAAATTACTGAAATGGAGCCCTTGCAAACTGAAATTCTTCATCTCAATCATCGCAGAGTCAATTCATTAATGTTCGAAGGAATGCTCAGCAAGCGCGGAACAATTAATTTGGATGAAATCAGTAACACCATCACGGTTACCGACATTCCGGTCAGGTTAAACGAAATTAAGAAACGTATTCAAAAACTGGATGTTTTTGAACGGCAAGTTATGATTGAAGCACGCATAGTTGAAGCGACAGATACATTCAGCCGTAATTTGGGTGCACGTTTTGGTATACAAAATGCCACGGGTGTCGGAGACCAAAATTTAGGGATATCAGGAAATTTGACCGGCTCAAGCGCGTTAGCTGCGGGTGGTTCAGCCAGTGGCGCCAATAATCTGAACGTGAATTTACCTGCTGCAGCGGCTACCGGGTTACTAGGCGGGCCGGCTGCTTTAGGACTCAGTTTGATGAAAATAAACAATAACCGCATTATCAATCTCGAGTTGTCGGCTTTGGAAACAGACCAACGAGGCAGAATTATCGCTAGCCCGCGTGTTGTGACTGCGCATGGGGTAGAAGCAACAATCGAACAAGGCGATCGAGTTCCGTATCAACAGGCAACCAGCAGCGGTGCTACCAGCATACGTTTTATGGATGCAACACTCAGATTAAGGGTTAAGCCATTGATTACTTACAATGGGCAAATTGATATGGAGTTAAATGTCAATCAAGACAAAATCGGTACGCCGCTCAATGCGTTCCTGCCGCCTCCGATCAATACCAAGCAGGTAACGACGAAAGTGTTGGTGGAAAATGGCGGAACAGTGGTGATCGGTGGAATTTTTGACCGCACTGAGAACGAAGTGGTTAACAAAATTCCTTTGCTAGGGGATATTCCAGTACTGGGCAATGTTTTTCGCAATACCGCCAAAGTGGATAATAAGCGTGAACTGCTGATTTTCGTTACACCGCGTATTTTAAGCGAGAATCTTAATATTCAATAACTGCCGATTATTGCCCTGACGGGAAACCGATCTGACGCCAGGCTTCATACGCAACAATCGCTACGGCATTGGATAAATTCAGGCTGCGGCTGGTTTTTATCATCGGTACCCGGATACGCTCAGCTTCCTGGAAGGTTTCCATAATGTGAACAGGCAAACCGCAACTTTCCGCGCCAAATAAAAAAGCATCTCCTGCCCTATACTGAACTTTGTCATAGCGTTGTGTGCCTTTGGTTGTGATTGCAAAAATGCGGTGACTCTGCAAGCTTTTGCGGCACTCCACCCAATTTTCATGTACGATCATTCGAGCAAATTCATGATAGTCCAGACCAGCACGCAATAATTGCTTGTCTTGCAGTGGAAATCCTAGTGGCTTGACAAGGTGCAATTGCATGCCGGTATTAGCGCAGAGACGGATGATATTTCCTGTATTCGGAGGAATTTCAGGTTGATGCAGGACAATGTTAAACATGTAGGTGGACTATTTACGATGTGTAAGGATCGATTGGATTAATTTCTCTGATTGTTCTGGCGATGATCCAATTACTGATTTCAGCCGCACCTTGCCGGCGAAGAATTTTAGCCAATTCATTCAGTGTAGCGCCTGTTGTCATGACATCGTCGACGATTGCAATATGTTTTCCCGAGAGGTCAATTTTACAGTCAAAAGCTTTACGGATATTTTTCTGCCGATCTTTCCAAGGTAGTCCCGTTTGCGGCGGAGTATGCTTGATACGATTGCAACTATCAGGTAGCAACGCAATATGCAATTGCTTGGAAAGATAACGGCTGATTTCCAATGCTTGATTAAAACCGCGCTCACGCAATCTGATGGGGTGTAAGGGCATAGGAATAATAACATCCGGCATGGTCATTGTTGTTTTTAATTGCGCTATAAGCAGATTCGCCAAAATGGGGGCAATCGCCAAATTGGCTTGATATTTAAAGGAATGTATCAACGCATCTACCGGAAAGACATAGCGGACAGCGGCAATGGAACGCGTGAAAGCTGGCGGTTTGGTCAAGCAAGTTCCACATATTTCTGCCGCTGGCACTGGCCACAAACATACGGGACAATGCGCTGCTGGCAATTGTGGCAAATGATCAGCGCACGGCGCGCACAAGTCGTGCTGGGCGCCGATGCCGCACAGCACGCAGTTTTTCTCATTGAATATTGACATCATGAATACTTAATCGCCAGGTAATGAATGGTAGAAAAATTGACAGCGTTGATTGAATCCTTGATCATCCGAACTAATTGGCATTTAAAATGTTTATTGCCCTTTCAACAGTTAACAGGTAAATCGGCATGAATTACAACTCATTTACAACTTACGAAACACACGACAGTTTAGTCAATAACACTGCAAAATCAGAAGACGCGGCGCAATGGAGCGTGGCTGAAGTTCAGTCATTACTGGATATGCCCTTTAACGATCTGATTTACCGTGCGCAATGTGTGCATCGGCAATACCACGATGCCAACGGCGTGCAATTATCTACGCTTATTTCTGTAAAAACAGGCGGCTGTCCGGAGGATTGCGGTTATTGCCCGCAAGCGGCGCGTTATCACACCAGTGTTGACAATCAGGACATGCTTTCGCTGGATGAAGTGGTCACCGCGGCAGCGGCGGCAAAGGCCAAAGGTGCTTCGCGGTTTTGCATGGGCGCTGCATGGCGTGGACCAAAGCAACGCGATATCGAAAAAATGACTGAAATGGTGCGTGCAGTCAAAGCGCTCGGCATGGAAACCTGTGCCACGCTGGGCTTGCTAAAACCTGGTCAGGCTCATCAATTAAGCGAAGCAGGTTTGGATTACTACAATCACAATCTCGATACCGCGCCGGAATATTATGAAGAAGTTATTACCACACGGCAGTATCAGGATCGTTTGAATACTTTGCGGGAAGTGCGTGATGCAGGCATTAACGTGTGTTGCGGCGGTATCGTCGGCATGGGCGAAACACGAGAAACCCGCGCCGGATTGATCGCGCAATTGGCCAATTTGAATCCCTATCCGGAATCGGTACCGATTAATCAATTGGTGCAAGTTAAAGGAACGCCGCTTTATGGCACGGCTACACTCGACTCGTTCGAATTCGTGCGTACCATTGCCGCGGCGCGGATTACCATGCCAAAAGCGATGGTGCGGCTATCCGCCGGCCGGCAGGAAATGTCCGAGGCTATTCAGGCATTGTGTTTTTTAGCGGGCGCCAATTCCATTTTTTATGGCGACAAATTGTTGACGACGGGAAATCCGGAAGTGGATCGCGATCAAGCGCTATTGGATAAATTGGGGTTGCACGCGTTATCATAGATGATTCCAGGTCTGGCTGAGCAGCTTCGAATTCGCGAGCAGCAAGGGTTGCGGCGTGTTCGGCAAGTTATCGAAAGCCCGCAAGCAAGCCGCATCGCCATTGATGGTCGGGATTATCTCGCCTTTTGCAGTAACGATTATTTGGGGCTTGCCAATCATCCACGCTTAATCGAAGCGGCTTGCGAAGGCGCGCAGCGCTATGGTGTTGGCGCAGGCGCATCGCATCTCATCAATGGCCATTTCTCGGCACATCATGACTTAGAGCAGGCGTTGGCAGAATTCAGCGGTTTTCCGCAAGCCTTGCTGTTTTCCACTGGTTATATGGCCAATATCGGTGCAGTCACGGCGCTGGTCGGGCGCGAAGATGCCATTTTTGCCGACAAACTTAATCATGCGTCGCTGAATGACGCAGCGCTATTGTCGCGGGCGCAATTCATCCGTTATCCGCATTCGGATTTGGCAGCATTGGAGAAGCGGTTGGCAGCGGCCGATTTGCGGCGTAAGCTGGTTATTTCCGATGCAGTGTTCAGCATGGAAGGCGATATCGCACCGATCCAACAGTTGGTAGCATTGTGCGAGCGTTATCGGGCGTTATTATTATTAGACGATGCGCATGGTTTTGGCGTGCTGGGGCAGCAGGGGCGGGGTAGTTTATTCATGGTGAATCAGATCAATAACCATTCTCCCAATATCGTGTACATGGCAACGCTGGGTAAAGCGGCTGGTGTGTTTGGCGCATTTGTCGCGGCACAAGACGAGATCATCGAAACCCTTATTCAATCGGCGCGTAGCTATATCTATACCACGGCTACGCCACCTTTGTTGTCGCATGCATTGCTGGCGAGTCTCAAATTGATTAAACAAGACGAGTGGCGGCGAGAAACTTTGGCAAGAAACATTGTGCAATTGAAGGAAGGATTGCAATCGTTACCCTGGAAATTGTTGCCGTCGAACACTCCGATTCAGCCTCTATTGATTGGTGACAGTAATGAAGCAGTACGAATTAGCCAGCATCTGCGTGAGCAAGGATTGCTGGTTCCGGCCATCCGCCCACCTACTGTACCGCAGGGCACGGCACGGCTGCGTATTTCGCTCTCGGCTGCGCACCAGCCGCAAGATATCACGCGCCTGTCACAAGCATTGCAGGAATTGGCAGCATCATGACGCAATTGCATGTTGAATCCGTCGGTGCGGGGCCGGATCTTGTGCTATTGCACGGCTGGGCGATGCACAGCGGTATTTGGGGCAGTGTGCGGGAGTCGCTGGCGCAGCGGTTTCGTCTGCATTTGGTCGATTTGCCGGGACATGGTTTAAGTTCTCTCAGTGAACCCGGAACGCTCGATCATTGGGTTGAGACCGTCAGCGCAATGCTCCCGCAACGCTGCATGCTGGGCGGTTGGTCGTTGGGCGGGCAGATTGCGATGGAATTGGCAGTACGGAAGCCGCAATGCATCGACAAACTGGTATTGATTTCCACCACGCCGAGCTTTGTCAAACGCGATGATTGGCAAGCGGGGATGGAGCATAAATTACTGCAATTGTTTTTGGAAAACCTGAAACTCAATTATGCCGCCACGATCAATCGCTTTCTGACGCTGCAAATGAGCGGGGATCGCGATGCCAGTCAAATTTTGTCGCAATTGCGCAAAAACTTCTTTCAACGTGCCGAACCCGATCCCGATGCTTTGCAAAAAGGCTTGAAAATTTTGCAATATAGCGACTTGCGCAATCGTATCGTGAATATTCAACAGCCTGTTTTAATCGTACATGGCGAAAATGATGTGATCACGCATCCGGCATCGGCCGATTGGATGCATCGGCAGTTGCCGCAATCTCAGTGCGTGAAGTTCGCGCACTGCGGCCATGCGCCATTTTTATCGTATCCTGAACAATTTGTAGCTTACCTTAATGAATTCCAGACAAGTTCTTGATAAAAAACTATTGCGTGCTTCATTTGAACGCGCTGCGGACAGTTATGATCAGGCAGCGGTGCTACAGCGTGAGATCAGCAATCGTATGCTGTCGCGTCTCGAATACATCAAATACCAACCGGATGTAATTATCGATGCCGGTAGTGGCACGGGCTACGGCATGCAACAACTTGCCAAACGCTATCCAAAAAGCCGGCTGATTGCAATGGATATAGCCTGGGCGATGTTGTCGCATGCCCGGCCAAATACCGCTTGGTGGCAACGCATCGTGCCGTTACAACAGCAGCATACGCACTATGTGTGCGCCGATATTGAGCAATTCCCCATTCAAAACGACAGTGTCGGCATGATTTGGTCGAACCTTGCCTTGCAATGGTGCAATGATCTGCAGCACACTTTCGCCGAAATGCACCGTATATTGCGCGCAGATGGTTTGTTGATGTTCAGCACTTTTGGCCCGGATACCTTGAAAGAATTGCGCCAGTCGTTCGCGAAAGCCGATTCGTATGATCACGTCAACCGTTTTGTCGACATGCACGACATCGGCGATCTATTATTGAACAACCGTTTTTCTACCCCGGTTATGGATATGGAATATATCACGCTGACGTATGATGACGTAATCAGTGTGATGCGCGATTTGAAAGCGATCGGCGCGCATAACGTCGTGCAAGGCCGGCGCCAGGGGCTGATGGGTAAAAAACACTGGCAGCAAGCCATCGATGCTTATGAAACGCTGCGCCGTGCCGGCAAACTGCCAGCCACTTTTGAAGTGGTGTACGGCCATGCTTGGAAACCGCGCGATCCCCGTTCGATACTGACGCCGGAAACGCGCCGGCAATTGGGTTTGCCACCTTAAACATGGGACGTGGCTACTTCGTGACCGGCACCGACACCGGAATTGGCAAAACCGCCATCAGTTGCGCCTTGCTGCGTGCTTTTGCGGCGCAAGGATTGCATGCTGTTGGCATGAAACCCATTGCGGCAGGCAGCGACAACGGTCAATGGCTGGATGTCGAACAATTGTTTGCGGCTGGCAATGTCCAGGTGACACGGAAACAGATCAATCCGTATGCCTTCGATCCGCCGGTATCCCCGCATATCGCCGCGCACCAAGCCGGAATAGAAATCGATCTGAGCGTAATTCGGCAAGCATATCAGCAACTCAGCGATAAGGCGGATATTGTCATCGTCGAAGGCGTCGGCGGTTTTCTGGTACCGCTCAATGCACGGCAAACCGGCGCGGACTTGGCGCGCGCGTTAAACCTTCCGGTCATCCTGGTGGTCGGCATGCGTCTTGGTTGTTTGAATCACGCGTTGCTGACGGCGCAAGTAATTCATGCGAGCTGCTTGCCGTTGGCGGGCTGGGTGGCCAATTGCATCGATCCGCAGATGCAGGTGCTGGAAGAAAATATAGCGACGTTGGAG
The DNA here is from genome assembly GCA_902826055.1 of uncultured Nitrosomonas sp. GTDB lineage: Bacteria > Pseudomonadota > Gammaproteobacteria > Burkholderiales > Nitrosomonadaceae > Nitrosomonas. Next base: position 14,558 of record CADEDJ010000009.1, on the reverse strand, counting down.
CAGCGGCTGGAGGGTCCGTTGCTGGGGGTGATGCCGTTTGATGTGAAGATGGATGCACACAAAACTGCCGGCTTTATGGATGTTGCAAGACTAGCAAACCGTGGGAATACACTAATATGATTGTGATATATAGCTTCGTTGTGGATTAATTATATATTAACTCTCATGCCCGATAATAATCCGCACTATTGGTCCGACTACATCACCGAAACCAGCAACGCCCTGGATCTCGAACCGGGTCTGTTTACCTGGAATGATCCGCATAAAATCGCATTGTCGTTGAAACATTCGGCAGATAGTAGTCAGCGGCGTAAGGCGGAGCCGTTTGCTTCGGCAATGTCGATGCTGAATTTTTACATCAACCGGGCGGGGAAACATTTATCTGCGCAGCAGCGCGAAGTGTTGGAAAAAGCCAAAGATGAGCTGCGGGAATTGTATGGAAAAGCGCGGGTCAATATTCGTTAGGGATTCGTTGAGCAACCTGCATTTGTCATTGCGGATGAAGTGAGGGATCTTCGTGAACCCACAATATGGATTTCTTGCTACGCCTGAAATGGCAGGAATGCAGGGTTTTTGCTAGCATGTGATATCTTGTTTATCAGCTATTATGAGTAGATTCGCCATGTCATGAGTTATATCGATTTAACCCCTCATCAATTCAATCCAGAAAGCCATTGGGATCAGCCGCTAAACAGTTTAGATGTGCCGCCAGCACGCGAGCTGGCGTTGTTTGACCAGAACGGCTACGATCTGACCGACTTGGAACAGCGTTACGCTGAGGCCAATCTGATGTCAGCGCATGCTCACCGGGAGCACCGGCGTGCACTGAAGATGCCGTGGTTTATACAACCGGAGCGGGTCGAAGGCGCGGTATTGAATCACAGTCTGTTGTTTGAGCGCAAAGGCTATGCCGGAGAAGCATTGCAGCAATTGCAACGCTGGGCCAAAGTAAACCCATTGATTTACAAAATCATCTGCATTCGTCCGAAATGGGGGCTCGATTTCAGCATGGACTATGCCGATCGCGATGGCAATGTGTTCGAAGTATTGCATTGGGAATACGACGGTTTTGATTTTGCTGAGGTCGAAGCCCGCAAACAGCAGCTCGAAACCAAATTTGCCGCCATCGACTGGGACGATGCCGCTAGCCGCATCTTGAAACAGAAAGATCAATGGCATCACCTCGATTTTTTCGCGCAAAGCGACTGGAAGTGCAATTACTTCGGCATCGTCAAGGAACGCTTCAAGATGGTGATTTGGGAGTAAGCGAGCAATTGATAAAGGAATTTGCAGGCACTGCGGATTGAGCCGGATTAGCTGTGAATTTTAAAATGATTTGTGCACGAGCAATTAATCTGTTTCCTTAAGCGACCATATCGACCTTGCCGGTTTTCAGATTATATACGCCGCCCACCACAAGCAGCTTTTTTTCCGCGACCAATCGATTAAGAATGGGTGTCTGCTTCTTCAATTCTTGCACATTTTGCATGACATTCATTTTAACGACATCATCGATACGATTTTTCGACTGCTTATCAATGGCTCTTACTGCCGGTGCCAACGCACTGGCGATAGATTGAATATGCCCGGGAAATTGCGTACTGTTATCTACGGCATCGATAGCCGCTTGGATTGCGCCGCAGCTTTCATGGCCCAGGACCATGATCAGGGGCGTATGCAACACAACCGCGGCATACTCGAGCGTGGCTACAAAATCCGTAGTTAAATAATTGCCGGCTACGCGCGCGACAAATAAATCCCCTCGTTGCTCATCAAAGCAGAACTCCGGACTTATTCTGGAATCGGCGCAGCTTAATATACTGGCATAAGGATTCTGGCCTTTAACCAAAGCTGCGCGTTCATGTTCAAAATTCAGCGGAGTGGAGAGACCGGCAACGTAACGATCGTTACCTGCCATTAACCTTTCTAAGGCTGCTTCCGGTGTGAGTACATTTTCAGGCTGCGGCGGTTCTTTAATCACGCCCGATGTGGCCATGACCTGATTGGTTGCTGCGATTCCCAGACCGAGTACGGATGCCGCAGTGAGTTTTAGAAATGAGCGTCTGTGCTGATTTTGTTGCAGGTCTTTGTTTTCTTGTTTGTTGGGTAACTTGCACATTTTTTGTTCTATTCCCTAAAATAATGGATGAATGAATTGCCTCTATTGTATAAGAACATACAACACTTGCGAATAAATGAGGCGATAATAAGCCTACAAAGCTATACAATACGTTTTCATTTTCCTTCCGCACTGCGTCAAGAGAATAGGCCCAGCCTGATTATCCATCCTTAAATCCGTAAAGAAATTATGCGCTTGACTGTCGTCACCTATGGAACAACTGGAGATACCCTTCCGTTGATTGGATTATGTCGTGGTTTGTTGGATGCGGATCATGAAGTTCATTTTTTTGCGGATCGGTCCGCTCTGGCGGCTGCGCAAGCACATGGAATTTCTTTTCATGCGCTGAGTGGCGACATGAAGGCAGCGGTTGGGGATGATGGTGCATTCTCTAAGCTGATGCGGGAAGGAAGCGATGTGACGCAAATGGCCAAGGCGGTTGCGCATATTGCCGACGAAAATACGGTTTCGTGGATGAGAGAGATTGCCGATCACGCTCAATTTTCCGATGCAATTCTGTTTTCAGGCATTGCGAGTTACGTCGGTTTGTCTGTGGCGGAGTATTTGCATATGCCGGCTATCGGCCTGGGGCTTTGGCCGATGTCGCCGACCCGGACGTTTGCTTCGCCGCTGTTGCCCCCTTGGCGGATGCCAGGCTGGTTGAATCTGATCAGTCATCGTGCGGTTAACGCATTGTTGTGGCAGTCATTCCGCAAACGCATCAATGAAGCGCGCCGCGAAGTGTTGGGGCAAGCGCCACGCAATCGGATGTGGTGCGATTACCCGATTCTGTATGGCATGTCGCGCCATCTAGTGCCACAACCGGAAGATTGGCCTGAGATCTGGAAAATATGCGGCACATGGTATGTCGATTCCGGCACCTGGGAACCGCCAGCCGTTTTGGCGGAATTCCTTTCTTCCGGCGCGCCGCCGATTTATGTGGGGTTTGGCAGCATGGCTGGGTTTGACCGGAAAAAACTCTTAACCATCGTCGTCGATGCCATCGCCGGGCGTCGAGCCCTTTTTTATCCGGGATGGAGTGGCATTGATCCTACTGTACTGCCGGAAAATTTTTTTGTCATTGGCGATACGCCGCATCACTGGCTGTTTCCCCGTACTGCAATGGTGATTCACCATGGTGGCGCTGGGACGTCGCATGCCGCATGCCGAGCGGGTGTGCCGTCGATTGTGATTCCATTTGCCGGCGATCAATTTTTCTGGGCAGGCCGATTGGCAGCAGCACGTGTCGCACCGAATTATATTCACCATACCCAAATCAATGCAAAAAGCTTATCTGACATGATCGCTTTCGCTGAAATGCCAGAAGTTGTCCGGTGTGCAAATGCTTTGGGTGAAGTGATGGCGCAAGAAGATGGTGTGTCGCGTGCAGTGGAACAAATTGAAAAGCTCATGGCACAATCGCCATCATCGAGGAAAAACCGCAGTTTGTAGCTTTAGTCTTTCCGAATATAGTGAGATATCACTGATTATTGACCAAAAAGTGATAGTGGTTAGGGTACTTATAAGAAAAAATCAGGGCGGCATGTTTTATTACAAAGAAATAATTAGCGCGATTGCCATCGTGTTGACACTGACAGCCTTCATTCCCTATATCCGCGCAATCTTTAACGGTACCATTACGCCGCACGTGTTTTCCTGGATCATCTGGGGCGTCACAACATTTTTTGCTTTTCTGGCGCAACTTGAGGATAAAGGAGGCATAGGAGCTTGGCCGATCGGCGTTTCCGGCAGCATTACAATTTTCATTGCTTGCTTGGCTTATTTAAAACGTGCGGATGTGACGATTACAAAAACTGATTGGATATTTTTTATTTCGGCGTTGTCGTCGTTGCCGCTGTGGTATATGACTTCGGATCCGTTATGGGCGGTAGTCACCTTGACCATCGTCGATGTACTCGGATTTGGGCCGACTATCAGGAAAGCTTATTATTTCCCCTATTCAGAATCATTGTTGTTTTTTGGTTTGTTCACGGTTCGCAATTTGCTGGTGATGATGGCGATGGAAAATTTTTCCGCTACGACGCTATTATTTCCAGCCTCCATTGCAGCAGTATGTGTGGTTCTGATGTGCTTAATTGCCTATCGCAGGCGGGCTGTTGTTGCAAATCGAATTGAATCCAATTGATTGCGCTAACATCAAATTAACGTTTGTTTGTTTCGCATTTGAAGGCGAATTAAGGTCTAAAAGAATGGCTATGATATGATGGCAGTCGATTTAGTCATTGTTTTAAAAAGTAACATCGTTTTAAAAAAGACAATCTTATCTACTTGCCGGAGGTTTCATGATGGCTGATATTTTCTTTGACGTGGGCGGCAATATCCGGGCGGTTGGTTCTATCCGCCGCGGAACAGATGGTCAGCCGCAATCACTCGATTCATCGATTGCAGACGGCGATACCATTGGTTTTCATCTCAGCGGAAACGGATCGTTGCGTTTTCTCGGCGTGGATACCCCGGAAAAAAACTTTCAACTTCCCGGGTCACAAGCTTCGCGCCGCCTTGATTCAGCGGAATGGGAAGCGTATCTCACCGATCCTTTTTTGCCCGGGTTGGGTTCGTATCATCTCGATGCCGGGCTGATTGAATATTTGCGTGGCCGTGTTGGTCCTGGCGCCGGTATCAATCACCGCTTTCACGGTGAAAGAGCGGAGCAGGCATTAATCGAGCAGGTGCAGGCGGATATGGATGCATTAGGGCAAAACCCGGATACCTTCGGATATTTTTTTGCGTTTTCCCATGAAGTATTTGACGCGTATGGCCGCTTTTTGGCTTTTATTAATCGCAATCAACCCAATGCCAATACTCCGAATCCGCGACCGCTCTCGTACAATGAGCGTCAGCTCGAAAAGGGGGTGGCGCTGCCTTATTTCATTTGGCCAAATATTGCGCCATTTCGGGAAAAATCGTTATTGGATGCCGTGTTTGCGCCTGGCATGGCAAAGCGGGTCGCTGAATCCAATATTGATTTGAGCCGTGCGCGTAATTTTGTACGCCAAGCGCGTGCTAACAAGATCGGTATTTTTAACTCGGATAATCCGCTACGTTTGGAAGCATTTGAGGTGCGCTATCTCGGACGGCGCGAAATACCCAATCGCGCCGTGATTGATTTGAGCCGCGATGATGACGTCATCTTGCAGGCGCAGCATTACTTCCGCATTCCCAATGTGGAAGACCGTCTATATATTCCGCCTGCATTCGTTCCATTGTTTGTCACGAGGGGGTGGCGTCTTGAAGGCTGGTTTTAAAGATTAAAGATAATGATGGATCGGTAACGTCTTACTTTTTTTGATATCAAGGGAGATTAAGGATGGCTTATAAGGAATATAAAGTATTGCATATCACAGAAGGCGGGTTGGGGACGATTTTCTTGGGAGCGTCCGGTATTCCGATTAAGCGACTGGAGGTTACGCTCAATAAAGAGGCGGCCGATGGTTGGACGCTATTATTTCAATTTGTCGAGCAGAAGCGTTTTATGCTGTTTTGGAAACGTGAAGCGGTAATTATCACGCTGGCACGTTAGTGCAATGAAAACTAAAGAAGCAATTCAGGAAGACGAGGAGCGTATCCGGAAATTAGTGCGCGAATTACCGGAGGAGCAGCGATTCCAATTCTTTAAACGAACGGAACAACGATTGAAAGATCCCGATACTTACGCAACATTGAATTATTTATTCATTGCCGGATTGCATCATTTTTATCTGGGCAAATGGGTACGGGGATTAGTCAATTTAAGTATATTTCTGTTCGGTGTGATACTGCTTTTTACGGGACTTGCACTGGCCGGGGTGGTTCTGCTAATCGCTATCACCATAGTTGAACTCAAGGCGTTGTTTAAATCCCAGGATATCATTCAGGATTACAACAATGCTGTCATGATAGCCATTTATCGTGAAATAACCGGAGATTTATGAGCTTATATTGGCACTGTCATTGAATATCGATCAGTACGGAAATCTAAGATAATTTTAGCCGATCCTATCGGAAACGGGATCGGCTAATGCATTGTTGGATCAGTATAAAGAATCAGCGACTTCAAGGTTATTATTGCAACACTCTTTGAATGGTCGCAGCCAATTCATCCGCTACAAACTTGGCAACGTAGGCGTCGGCACCAACTGATTTAACATGGTTTTCATTAGCTTCACCGGTGAGTGATGAATGTATGACCACCGGAATTGATTTGAATTGCTGGTCATTCTTGATATTACGCGTGAGTGTAAAGCCATCCATTTCTGGCATTTCCAAGTCGGTCAGTACGAGCGCTACTTTGTCTTGAAGTGTTTTACCTTCCGCTATAGCTGCATCGGACATGGATTGAATTTTTGTCCAAGCTTCAAGCCCAGTTTTTGTCATGACAAAAGGTAAATTTAGTGTTTTTAGAGTATTTTCAAGCATGCCGCGCGCCAGCGGTGAGTCGTCGGCAGCTAAGATAATTTTGCCGGAAGGCAATTTAAACGTCGTATCAATTTTATTCGGAACAAAGTTTTCGGCGGTGCTAGGTAAAACATCGCGCAAGATTTGTTCAACATCGAGTACCTGGGCTAATCTGGAATCTTCCGTGTTGCCATCGAGCCGTGCAATGCTGGTAATAAGATCACCGCCCTTACCTTCCGCAGCAATTACTTGGTTCCACTCCAGACGTACAATTTCATTGACTTCTTCAATCGCGAAAGCTTGCGTTGATCTTGCGTATTCAGTAACCAGAAGGATCGGAGTTCCTTTTTTAGGTGTGCACCCCACGACTTTGGGTAAGTCAATGACAGTAATGACTTGTCCTCGAATGTTGGCAACACCCATTACATTTGCTGGAGCATTAGCAATTGCGGTGATAGTGGGCATCACTAAGATTTCACGAATTTTGAATACATTAATGCCAAATAATTCGCGGTGACCGGTACCAGGGGCTTCACCTAATCTGAACAGTAATAATTCAAATTTGTTACTGGCTGTTAAGTTAGTGCGCTCGTCAATTTCGTGTAATGTTGATGGATTCATGGAATACTCTCCGTAGTAGTTGACATTTGATTGAATAGTGTAGGGTATCGGCTAAGCGGCAAAAAGCTTGATAAGTGCATTCGTAGAACGGTTTTTTTCATTGCTGAAAGTATAAAAATGCAGCCAGCAATCGCCTAAAAAATAGAGCCCAAATATAAGTTTTCCTATGGGAAATGAGAGATCAATTAATCGTTTCGCCCATACGATTGATCCATCCCAGAGCCTGGGTTTCAATATTGGAAAACTCATTCATGCTCAAAAAACCCAGTTCTGAGACTAAAGTTTGTATGGAACTAGTCTCGCCTTTTTCTTTGGCCTCGATTAATTTCAATGCTTGACCTAACCGTCCATGACGAGTCAATAATGCTCTGCTCATGTCATCAGAGATTCCCAATTTATCGACTATCTTATGCATTTCGATACCGAGTAGTTCATCCAGCAGTGATAACATGCCAATTAAATAGGCCCGCTCCTGGTAATTTTTATCATGAGGGCGTTCAATGGTAGCGATTAACTCCATCAATTTGCCACGAGTAACTGCAGTTTGTGTGACAGTATTCAATGTGCTGTCTTCTGCCTGATTCGATGTGTAAAGCAAAAGCTGTATCCATTTTTGCAACTGTTTAAGTCCCATTAGCTTAATGGCTTGCTTAATGGAATTAATTTTCTGAGGAAAATTATCGTGACCTGAATTGACCATGCGCAGCAGGTTATAACTTAAGCCGGGAAGGTGTTTAAATTCTTTTTCAATTTCGTCAATGTTATTTTCATCGTCATAATTATCATGGCTACTATCATCGCGTGTAGTTAAAGATAGCAACTTCAAAAGTGATGCTTTGCCAGGTTCAGCGCGTTTTACTGACATGACTTCGGGTTTAGCAAAATAATAGCCTTGGAACATTTGAAAGCCCAATTGCCGGCAATGCGCCTCTTGCTCACGGTTTTCAACTTTCAATGCTAATAATAAGACTGGCCAGCGATTAAGCTCCGTCACCAGATTGGTTAGTTCATTTTGACTCAATGCCAATATGTCGACTTTTACGACACTGACCAGAGGCAGCAATAATTCCACTTTATCATTGATGGCTACAATATTATCCAGCGCAAACTGATAGCCTTTTTGTTTTAATTCCTTGCAGCGCTGCATAAATTCCTGTGTTATGGAAGCAGATTCTTTGACTTCTAGTACGATGTGTCTACTGGGTAGTAAAGTGATAATGTCGCTCATGATAAGATCGGGATCAGCATTGATGAAGCCGCGTTGCTGTCCCAACACATTGTGAATGCCGAATTTGCCGTAAGCATTTACAATGACATTGGCCGAAGCTGACAAATCATCCGTAACATGAGCTGCTTCCTCAGTTTCTTCTTGTCTGAAAAGTAACTCGAAAGCTACTAGATTATGGTTACGATCAAGAATTGGTTGCCTACCAAGAAAAAAGCCTCCCATATGTTTCTCCCATTAATAGTTGTTGGAGCAGCATATAGCAAATTAGACAGTAGCTTTTTGTTGAAAAAGCAGTTTTTTATGGCTCAATAATAAATTTACTCAAATTAAATCATGTCATTGAAGTAACCGTCATGAGTTTCTCAGAAGTTGATACCACGCACTGTAGTCACACCCGGAACGTTTCTATACACCCGATACCTGGATTGCTTGACTAATAACCGATAGAAGCAGTAGAAGCAGTGAAAGCCAGCATTATGCGCTATCATCGGATGTCGCCGGTTGTCCGGCCTGTCTGGGTTACTACCAATTAAGATGCTGCTGGGATGGATATGCCACGGTGGGGATGAAACGGTGAAAGAGTTAGTGAGCGTGAATCTGCATATGATGTGCTTTTCTTCCTTGTTATGAGCAAACGCATATCCAATTGAATCCATGTAGTTAAATAGCGATATTATTCTCTGCACTGATGGAATGCTTCGATTAAACAGATTGCCGGATATGCAGACATTGTTTATCGCTTCTATGAATATTGATGGAAGCGCTTGACAAAATTTACAAAGGGGTCAAGATAAAAACTATTGTTTGGCTAGATCATTAAAATATTGAAAGCAACCAATGCATATTAAAAATATTACATAGATGAGAGGAGAATGATCATGGGTACAAAAATTACTCCCCCGGGGTTTCAGCATATTAGCCGTCACGATGGCATTTTTCAGGAGAAAATCCACGACACATATAAAATTAAACAGAAGCTTCCCGAACCAACCGTTTGTCCACAGTGTAATGCGGTATTTCATAAAGGGCACTGGCAATGGTTGGCGGTGCCGCCTGATGCGCATCAACATAATTGCCCGGCTTGCCAGCGTAATCTTGATCACTTTCCGGCCGGATACTTGACTTTAGAAGGAGATTTCTTGGGCGCGCATCGCGATGAAATTCTGAGCCTGATTCATAATTTCGAGAAAAAAGAAAAATCCGAACATCCCTTGAAGCGCATTATGGCTACTGAGGAAAAGGATCAAACTTTATTGATCACAACAACTGATATTCATCTGGCGCGAGGCATAGGGGAGGCTGTTCATCATGCTTATCAAGGCGATCTGGAGTTTCACTATAATCCAGCAGAGAATTTACTGCGGGTTAATTGGTCGCGCTAAGTGCTGGGCTTACAATATTGTTTGATTTTACCAAGGAAAGTAAGCCACGGCCTGGGTTTAAAATGAAGTAAGATGGGTGTTTTTTAATCGATGAGATCAAATGCAACAGTATTAAAGCCGGCATCAACGTATGTGATTTCTCCGGTAATGCCGCTGGCAAGGTCGCTGCACAAGAAAGCGGCAACATTACCCACTTCATCAGTTGTGACATTGCGGCGCAAGGGCGAAACTTTTTCAGTGTAGCCCAATAATTTGCCAAAATTTCCAATGCCGGAAGCCGCTAGCGTTTTAATAGGGCCGGCGGAAATTGCGTTGACTCGTATTCCCTTCGGCCCGAGACTCGAAGCCATGAAGCGGACATTGGCTTCAAGGCTGGCTTTAGCCAATCCCATGACATTGTAGCTCGGCATAACTCGGATTGCGCCCAAGTAGCTCAGCGTCAAAAGTGAAGCGTTTCTATTTTGCATTAAAGGCAGTGCTGCTTTGGCAAGTGCGGAGAAACTGTATGAACTGATGTCATGGGCAATGCGAAAAGCTTCTCTATTGACACTTTCCAGGTAATCGCCAGTTAATGCATCGCGTGGAGCAAACGCAATGGAATGGATAATGCAATCCAGGCCATCCCAATGTTTTTGTAAGCTTTCAAAGCATGACGTAATTTCGTTATCATTTGCTACATCACAAGGAAATAGCAGATTGCTGTCAAATTCAGCAGCTAACTTTACGACGCGCTCACGTAATTCTTCCCCTTGATAGGTAAATGCTAAAATTGCGCCTTCACGTTTCATTGCTTTGGCAATCCCGAAAGCTATAGAGCGATTGCTGAGAAGACCGGTAATGAGTACGCGTTTATTGGCAAGAAATCCCATAAAACTTCCTTGTAAAATTTAGATAATTGGCCAATTATAGCTGATGGCTAGAATAAGTTGGAGTTGTTAGGGTTAGCCGTTATAAGATGTTATTCAGTCGTAACTTACTTTGAGAGATTTTATGGGTTATTTGCAATGACAAAGATAATTGCTTCATGTGTGTCGTCGCTATTGTTACTAGTGTTATTAGCTGGCTGTGGGGAAAGTGGCTGGAACAATCCTTACACTGCGGAAGATACGGAAAAAAACATTCTGTATAACGTATTCAGCGAGCGACCAAAGCATCTTGATCCAGTGCAATCTTACAGCTCTAACGAAATTCAATTTACAGCGCAAATTTATGAACCGCCGCTCCAATATCATTATTTGAAAAGGCCATTTACTCTTATGCCTTTAACAGCAAGAGAGGTGCCAATCACTAAGATTTTTAATGGCGAAGGTCATCAATTATCCGATGATGCTCAACCCGCCGATATTGCCTACAGTGTTTATGAGGTATCCATAAAGCCTGGAATTTTCTATCAGCCCCACCCAGCATTTGTTAAAAAAGAACAGGATAGTTGGCAGTACCACCATCTGAGTGATCAAGAATTAAGATTGATAACTGAACTGTCGGATTTTCCAAAAACCGCTACACGAGAACTGACAGCGGAAGATTATATTTACCAAATTAAGCGATTGGCACATCCCCGATTACATTCACCCATTTACGGTTTGATGGCGGACTATATTGTAGGATTAAGGGAGTATGCAGAGGTATTAAAGCAGATGGATCAAGAGCAAATGCCAGGCAAAGCGTTTCTCGATTTAAGAAAATATCCACTGGAAGGAGTAGAATTAATCGATATCTATACCTATCGTATAAAAATCAAAGGAATATATCCGCAATTTCTTTACTGGCTGGCCATGCCGTTTTTTGCACCCATTCCTTGGGAAGCCGATTCGTTTTATTCGCAGCAAGGATTAATACAAAAAAATATTACCTTAGATTGGTATCCCGTTGGTACTGGTCCGTATATGCTAACGGAGAATAACCCCAATTTGAGGATGATATTGCAAAGAAACCCAAACTTTCATGAGGAGTATTATCCTTCTGAAGGTATGCCGGAAGATGAAGAGAATGGCTTGTTGAGCGATGCGGAAAAAAAATTACCTTTTATCGATAAAGTAGTTTTTACCCGTGAGAAAGAGAGTATCCCGCGCTGGAATAAATTTTTGCAGGGATATTATGATGCCACCGGAATTGGTTCGGACAGTTTTGATCAAGCTGTGCAGTTGGTCGGACAAGGAGAAGCAACTGTTACGGATGAAATGGCTGCGCAAGGCATAAGATTGGAAACTACCGTCGCGGTGTCAACATATTATATGGGTTTTAACATGCTCGACCCTATAGTAGGGGATGGTGGTAACAAGTTTCAGCGGGATTCGGCAAGAAAATTACGGCAGGCGATTTCAATTGCTGTGGATTATGAAGAGTTTATTTCTATTTTTGCGAATGGCCGTGGATTACCCGCTCAGAGTCCGATTGCACCCGGTATTGCAGGTTATCGTGACGGAGAGCAAGGTATTAATCCAGTAGTCTATAATTGGATTAACGATCAGCCACGACGAAAACCCATTCAAGTTGCAAGGGCGTTGCTAGCCGAAGCAGGTTATCCGAATGGAATCGATCAAAAAACAGGTGCGCCATTAATTTTGTATTTTGACGTTACTGCTCGCAGCTCCGATGACCGATCCAAGCTTGATTGGATGCGTAAGCAATTTAATAAGTTAAACATACAGTTAGTAATTAGAAGTACGGATTACAATCGCTTTCAAGATAAAATCCGTAAGGGAAATGCGCAGATTTTTGAATGGGGTTGGAACGCAGACTATCCTGACCCGGAGAATTTTCTTTTCTTGTTATATGGACCGCAGCGTAAAGTAGGTAACAGTGGTGAAAATGCTGCAAACTATGATAATGCAGAATATAATCAATTGTTTGAACAGATGAAGGATATGCAAGATGGAGCAAAGCGGCAACAAATAATTGATCGAATGCTGGAGATATTGCGCTTCGATGCACCTTGGTTGTGGGGATATCATCCGAAAGACTACGGACTGTATCATTCATGGTACCAAAACATTAAGCCTAATCGAATTTCAAACAACAACTTAAAATATTTCAAAATTGATGCCAATCAGCGGGAGCAAAGGAGGCAGGAATGGAATGATCCCGTGTTATGGCCAATTGGTAGCGCATTTATTTTGCTGATCATCTGCTTTATTCCCGCTGCCACAAATTTTTATCGCCGTGAAAGTAGCGCAGCGGTCAACGGTGAGATATCAACTTAAGCGGATGGTTAGATAGTCATGCTCGGCTATATTTTTCGACGTACTTTGTATGCTATACCGATTCTTATAGGAGTCAATCTCATTACTTTTATTTTGTTTTTTGTAGTCAATACTCCTGACGATATGGCGCGCATGCAATTGGGTATTAAGTATGTTACGCCAGAAGCGATTGAAAAATGGAAGTATGAACGTGGCTATGATAAGCCGCTACTTGTTAATTCAAAAGAAGCTGGACTAAGAATGCTAACCGAAACAATTTTTTTTGAAAAATCAGTAGCAATGTTTGCATTTGATTTTGGACGAGCGGACGATGGCCGCGATATTTCTCAAGAAATCAAATCGCGCATGCTACCCAGTTTGGCGATTGCACTTCCTGTTTTTGTTCTTGGTTTGATCGTGTATATCACTTTTGCGTTATTGATGGTTTTTTTTCGTGCCACTTACATTGATTTCTGGGGAGTTGTTTTTTGTGTTGCGCTGATGTCAATTTCCAGTTTGTTTTATATTATTACCGGGCAATTTTTAGTCAGTAAGTTATGGCATTTGGTGCCTATTTCTGGTTATGGAGTTGGGTTAGATGCTGGAAAGTTTCTAGTGTTGCCTATTTTAATTGGGGTGGTAAGTAGCGCTGGAAGTAGTATTCGTTGGTATCGTACAATTTTCTTGGAAGAGATGAATAAGGATTATGTGCGCACCGCCAGAGCAAAAGGAATGTCTGAGCACATTATTTTATTTAAGCATGTACTAAAAAATGCAATGATTCCAATTTTGACGGGTGCTGTTGTAGTGATACCTCTATTGTTTCTGGGTAGCTTGTTGGTTGAATCTTTTTTTGGAATTCCCGGACTCGGCAGTTATACCATTGATGCGATTAATTCACAGGATTTTGCGGTTGTAAGAGCGATGGTTTTTCTTGGTTCAATGCTGTATATAGTTGGACTGATACTAACAGACATATCTTATACTTTTGTTGATCCGAGAATTCGATTGTCATAATTAAAATTTTTGCCCAAATATAATTAAAAAAACATTATAAAAAATAATTTGTGAGGGTTGGGTTGTCATTATCGTAGTTTTGCGAGATTTGGAACTGCAAACTAGTTTGACTTATGAGCGCAAAATATTCATAATCGCGAGTTTCGTTTGGAGGGGTTCCCGAGCGGTCAAAGGGATCAGACTGTAAATCTGACGGCTCTGCCTTCGAAGGTTCGAATCCTTCCCCCTCCACCAAGTTAGGAAGTAGTATAGTAGTAAATTGGCTTTAGGGAATGGATGTTCTGCTTTGGCGGATCGATTTTTCGCTTTCTCATAGGGTTTGTAGCGCGGGTGTAGCTCAATGGTAGAGCAGAAGCCTTCCAAGCTTACGACGAGGGTTCGATTCCCTTCACCCGCTCCAGTTCTAATGGGTTTTTTATTTTTTTATGCTTGCCCATGTAGCTCAGTGGTAGAGCACTCCCTTGGTAAGGGAGAGGTCGCCAGTTCAATCCTGGCCATGGGCTCCATAGGTTATATGATAAGCTGATAGGGTTAAAGGCACAAAAAAGGGGGGGGGCAGTCATGGCAAAGAGTAAATTTGAGCGGTCGAAGCCACACGTAAATGTCGGGACGAT
>CADEDJ010000008.1:21012-67551 GCA_902826055.1 uncultured Nitrosomonas sp. | reverse complement strand
ATTGCTCTTGGTGCTTTCTTCTTTATGCGCAGAAATAAGAATAATCCAAATATAGTTTAACTTATTGAATATTATATTTTAATAAGGTGGATCTATATTGAACTCGTTCTGATATAGATAATCTAAATAATGGTTAAGAGGTAGAAAAATAGAGGGAGAGGAAAATTGTGAGGAATAAGCAATTATTTGAATTTTTAACCAAGAAAATAGCAATTTTAGTTACACTACTAGTGATGTTTCCAATACTATTCCATTCAAGTTTGGTTATGGCACATGCAACTCTAGTGAAATCAGATCCCCCTCGTAGGGCTTCTCTTTCTTCTCCGCCCAAGCAAATTCAGTTGTGGTTTAATGAAAAAATAGAGGGATCATATGCGTCAGTTGCGCTACTTGATTCAAAAAAGAGATCAATAACTGAAAATAATCCTGAAATTGTTTTAGATGATCCTAAATCCGTTATATTGAATATTCCTCAGATTGAGCCAGGTCAATATACAGTACAGTATCGGGTAATGTCTGTAGATGGTCATGTTATCGAATCAAGTTATGTCTTTAGTATAAAAAAATAAAAATGTAGTCTAATCACATGATAGATGTTATTGCGGTAATTGCACGCTGGTTTCAGCTTGCAGCAAATCTTGTATTATTGGGCAGCTGCATTTTCCTAACAATTACTAATATAGATTTAGAAAAGCGATCCTATATTTATGTATGGATCGAACGGTTAGAACGATTTTTCCCGTGGTTGGCTGTTAGCATTCCAATAGGATTGCTTATCACTTTAGCAACAACTTTAGTGCAAGTTACCGGAAATATTGATAATGTTTTACAACAAGAAATTTGGCTAAACTTCTTGAATGAAACCTATGTAGGTCAAATTTGGGTCTGGCGAATTTCATTAGCGGTTTTATTGTTATTAGTAGTTATTTATCTTAGTAAAACTCCCAGAACTAGGTGGCGATATATTTTGTGCGCAATCGTAGCAATGATGCCACTAACCGCCGGTGCATTAGCTAGCCACTCTGCAGCAGAAGAACTTTCCATAACGGCATTTATGCCGTATGTATTTCATCTCATTTTCGCTGGCATTTGGTTTGGTGCCTTACCAGGTTTTTTATTAGTCTTTTATGAAAACTGCAAAAATGATAGCGATACTAAAAATTCCTTAAGATTTAGGATAATAACGCGTTTTTCTACAATAGCTTTGCCTGTTATGATAATGATAATTCTCACAGGTATTATTGTAAGTGAACGTATGTTTGATGATCATTACGCGGCATTGGTTGCGACACCCTATGGTTTGATGCTTGTTACCAAAATTTTTGTACTAAGTATCATTCTTCTAATTGCTTCACGTGTACGTTCTTATTGGCTGCCTTTATTAATTAGCAAACACCAAAATGTTGCTGATACTTACATTAAAGAAAATATAACAAAATGGGTAAGTATCGAATTTGCTTTAGCACTATTACTCGTATTATTGGCTACATTAATTGCTAACACGACTCCTGCTAAGCATGCATTGATTGAAAATTGGCCTCTGCCATTTCGATTTTCAATCGATGCGACTTGGAATCAACCCAATGTAGCTGTGCAAGTGTGGATAGGATTAGCGATGATAATATCTGCTGTATTTATTCTAAAATTAGGTCAATTCTTCAGTTGGAAATGGAAACATTTAATTAGTATACCTACTGTACTTTTCGTGGCAGGTCTTGCAGTTGCGTTGCCACCATTAACTATTCAAGCGTACCCAGAAACTTATCGTAGACCACCAGTGCCATTTGATGTCATTTCAGTGGCAAATGGTGCAGCAATATATGCGAAATACTGTGTTGAATGTCATGGCCACCAAGGGATGGGCAATGGCATTAAGTCCCGTACTTTGACAACCAAGCTACCTGATTTTTTGACTGAACCACATATTACCGAGCATACGCCCGGTGATTTTTATAACTGGATAAGCTATGGTATGGCTAATACTGATATGCCAGGGTATGCTGAAAATTTATCGGATGAAGATCGATGGGATCTCGTTAACTTTGTCCATGCGCTATCTCGAGGCTACCAAGCGCGAATTTTGACACCGCAGATTATCCCTGACAAAGCTTATGTGAAACCTCCGACCTTTTCTTTTACAGGGCATGATGGTAGCCCTGGTATATTGCAAGATTTTCGCGGAAAAAAAATAGTATTGCTAGTTATCTTTTCATGGCCACAATCCAAAGATCGGATCGAGCAGCTTAAAATCACATATAGACGTTTTCATGATCAGAATATTGCAATACTGGGTGTACCTACAAAAGAACTGGATGCTGATGAATTCGCACAGGTTACAAATGAATTACCTTTCCCCGTAGTTACCCAGAACGCTTCTGAAATTGTAAATAGCTATTCGCTATCTCGCCGAACATTGAGTCACCCTGATGTTATTGGTCGTGGGGTAGTGCCTTCTCATATGGAGTTTTTGATAGACAAAAATGGATACCTCCGCGCACGTTGGATTCCATCGTTAGATAAGTCGGGGTGGTCAGATATTGATAAATTGATCCAACAAGTTAGCTTGTTGAACCGTGAACAAATGAAAATATCATTTCCAGAAGATTATGTTCGCTAACCCAATCACTATTTTGGATTTATAGATCGATTCCGGCTTGTGCTTGAATACCGGCACGGAAAGCATGTTTAATGTCGGCCATTTCTGTTACGGTATCTGCGATATCACATAATGCGTTTGGCGCACCGCGACCAGTGATGATGACATGCTGCATAGCGGGGCGATTCTTAAGATCGCGCAGTACCATGGTTAAATCCAACCAACCAAACTTGAGTGGATAAGTCAATTCATCGAGCACAATCAAATCAAATGATGGATCATGCAACATTGCTTGTACGATTGCCCAACCTTGTTGCGCTATTGCAGTATCGCGTTTCAGATCTTGTGTATCCCAGGTGAAACCTTCACCGAGAACATGCCAGACAATGTTTTTCTGGTTGCGAAAAAAAGCTTCTTCACCCGTATCTGAACGACCCTTAATAAATTGTGCTACACCAACGTGCATACCATGCCCGAGTGTTCTTGCAATCATACCGAATGCCGAACTGGATTTTCCTTTGCCGTTTCCGGTAAGAACGATCAATAGGCCTTGTTTACGATCCGAACGCGCAATGGCAGCATCAATGATTTCTTTTTTTCGCTGCATGCGTGAGCGATAGCGCTGTACACGCTCAGTATCAGTCATAACGCGCGCCTTATCGTGATATTACGGCTTTTGAGTTCAGAATAATTAACGAGAATAACAGGTGCATTATGATGACGATACCGATATAAAATAAGAATGTTTCGATGTAAAGTGGAAAATACTTGGTTAATTGCTCACCAAATTCATGGAAACTTGTTTCTGCAATGCGTCCAGAAAAAAAGTAGAACCCGCCACTGGAAAATAATTCACATAACGTCAAGCCTGCAATGCTACTAATAGTGAACGGTATGACAGTATTCCATTTAAATTGATATCGTTTAGCGTACCAACGGCCTGCGAACCATAATGAGGTGTAAGCCGGCAAAAGAAAAGCATAAGCGGGCGTAATGCAGAAATCACTGACATTGCCTAAGTTGATGGCTGCAAAATCCAACCACCAACTTAAAACAAAGAATCCCAGTAACGGCCATGCAGAACGCAAGTAAAAACCAGCAACAAAGAAAATCGCCCAGGATGCATCTGCTAGGTTATGTACTGTGGAAAAATGGTGGCTACGGGTAAGTATCATCAGCAATGCAAGTAGCAATCCAAGGATAATTTGATAGCGAGTGGATAAATTCATCATATTGAAGTCCTGGTTAAGGTTGATAACGTATCATGGCAAAGAAATTGCGCCCTGGTTGATTAAAGAAAGCTGCTGTTTCATAACGTTCATTAAATAAATTTTCAATGCGCCCTTGTAAACGCCAGTGTTTATTTAAAATATATTCCGCACGTAAGTCAAATTTGACGTAACTATCCAGTTTTCGTGTATTGCTTAGATCGTCAAAGCGTTCACCTTCCACCAGCAGCATTGCTCCGAGCCTATAATGTTGACCAAACTGACGATCGGCATCTAACCGGAATGATTGTTCAGCGCGTCTGGGTAATATATTACCGCGATTTAAGCTGGAAGAGCGGTTTTCTGGATCAAGTAGTGTCAGATTGGTATTAAATTGCCAGCCCTTAATCTGGGTGCTGAATATACCTTCAAACCCGCGAATACGAGCTTTGTCAATATTTACAGGTGAAAAAGTTATAGCATCAAATGCGATTAGATGATCAATATGGGTTTCATACACATTCAGCGACCAACTACCCCAATCAGCCTTGCCGCGTGTGCCAAACTCAAAGCTGCGTGAATCCTCGGGGCGTAGATTGGGATTGCTAGAAAATGGGAAATATAGCTCATTAAAAGTTGGCGCTTTAAAGGCACTACCAAAATTGGCAATCAGGCCAACATTTTCAGTTAATGGAAAACCCCAACCAACACCGCCTGTCACGCGGCTGCCGAATTGCTGGTTGTCATCGTGACGCAGGGATAACTGAAAATTGTGCTTGGCAATCGTTGCTTGGTGTTGCGCAAAAACCCCCCAGTTGGTACGTGAATTCACGGCAAACGCTTCTGTGCTTTTGACATGATCTTTCTGATAATCCATGCCGATCGTTAATATGTGATTGGGATTAATGGTGAAATCATTTAATACTGAAATTGTATCGCGGATAGTATTAAATCGATCCTGGAAAGATCTGCCAAGAAAATTGTCCGAATCTTCCCGGCTGCGACCACCAATCAGACTGATGCGCCAGAAATCGAGTGGTGAATAGCGCGCAGTGCCGCCGATGACTTGCTGCATTAGAACGGCTCTATTGGCAAAGCTGCCATCATACTGAGTTTTTCCTGCAGATTGCATAAAATTGGCGTCAATTTCTAACCCATTCTTAAAGCGATATCCAGCGCGCGCTGAACCGGCGACATTGCGATAACCGTCGCGATCGAACAAAGTAGGATCTGATGTGTCAACAAAACAGCCCCCATTACTGGAACCGGTACAGGTATTAAATCCCTGCGTGCCGATACCGCTGGCAGTCATATTGAACCAGCCTTGCTTGCCGCCGTACGATAAGCCGGTGGAACCTTCCAACGTACCGAAGGTGCCACCGCCAAAACCAAGATATTGCTTTAATCCGGCGCCATCACCTTTACGTGTAAAAATGTGAATGACACCGCCAATAGCCTCAGAACCGTATAAACTGGAACGCGGGCCGCGTACGATTTCAATCCGATCGATTTGTTCGATTGGAATGTTTTCAAAAGCGGTTGTGCCCGATGTGGCGGAGCCGACTTTGATGTTATCAATCATTACTAACACATGATCGGATTCGGTGCCACGCATTTGAACAAAGGTAGCTTTACCCGGTCCACCTTGATTGACGATATTGATCCCCGGTACACCACGGAACAAATCTTGAATCGAACGCACTTGTTGACGCTCAATGTCTTTACGTGAAATTACTGTTACTGAGGCCAATGCAGAATCCACCGTTTGGGCCGTTCGTGTTGCTGTGACGATTACCGGTTTCTCGTGGTACTCGGTATTAACGGCAAATACATTGGCAGTTAAACCAAGCCAAAATACAGCCGATGCAGAGAGGCGGCATTTTTGCATGTTCTGATTCCTTCGCGCATACCTGCGTGGTGTCAAGTTGAAAAATTAACGGATGCGAAAGGAAAATGTGCAAATGGACAAACGAACCCATCTGGATAGAAGTCAGTCAAGATGCCACTGATTGCCCTCCGCAATCCTGTAGTAATGTTCACTTCGGGCCGGTCTCCGGACTGATGAGTGGAATTAATTCCGAATTTGCGCCTTCCCGTGCAGTCACACAGTGGCATGATGCAAATTGTTAACTCAATTACCGTTGCGGGGGCAGTGCTGGCTTTGTCTGAATCGGATGATGACGCACCAGCTTCCCGTTTAACCTTCAAGTTAAAGATGACACTTGAAAGCACCTGAGCAGTGAGGGCGCAAACTTACCTGACCTGCCACTAGTGTGTCAAGAAATTACTGTTTTATGAGTTTTTGGTTTTGTCGAATCATGAAATCATTTAAATTGATTTAACCAGGAATGCAACACTAAACGGGTAATGCGAAAATGCGGAGATGTATTTAGTAAAGATCATTAGCGTGATGCTCAATGTTTGCCTATACATAATATTAATATCAATTGCTATAAACTATAAATGACGCCAGTGTAGTTAGATCGGTAAGAGAAATGTGATAGTAAGAACAAATTAACCATAAAAAAATATATGTATCGTAACGTAAAATATTTCATTTTTGCTTCGGCAAGCCTCATTTTAGCAAGTTCTGATGTCGTGGCGGAAAGTGGCTGCATACCCGATACTCACCAAGGAATTGGTTCGTTAGGACGTATTGAACCTCGTTCCCGTGTAATCAAAATTTCCCATAATGCAGGCCCGGAAGGTGCGCGTATAGAGCAGCTGTTTTTCGAGGAAGCTGATTGGGTTAAATCTGGTGAAAAAATCGCGGTACTGTCTGATCATATGAAGAAGAAAGCGGAAGTTGAAACCGCCAAAGCGCGTATTAAGGTACTGGAAATGCAGCGAGTAGCAGAACAAGCCGTACATGCTTTTAATAAAAGAGAACATTTACGCTATCAGTCATTGGAACTTAGCTCTGCGACCAGTATTTCACTTGCCGATACCAAACGGTTAGCCTTTGAACAATCACAAATCAATTTGAAGCGCTTATCCGCTGAAATCGCTCATGCACAATCTGAGTTGAAAGTCCGAGAAGCAGAGTTGAACAACACAAAAATTGTGGCGCCGGCTGATGGCACAATATTGAAAATTCATGCTCGCGCAGGAGAGCGTATTGGCGACAAGGGTTTTCTGGAAATGGCAGATTTAACCGAGCTAGACGTTGTTGCCGAGGTTTATGAGTCGGATTTGTTGCGCGTTAAAATAGGTCAATCGGGATGTATTCATGCGGTTGGTTTTAAACGGGCTTATTACGCTCAAGTCAGGGAATTAGGTTTTCTGGTTAGAAAAAACGATTTGAACGATACCGATCCGTTGGCGGATCGTGATAATCGTATCATTGAGGTACGTTTGACACTTGAAGCGGAAGCTGTCGTCGAGTTGCAACATCAAATTTTCCGTCAAGTGACGGTGCGGATTGTTCCATGAATTGGATTGCCTGGTTTTATTTTCCGGCACGATTGGCCTGGCGACAACTGGTTTTTGATCGAACCAAACTGATTGCCGCAACTAGCGGAGTACTGTTTGCGTGTGTGTTGGTGTTCATGCAATTGGGTTTCAAGGATTCACTGTATGCCAGTGCGGCTTCTGCGCCGGTAAAATTGAGCGGCGATTTATTTCTGATGCATAAACAGAGCGAAGCCTTATGGCGGCCAGTTAAATTTAAGCGCAGTGAATTGATGCGTGCACTGGGAAATCCCGCAGTTACCGATGTCTATCCGCTTTACTTGGGATTGGCACCATTTAAGAATATAGAAACTCAGGTGAAACGTACATTGATGGTGTACGGGTTTGATCCCGATTCGCAAATTTTCAATGTTGAAGGGATAAAAAATAAGCGTATTGAATTGCAACTTAAAGATACGGTTCTATTTGACGAATATTCCCGTCCTGAATTCGGACCGATTCGCCAATTACTGGATGCGGGACGAAATAAGACGGAAATCAATGATTATAAAATCACCCTTATCGGAACATTTCGGCTTGGCGTGTCTTTTGCTGCCGATGGCAATGTTGCTACGAGCGATTTAAACTTTATGCGTATCTTTCCCAATAGAAATCATAGCGATATCGATTTGGGGGTCATTAAACTTCGCCCCGGGGTATCGGTGACGCAGACACAGTTCGAACTTCGTAATCAACTCAATGAGTTCATTAATATTTTTACCTATGAGGAGCTGCTGCAGCACGAGATGGATTATTGGGCTAATATGGCACCCATTGGTTTTATTTTTGGTTTTGGCACAATCATGGGATTGGTAGTGGGTTTGGTGATCGTTTATCAGATTCTGTTTACAGACATCGCCAACTTGCGCAATGAATTTGCAACATTAAAAGCTATGGGCTACGAGCATGGCTATTTTATCCGTGTGGTGTTTGCATCGGCTTTCTTTTTGGCGGTATTCGGCTTTATTCCTGGCTATGCACTTTCCATCGGTTTATACCAATTGGCTGAATCGCAGATATTCATGCCAATGCCGATGACTTTTAGCAAAGTGGTTACCGTGTTTATGTTTATTCTTTCCATGTGCGCATTAGCTGGATTCTTGGCCATACGTAAACTGAGAGTAGCCAATCCGGCGGATATGTTTTGATGTCAATTGCAATTGAAGTCGATCGTCTTAATTTTAGCTTCGGTAGGGGCGTTCTAACGCAATCAGTTCTTAAGAATGTTACGATTTCAATTCATCAGGGGGAGATCGTCCTGATAACCGGGCCTTCCGGTTCCGGTAAAACCACATTCTTAACCATTATCGGCGGATTACGTCAGGCTTTTTACGGCAGCGTGATCGTACTTGATCAACAGTTAATCAACAGCAATGAGCAAACTAAAATTAAAGTCCGACAGCAAATCGGATATATATTCCAGCAACATAATTTACTTAAGTCGCTTACAGCATTGCAAAACGTTAGCATGACGCTAGAAATGCATAACGCTATGACGGAACGACAACGGCTGGACCGGGCAACAGAAATGCTGGAAGCTGTAGGACTGGGTAACCGCTTGGATTATAAGCCAGAGCAACTTTCGAGCGGGCAACGTCAGCGCGTTTCTATCGCACGGGCTCTGGTCGGACAACCTAAAATTGTTCTGGCTGATGAACCGACCGCTTCGCTTGATAAGCAAAGTGGCTATGAAGCAGTTAGTATTTTAAAACGTCTGGCAAAAGAATCGCAGACTACTATCCTGCTGGTGACGCATGACTATCGCATTCTCGATATCGCCGATCGCGTTGTGGAATTGGAGGACGGGATTATTAAGAATAGCTGATTTATTACCAACAAATTGATTGCAAGGTGGAATGTTGTTTAATAACAATGCCCTATTTTTACTTTACAATTTGTAACTGCGCAAATTCAAAAATTAAATTGGGTATCATTCGGAATAACATACAGGAATGGTAAGTTAAAGCGATATTGAATTTAAGATACGCTCGGAGACTATTTTCGTTATTGCGAAATTCTGCTCGAATATAAGTGTAGTCGAGGATTACGATTAAAAGTATATAGCTACTTTGAAGCTTGTTTGATTGTTTCGCTGATGCGATTTGCCCACGCTGCGGCTTCCAGCTCCATTTTAGTAAATTCATTGAAACTGAGAAATCCCATTTCTGACAGAATTGTAGAGGTTTTCTCAAATTCACCTTTTTCATAGGTTTCGATCAATTGTAATTGCCGCCCCAAATAGCCACGACGGGCAACGAGCGCATCGCTCATGTCTTTCTGAATACTGAGTGTTTCCACCAGCTTTGACATTTCTACGCCTAGCAAGGTATCCAATAAAGAGAGAACACCTACCATAAAAGCGCGATCTTGATGATTTTTATCATGCGGACGATCTGCCACTGCAATAAGTTCAAGCATTTTGCCTCGTACCGATGCAGTCTGCATTAATACATTAGATGTGCCGCCATTTTTTTGTTTATTTGCGGCATAAAGTAGTATCTGTATCCATCGTTGTAATTGTTTACGGCCCAGTATCATAATGGCGCGTTTAATGGAGTTAATTTTACTGGGTAGACCGCTTGCCGCTGAATTTACAATGCGCATCAGGTTATAACTTAAGCCGGGTTGATACTTGAGTTCATTTTCAATTTCAGAGGCTTCACTGTCCTTGACGACCAGTAATAATAGTTTTAATAACGATAATTTAGTGGGGTCGATACGTTTGCCGGAAATGATTTCAGGTTTTGCAAAATAGAAACCTTGTAGCATCTGGAAATTCAGAGCGATACAACGTCTAGCAACTTCGGGATTCTCAACTTTCTCAGCCAACAATAAAACCGGCCAACGCTTGAGTTCTTTCAGTAAGCTGAGCAGTTCATGCACACCTAACGCATTGACATTAATTTTAACGACATTAATCAATGGCATGATGTAACGATATTGTTTGTTAAGCTGAATGACATTCGATAATGCCAATTGATAACCTTTTTGTTTTAGAAACGAGCATCGATGAATGATTTGCTCATTGATTTCTACACTTCTGAGAATCTCAAGAACCACGTGCTTTCTGGGTAATGTAAAAATAGCATCGTTCATTAATAACTGAGCATCGACTTTAATGAAACCACGTCTTTTTCCAATGACATTCTCTATTCCCAACTCACCATAGGCCTCAATGATGACATTTGCTGAAGCTGAGGAATTATTTGTGACGGTGGCGTTGTTTTGCTGATTGGAGCGGAACAAGAGCTCAAATGCGACTACATTTTGTTTATTATCGAGAATCGGTAATCTGCCAAGATAAACTTCATTCATGTTTTCTCCTATTTCCTCAATCCAACTTGCACGTTGTTTATCGTCCAAGATTGATTCAACTTGAGTGTTTGCGGATAAAACAGCAGAAATGAGGGTGAATGTAGATTATTATTTTGAATCTGATGGTTATGAAAATAAACTGATGCTAGTAAAGTCAATTCCTGAGAGAGTTTTCAGTAAACTAAGGTTTCCCTACATAAACTAAAGTCACCATCACTGCATTTAACGTCATATATTATCATGATTGTTGGAAACCATATGTGCGCGTTCAAGAGGCAGTGTTTCACCACGGAAAAATTTGGGTTCATGTGCGTTCCACAGGATCATCAACGGCACACCACCCAACAAAGTAACAACGCCAATTATGAATACGGTACCGATACCTGCAATCGATCCGCTGGAACCATAGCTCGGGTCAAGCATATTCCATGCTTGAATGATACTAACTGCAATCAAAATAGCTGCAGCAATCAACGGGAAAATTACTTGTGATAGCGCTGTATGCCAATGATTAAATGCCGTGCGATGGAAATACAATACACACGATAATGCTGCGATCGTGTAATAAGTGCAAACCGCAATGCTGACACTATGAATTGAATCTTTAACAATAGATTCACTGATTAGGCTCAATGTGAGATAGATTGCGAGTGTCATCAATCCAATCGTCCACGTTGCAAATTTTGGCGTTTGCGTTGTTTCATTAACCGAAGAAAATTTACGTGGGATTGCACGGTAAGTTGCCATTGCCAATGCTGCTCGCGCTGCTGGCATGATGGTAGACATGGTCGCTGAGAAAGCTGAGATTGCAATGATCAATGCAGCTATAAGGGTTCCTTTCGTGCCAATGATATCAGTAGCCAAAACTGTGACGATCGAATCGATATTATCATTAAACGTTAAACTCGATTTGTCTTGCACATCAATTCCAGCATAAGCTAATGCTGTGGTAGCGAAAACAACATAAGTGAAAACAGTGATGAACATGGCGATAATGCCACTTCGCCCGGCTTGCTCAGCACTACCATCTGTTTCTTCAGACATTGCCAACGATGCATCAAATCCCCAAAATATGAATAGTGCCACTAAAAATCCATTAAGAAAGGCATCGAATGAGGAAATAGCAAACGGATTGAGCCAGTCAAGAGAGAATGGTTCGGCTGTACTAACAGCCTCTCCTTGCTGAACACGCAGGAAAAGAAGGACTGCAAGTGTGATAAGCCCTCCGTACTGGGTAATAGTCAGGATCATGGTGGTTCGTGACGATTCCTTAGCCCCAAGAGCAGTCAAATAAGTCGTGGCGAAAATGAATAAAACTGCAATACTGAAGTGAAACCACACCGGTGTTTCTTCTAAGTTAATAATGATAGCTGTCGCATTGACAATGATCTGAGTCGCCGCAACCCCTGCCAGGATGCTGGCTAATAGCAATGCCCAGCCGCCAAACCAGCCAAATCGTGGTCCGATAGCTTTGGTACCCCAGGTAAAGACTGTGCCTGAATCCGGAGCTGAGGTAGTTAAGTGCTTGTATGACAGTGCAACAAAAAACATCGGAATCACGGATAGAATAAATACAATCGGTAGTTGATAACCACTTTCCGAAGCACCATATCCTAATGCCCCTGTCAGTGAATAGGCAGGTGCAGTAGCTGCAAGGCCTATGGTAACTGCTGCTGATTTGGATACCGATCCTTTTCTTAAGCCCTTGGCCTTTAGACCATGCATTGTAGTTTCTTCGTGCATCTGATATCTCTTTTATTTTCTAAGAATTCCGCGGGTGTTTTCAGAGCCGGAAAGTAGCAAAGATTGTGTATGAAGTCAAAATGGTTTTGTATGATTAGAGTAAGGAAACTCTGAATAACCCTTCATGTCATTCCGAATAAAGTGAAGAATCATTGGCAATCAATACCATAGATTTTTCGCTATAGCCGAAATGACAGTTATTCGGAGCTTCCTTAATAAGGATATTTGCATTTCAGCGCAACTTTGGTACATTTCCAGTTGCTTTAGAACTGCTAGGCTATTTGCGTTGCCACTACGGTGTTATGGTGAAAGCGGGAAGTTTATAGGGTTAACGTTATAGGGGAAAATCATGCAGCACAATCCAGGATTTTTACATTTAGTCCAACAGGCGAGGCAGAGAGTAAAAGAATGCACTGCTGCAGATGTTCAGGAAAGATTAGTACGAGGCGATCAGTTTCATTTTATCGATGTGCGAGAAGATCACGAGTTTTGGATAGATCACGCGGCCGGAGCCCGCCACATGGGCAAAGGTATTATTGAGCGTGATATTGAAACCGTGATACCTGATAAGCAAGCGTCAATTGTATTGTATTGCGGCGGAGGTTACCGGTCAGTTCTAGTAGCGGATGCACTGCAACAAATGGGTTATACCAATGTGGTATCAATGGATGGTGGAATTAAGGCTTGGCGTGAAGCGGGTTTTTTGCTTGAAAAAGACAAGTCGATCTAAAATGATAGTGCAGAACAACCCAAGGAATTGTGTCTTTCTAGTTTTGTTTCAAAGACGCTGCTGTTTCAACGATATATGCCATTATTTGACACATTACAACAAAAGGGTATTTTTTTATAAACTTAAGTTGATGTTTTAATCATCGCTTTTGAGTAATTTATCCAGCCAGCGTTTCCAATTTTGATATTTTTCAATGAGTGCGGTGTTTGTTTTGTTGATTTCTATTTTTTTTGCTTCCCGGTAGGGTTTTATTTTTAATTGCGAGGCAAGTAGACCGGCACCTTGCAGGCTAGTTTCTTTTTGTTGCAAATAAAAAACCGGGAATGCAACACATTGAGCGATACCGTGTTGTAGACAAGGTAATTGAGATAGTCCGCCAGATAGGTAAGCCCGTGTTAACGGGGAAGCAGTATGAAAATCTTCCAGGATACGCGCAATTCTAAAAATAATGGCTTCGAGCAGTAATGCGGTGATTTGTTGTTTGGTTAAGTCTGCAGTGGATTGAGAAAAAAAGATGCCCCAATCCTTACGAAAATACGGAGCGCCTAAACCGCTGGGCTCGGCCAAGCAGAAAATATTATTGATGGCTAAATCTTCGCTGCAGCAATCTTGTATCGGGTAGGGTGCAAGCGCAGCAGCGATGGAATTGAGTGTGCCTTCAAGGGCGAATTGTACCGACCGATCGCTATTTTGATAAACCAGCGTTTGCAGGTAACCATCCGATGATGTTCGTGCCGTTTTAACAGGACGAATGACAAAGCCGCCGGTACCTAGATTGACCAAAGCCTCGGCGTGATTACCAGAAAGACTACCTATCAGTGCTGCGGATTGGTCGCCTATACTGGCTTGTAAAGTCAAGCCCATATCCAACGGCAAATTTATTCCGGTGGAAGGTTTGATAGCGGGCAGAATCGTAACCGGGATATCGAATAGTTGGCATAAGATATCCGACCACTGCTGGCTATGGATATCCATCAGCAAGGTGCGCGCAGCCATGGATGGGTCGGTGACGAAGTACTGACCATGTGTCCAGCGCCAAATGAGAAAAGTATCCAATGTGCCCACCAGCCATTCACGGCGAATCAGCTTGTCACGCCAAATTGGATGATCCTGCAGCAGAACGCTGAGTTTGGGGGCAAAGTAATATGGGGTTAAGCGTAGCCCGGTTAGTTCGTGAATTCTGCTTGTCGCGGATTGAAGACGCTCGCAGCAGCTCGCGCCTCGGTCATCTTGCCAGGAAATCAGGGGGGTTACCGGCTCACCACTGGCTTTGTCCCAGATCAGCAAAGATGAGCGCTGACTGCACAATCCTAAAGCAGGCTTGTTGCGTGTGTGCGCAGCACATGCTTTGATGGTCTGCTCGGCAGTTTCAATATAGTGCAGTGCATTACTCTCGTAGCGTCCGTGTTGGTTGTCGATGGCGGGCGCGGGCCGCGCTACGATTTGCTGCAAATCGCCTTGATTGTCCATTAAAGCCGCTTTAATGGACGTTGTGCCCAGATCGAGTGCGATTGCCGAAATTATTGGATGGTCCATTGTTGTTGGCATCGCTCGATTTCCTGATCAATTCTAGTATTATCCCACTGCATCGTATTGGCCACGCGCAAGGCGATGTGCCGTAACTGGTCGCAGGTCAATCTGGCCAAAATGAGCAATGGCATGCGCCGGCGCAGCAAGTCATCCAAATGAATAACCATTTCGGTAGCCGCGCAGTAAACCAGATCAGCATGAATAAACGGTAGTGATGGTATGACGCGTTGCGCAAGATCGGCTTGTACTTCAATGGCGTGAAAAATTCCGGTGATGCGCGTACCGTGCCGGTGCAGCAGCCAATGGGCACTTTGTGCATCAATTCCCAGTTGTATCGCTTGGTTTTGCATCGCGCCATGCCATTGTGCAAAATTTTGCTGAGGCGCCCACGGAAATAATCTGCCTGTAGTTACGCACGTGGCGGTAATGCCAAGCTGCGCGCATACTGCATCGACAATACGGGCGGCATCCTGGCGTGATGAGGTTATTTTTCCACCAATAGCGTAATGCACGCCGTTGGAAGCGGATCTTAATTCCCAATCGCGGCTTAATGCAGAAGGGGAGGCAGGGGGTGCCGTGTGCGAAGCTTGTTTAAAAACCCGCACCCCGGCAAAACTGCCAATGATGTCTGCGCGTGACCAAGGTATTTTGAGATAATGATTGGCAGCGGCAAGAAGATAATCGATATCGCTATCATCAACGACGGCTTGCGCCTCATCGCCTTTAAAATCGGTATCGGTTGTACCCAGCAATGTCATGCCGTACCAAGGAATCATGAAAAATACCCGACCATCCACTGGTGCTGTCAGCAATAGCGCTTCACTACCAAGTGCAGCCGGCATGACCAGATGTACGCCTTTAGCAAGCCGGCACCATTCGCGACTCGGTGCAGTGTTGGCTAACCATTGGCCGGTGGTGAAAACAATTTGCCTGGCGGAGATTTTTTGCGAGGTTTGGGTAAGCTGGTCTTGAACGATTGCTCCATCAACTTTTTCATTGCTTTGTAGCAATTCAACCAGTTTGCAATAATTAACGCAGACTGCGCCGGCATCCAATGCGCCTGCGATGAGCTCAAGCACCAAGCGGGCATCATCGGTTTGCGCATCCGCGTATGTGAATCCACCTTTCAGCGAATTGTCATGAAGGAAAGGAAAACGTGTGGTGAATTTTTCGGCATTGAAGTAACGATGAGACATTTTGGAATCATTATCACCCGCAAAAAAATCGTATAGTGCTAATCCCAATTTTAGTTGTAATCGGTTAAGACGTTGCTGCGCATAGACCGGTACACCAAAACGCAGCGACCAGACACGATGCGGAGCTGCTTGCAGCAGCATTTTTCGTTCCTGGAGCGATTTGCTGACCATTTTAAAATCATAGGTTTCCAGATAACGCAAACCGCCATGAATGAGTTTGCTTGAGGCGGATGATGTAGCGCCTGCCCAATCGCCTTGTTCAACGATAGCCACTTTGAGGCCGCGTAAGGAGGCATCATAAGCGGTCCAGGCGCCATAGATGCCGCCGCCGCAAACCAGCAAGTCAAACTGCCGGTTTTGCAAGGCGCCAAAATTTCTTCTCATCGGTCACGCAACATCAAAGCTCTTTGAGGAAGATCGCTGATGAGGATATCCACGCCCAAACGCAGAGCTTTATTGATTTCTAAGTCGGTGTTGCAAGTGTAGACGGCGGCAGATTTATGATGAGCGTGCAGCAGATCCACTATCGTCTGATCTGCGGTCGCGATGGGTAAGCATAGGCCATCTAGAAAAGCGTGCGTATGCAAGAGTTGACGCGCATCTGCAAGGCTTTGATGGGTTTCAAAATTGTAAATCAGTGGAAAGTTCGTATTGTATTGATGTGCATAATCCAGACTGGCCAGATTGAACGAGGACACAATAATTCGTGACTCGGGATTTTTGCCGATCAGATCGAGTGTGTGACGGATTTTTGATTGGTGGCGGGTGATAGGTTCCCAGTGGCGGTTTTTGACTTCGATTAATAAATGGCAGCGGTTGCGATAGCATGCTAAAAAATCTTGCAGCGACATAATGCTTTCGTTTGCAGATTCCGGGTTGATCAATCGTTGAAGTTCATGAAAATCAAAATCGTCAATGCGTTTGTCACGCAATCCGATTTTATCGAGAAAGCGATCGTGCCAGAGTACGGCAATTTCATCCCGGCTCAATTGCACATCCGTTTCGATGCCATCTACAGCATAGTCAAGCGCTTTGTCAAATGCATGGCGCGTGTTTTCCATGGCTTCCCGATTGGCACCACGGTGAGCGAATACCAAACATTGCTGAGGAGCGTGATTTTGTTTGGAAAATTGATTCATATGCTGTGGCTATTGAGGCCCTGGTCTGTCCGGTTACAATTATTATTTTTCTGCAACTTGCAGTAACTCAATGATAGCCGGATCCTTGGCAATTTCGGCAGCGGTTTTTCCTGTTTTACTTTTGATTTTGGGATTGGCGCCTTTAGCTAATAATATTTTTACGGCGTCAGCGTGATCATGCAAACCCGCCCACATCAGTGCGGTGATACCGTCATCATTTTGCAGATCGATTTTTGCACGATTGTCCAGCAGTAATTCAATAGCGGCCGTATGACCATTTTGCGCCGCCAATATGAGTGGTGTAAAACCTTTGGATGCTTTGTGATCGACTTTGGCACCATGCTTGATTAATGCCTTGGCTATTTCGGTGTTACCTGTCAATGCCGCGAGTGTTAACGGTGTTGCGTCATTTTTGTCTTTCGCATCAACTTTGGCGCCTTTTGCCAGTAGTGCATTGACTATATCGACGTGGCCATTCTGAGCGGCAATATATAATGGCGTTGTTTCATTAATAGCGGCTAAATCAAATGCCGCATTTTTGGCAAGTAATGTTTCGACAATTGCTGTGTGACCATTTCTGGCTGCCATGTAAAGGGCAGTGGTGTTGTCGGAGGCCTGCGTATCAATTTTTGCATTTTTGGCTAGTAGCTTATCAACAATTGTTGCGCGGCCTTCCATAGCCGCAATTATTAGCGCTGTTAATTTATCGTTGGTTTGTAAATGAATATCTGCACCTTTGACTAACAGCTCATCGACGATTGCTTCGTGCCCTTTCTGTATTGCCAGCATAAGGGCAGTAATGCCGTCAACGGTCTGTACATTAATCTGGGCACCTTTGCTTAATAAAGTGTTGACAATATTGGTATGGCCATTTTTTGCAGCTAAAATCAATGCCGTAGCATCACCCGCATTTTTCAAATCGACTGTCGCATTATTTTTCAGCAAGAGATCGACGATATCGGCATGACCATACTGAGAAGCAACCATCAATGCGCTGAATCCTTTTTCATTTTGATAATTGACATTGACTCCCTTTTCCAATAATTGCTCAATTGCTTGATTATTTCCGGAAAATGCAGATTTGAGGAATTCGGTTTCGGTTTCGTCTTCCGCCAATACATGGGTGGCGGAGAATAATAAAATTGTTGCGATTGATAAAATGAGGAATTTAAATGCAGTATTAACCAAGTTTTTTATATAATTCATCTATTACACCTATATCGGGCATTTTGTTTGAGTTTTAGGATTTTTACAGTTATTGATACAAGTGATTACTCATTATTCTTTTTAGTGGAGTCAATATGAAGCGAGAAATCACATCTTGATTCAATGAAATTGGCGAAAGCCTTATTTTAACCTATTAATATCAATTTTAAGGTGTAATTAAATCGATAACCGGTCAACACAACAATTTATGACCGCAATATTTCCGGCGAAATTAAATGAATGATTGGATAATTCCTGATTGGCCAGTACCTGGTAATGTCAAAGCTTTATTTACCACGCGCAATGGCGGTGTGAGCTGTGGTGCCGCAGGCAAGTATGCGTCATTCAATATAGGTATGCATGTCAATGATGATCAATTCGATGTAACGTGCAATCGCACGTTATTACGCCATCATTTACCCTCTGAACCCAAATGGTTGCAGCAGATTCATGGTACGCTACCCATCCGGATTGATTCTGCGACAGAAGCATTGCCACAAGGTGATGCCGCACTTTGCGGTACACGCGGGCTTGTATGCGCTGTCATGGTTGCTGATTGTTTGCCGGTGTTTTTGTGCGATACAGCAGGCACTATGGTTGGCGTTTTACATGCAGGATGGCGTGGCTTGGCTGGAGGAATCATTGAGCGCTCTATTGCAGCAATGCAAGTCGATCCCAGTAATTTGATGGCGTGGTTGGGTCCAGCTATCGGGCCTGATCATTTTGAAGTCGGTAGTGATGTTTATGAAACATTTATTCAGCGGCATGCTTCTGCCGCACACGCTTTTATGAGTAAGGATAATGATTATGAGGATAAGTGGTTGGCAGATATTTTTTTACTTGCTCGTCAGCTATTAGAAAGTATTGGCGTTAATCAGATTTATGGCGGTGGAGTCTGCACTTTCACTGATTCTGCGCGTTTCTTTTCCCATCGCCGCGATGGCGAAACAGGTCGAATGGCTGCATTAATCTGGCTTGAATGATTGTTTTGCAACTTATTAATTTGTTAGTGTACAACAGCGTATAATCCCGCCTTTGTTTTTCAATTAACTTTATGTCAACGCTTACCTGGATTATTGCCGCGAGCTTACTTGGGGGAATATTAAGTTTATTATTTGCGGCAATATTAGCACTTAATGCACGGGTATCGTGGCTATCAATGTTAGTTTCTTATGCCATTGGTGCGTTGTTGGGCGCCGCTTTTCTCAATACATTACCGGAAGCACTCGAGCTTTCAGATAATCCCATGCAGGTGACGATTACAGTTTTGACTGGGATTTTGATTTTCTTTATTCTGGAAAAATTAGTATTGTGGCGTCATTGTCACTTGGAAGATTGTGAAGTGCACGATCCTTCCCACAGTACGGCCACTACTGTCAGTCATCATATGCACGATCATGGGCGTAGCGGCATCATGGTGATTGTCGGCGATACCTTCCATAATTTCGTAGATGGTATTCTGATTGCAGCCGCTTTTATCGCGGATACGCAGTTGGGCATCGTAACATCAATTGCCATTATTGCGCATGAAATCCCTCAAGAAGCCGGGGATTTTATCATTCTTCTGAATTCAGGTTATACGCGCCGTATGGCGTTTCTGATGAATGTGTTATCCAGTTTTGCCACGGTAATTGGTGGTATATTGGCTTTTTTTATGTTACATCACATGAATTTCTTAATACAACCGCTATTGGGATTCGCGTCTGCGAGTATGATTTATGTAGCGATGTCAGATTTAATTCCAGGTTTGCATAAGCGACCAGAAATCAATGCCACTATACAACAAGTAATTCTAATTTTATTGGGAATCGCTTCTATTTGGTTGGTGGGTAATATTTTTTCCCACGGTTAGCTGATTGAGTGGATATGACAAAATTCAAACGACTCAAGCTAAAAGGATGGGAAATGACAAAGCACTTACTGGTACTGTTTTTATTGTTTTTGTATCTCACGATAGCGTATGCGGAAGACAAAAGTATTCTTGAAAAGGTTGAAAGCAGCGCCCGTTCTTGGCTTGAGCTAGTGGATACTGGAAAATACGAGGAAAGTCTGGAACAGGCATCAGCAGTATTTAAAACGAAAGCTGATGAAGCGGAGTGGGTACGAACAATTACTGCAAGCAGAGAATCGCGAGGAGCAGTGACTGCGCGCTATATTGCTACTGCAGGTTCTGCAAAATCATTGTCTGGATTGCCAGATGGAGAATATGTAGTGTTACAGTTTTATACCACTTTTGCAGTTAAAGGTTTGGCAATGGAAACGATAACATTAGAAAAATCCTCTGATGGAGGATGGCGGGTCTCGCAATATTCGATCAAGTAAAAAATTAATGATTGGGATGCCCCATTTACCGGAAGGCGTTCATTCCATTAACCTGGGCAAGGTGCTTAAAGCGAAGGCGCAGGCAAACTGGTACCTTTGAATCCCTGAGAAATACGGTAGTATATGCGCCGTACCGGTGTGCCATAGCGCTCGATAACGCGGTATTCAATGGGGCCTGGCCGGATGAGCATTTCTTTAACGTCGATGTTTTGCTGATCGATCTTGACGGTTTCCAAATGACGGGGCTTCATTCCAACCTGAATGATCGGGTGATTGGAAGGCACTTGAGAAGGAAGCCAGAATTCATACATCGCGCCACTGCCACCAAACATATTACGTGCACGAATATCCAGTCTCGCATGATCGTGAGTATAGAAATACAATGCGCTTGCCACAGACCACTTACTCATTCCCACAATAATAGGGTCGATGCCGCTCTGGTTTTTTACGTCGGCTGCAATACGTTCAATTTCGGCGGCAGTTTCCCGCCAGAAATAATGCTCTGTAAAGAACTGATAAGGTATGCCGGGTATACCTAACGCAACAAAATGCAACACAAAGGCATAGACGAAAACACAAGCAATGATAGTGAACCGCCACCCTGCCATGACGCGTTTGGTAAAGGTGCTCCAATGATTGCTTTGACCAATCATCCAGGCAATAGTTGGCAGTAGCGCAAGCCAAATCGGGCCCGTCCAATGAAAACGCGGTGCATCAAATGTACTGATGATGAAGAAAATCAGCAATGGAATACCAGCAAATACCTGAACAAATAACTGGCGCCTACGTTCAAACAATTGATTCTCAAGTTTGGTCTGCGTCACTGAAAATAAGGCAATTGCTGCAGCGAGAAAGCCGACAGGCGTTAGCAGGATAAAAATGTGAGCGATTAAATAATGTACTGAAAATCTGTACTCGTCAGCCAATACACGATTGGATTGAAATGCAAAAGATGCCCAATTATTTTCGTAATTCCAAATAATTACCGGAGAAAAAAGTAATAATGCTAATAGTGCAGCGAAATAGGGGTGGGGACGAGACATCCAACGCCGGGCAGTAGGATCAATAATGACAAATACTAATGCTGCAATTCCTAATAGCCCTAAAGTATATTTGGATAGTAATCCTAAACCGAAGGCTATACCCATACCGAGCCAAGCTATACGTTGACCGGCGATTAACGCGCGTTCCAGGTAATAAAGAGCGGCAGCCCATGCTGCGACTAAGGGTGCGTCGGGAGTCATTAACAGACCTGAAGCAAATGCGAAAGGAAAAATTGCTACCAGAAGTAGTGTGCGTATTGCGGTAGATTTGTCATAGAGATTTTGTGCCAGAGCATACAGATATCCCATTGCTATTAAACTACAGAGAATAGCGCCAATGCGCACACCAAATTCGTTGTGCCCAAGGATCGATGTGCCTAGCCAAATTAACCAAGCCACCATGGGCGGATGATCATAAAAGCTGAATGCCATATGTTGAGCATATTGCCAATAATAAGCTTCATCGGGAATCAGTTGTGCTAGGCCAAAATAAACCAACCTCAATGCAATGACAAAAGATACGATGCCAATAGCTGCTGTTCGCCAACGAATTTCTTGCGGGGGTGGATTTTTCTCGTTAGGAAATACATAAAATGCTGAACCTAAATAGTTGATGATCGCAGTAGCAAAGATGGCTGGAAAAATGGCCAGAAAAGTTGGTACATGCCAGACATACACCAATAGAGCCAGAACTCCGCCGCGCATGAGTAATGCAAGTGCGCCAACGGTAAGAAAACGGCCAAATCGATGCCATTGAAGATTGCCTGCGTGGTGTTCCCGAAATGACCATTTTGAGTTTAGCGCATAGTTGGTAGTTACCGCGACAAAAAAACTGACAAAGTGAGCCAAAGCAAGTCCAGCGTCATTATTGATCAGCCATTGAAAAATAATGGCATCAACGAACACACCCAATAATCCAACTACAGCGAATCGACCTGCTGTATTGAGGGTAACTGTCCCTCCTGCTAAAGTTAATAAACGGTCGATATATGCACGCTGATGTGCGAACGATAACTTTGACGTGCCATGTGTGCGATCATGGAAACAAATGGGTATTTCTGTAACACGGATTTTTCCGTGATTAGCCATCAGTAATTCGAGAAGAATTTTATAACCGTGTGCATGGTGAGAAATACTTGTTGCTAGCTCGCGGCGGAATGCAAAAAATCCCGAGGTAACATCGTTGACATCACAAATGGGGCGCGCTACCCAACCACCGATGCGTGACAACAGTTGTCGGTGCATTGGCCAGTTTTCAGTGCTACCGCCTGCAACATAGCGGCTGCCAATGGCTACATCATAGCTACCATTGATTACAGGGGTGACAATTGCCGCTAAACGTTCCGGTGGATGACTTAAATCCGCATCCATTACAACAATAACGTTACTTTGGGCCGCTGTTACACCTGCCAGTATTGAAGCGGTTAAATCAGGTTTTTTTCGTCGCTCAATCAAGCGGACATTGGCTTTTTCTTCCCAGATGCGTATTTTGTCAGGCGTGCCATCAGTAGATCCATCATCAACAAAGATAACTTCAAAGCTACCAGGGTTAAAATCTAATGCAAATAATCGTGTTAAGAGTAAATCGATATTTTCGGATTCATTCAGCGTAGGCACTACGATGGAAAATTGGGTCATGTAGTTCCACAATCTAGAATTGGCAATGAATAAGGGGCGTCATAGTTTTTATTTTTGTTGTTTCTGGTATTTATTCACCGCTTCATTATGATCCGCTAAATTAGTAGAAAATTGAGATTCTCCATTACCTTTTGCAACGAAGTATAAGGCATCGGTTTCAGCAGGATTAAGCGCCGCGCGAATGGAAGCTAAACCTGGTAGCGCAATAGGCGTTGGCGGCAAGCCAGCGCGAGTATAAGTGTTGTATGCCTGATCTGCAAGCAGATCTTTTTTGCGTAAATTGCCGTCGAATTGCTCACCTAATCCGTAGATAATAGTAGGATCTGTTTGTAATCGCATACCCTTACGTAAACGGTTAACAAAAACACCTGCAATGAGTGTTCGGTCGCTTTCAATAGCGGTTTCTTTTTCTATGATGGAAGCAAGGATGAGCGCTTCGTAAGGTGTTGCCAAAGGTAAAGATTCTGTGCGTGATGCCCAGCTGGTGTGCAAATGATTTTGCATAGCTCGGTAGGCACGTTGCAAAATATCAATATCGCTATCACCCTTAATAAAATAGTAAGTATCCGGAAAAAATAGCCCTTCAGCAGTAGTTTCAGTGGCGCCAATGCGTTGAAGGAGTTCTTCGTCACTTAAGTAAGTCGTTGTATTTTTTATTGCCGGGTGTTCATTTAAAACTTTCCGAAGCTGAGCAAAAGTCCAACCTTCAATGAATCTTACTTCATTTTGTTTGGCATCACCTTTTGTCAGGTATTCTAAAAGTGCTATCTGCGTAATATTTTCAGTAAGCTGATAATCACCTGCTTTGATCGCTGATTCTTGGTTCAAATGGCGTGCCAGTAGAATTAGTGACCATTTGGTGAGAAGTACGCCATCATCTGCTAGTTGCTGTGCAACTTGTTTTAGATTACTGCCGGGGCGAACGGAAAGTTCATAAGGTGTAATAGGAAGTGTAATTCTAGAATGAACGTGAAGATAAAGCCATCCGATAAGCAAGATGATTGCTAATGTAACGGTGAGAAGAAGGCGTAGTAGCGTGCGCATGCGCCGGAAAATGAATTTAAATTTTACGGAAGACAAGCGTCCCGTTAGTTCCTCCAAATCCGAAGGAATTCGACAACGCGACTTTGATATTCATTTCTCTTGCAGTATTGGGAATATAATCCAGATCACATTGCGGATCTTGATTGATAAGATTAATAGTTGGTGGCGCAATTTGATGATGAATTGCCAGTGCAGAAAAAACTGCTTCGACACCACCTGCAGCGCCAAGTAAGTGTCCCGTCATTGATTTTGTGGAATTTACAGCAAGTTTACGGGCATGGTCTCCAAAGCAACGCTTGACGGCGATGGTTTCAGCGATATCGCCTAGAGGTGTGGATGTACCGTGTGCGTTAATATAATCCACCTCGTTGGCATTAATTTCTCCATTTTTCAGTGCATTGGTCATGCAGCGTGATGCGCCTTCACCATTATCACAAGGCGCTGTCATGTGGAATGCATCGGCACTCATACCGAAACCCACTAATTCAGCATATATTTTTGCGCCGCGACGCTTGGCGTGCTCCATTTCTTCCAATACCAGAATCCCAGCGCCTTCACCGAGCACAAATCCATCACGATCTTTATCCCATGGACGACTTGCGGATGCTGGGTCAGCATTACTTACTGATAAGGCTTTTGCAGCCGCAAATCCACCAATAGCCAGGGGTGTGACACACGATTCTGCTCCGCCGCATATCATAATATCGGCATCACCATATTCAATCATACGAGCCGAGTTGCCAATACTGTGCGTAGCAGTAGTGCAAGCCGTAACAATGGCTATATTGGGTCCTTTGTATCCATACAAAATAGACAAATTGCCAGCAATCATGTTAATAATTGTGCTAGGAATAAAGAAAGGCGATATTTTACGCGGACCGCCTGCATGATATGCAGTATCGGTATTTTCAATCATTGGTAAGCCACCGATTCCCGATCCGATATTAACACCAATTTGCTCTGGATCAAGGTGCGTTGTGTCTTCTATACCCGCATCTTTTACAGCCTGAATCGCCGCAGCCATACCGTAGTGAATAAAAGTATCCATTCTACGTGCTTCTTTGACTGACAAATATTGATGAATATCAAAATCTTTAACTTCACCAGCAATTTGAGAGGGGAAACTGGAAGCATCGAAGCGGGTAATCTGGGTAATACCGGATTTACCTGAAACAATGTTTTCCCATGCACTCAATACTGTATTACCAACGGGCGAAACAATACCCAATCCGGTAACTACTACCCTACGCTTGAACAATATAACTCCAATTACTTGTACTTAAAGAGACAAAAACTAATCTAACTTGTGTGAGCTGTGACGTAGTCAATTGCTTCTTGGACGGTATTAATTTTTTCCGCTTGCTCATCCGGTATTTCGCATTCAAATTCTTCTTCCAGTGCCATGACTAGTTCAACTGTGTCCAGTGAATCCGCTCCTAGATCATTAACAAAAGATGATTCATTTTTAACTTCAGCTTCATTAACACCAAGTTGTTCAGCTACGATTTTTTTAATACGCTGTTCAATATTTTCCATCTAGATACTTCCTTTTCCGGTAAGAAAACCTACAAATTCTAACAAATTTTATGCTTTAGAAAAACTAGAACATAACTACTTGCGTTATGGTTCAATATTTGCATGTCTAAACAAAATACTACAAGTATAAAAAATCCTTGTGATTATTTTGTGATTAATTATTTTTTGCCATTTGATTTAATTAGACCAGATTTTAACTAGCCCATATACATTCCTCCGTTGACATGAAGTGTTGTGCCTGTAATGTAACCAGCCGCAGAAGAGGCCAAAAATGCTACTGCTGATGCTACTTCTTCCGGACGGCCTAATCTCCCAAGCGGAATATGCTGAATTAAGTTTTGTTGATGCGCATCGGCTAATGAGCGAGTCATATCAGTATCAATGAATCCGGGTGCTACACAGTTCACGGTAATGTTTCGACTACCTACTTCACGTGCCAGTGATTTACTAAAACCAAAAAGGCCAGCCTTGGCAGCCGCATAATTTGTCTGTCCGGTATTGCCCATTGCGCCAACAACTGAGGAAACGTTAATAATGCGACCATAACGAGCTTTCATCATGGCGCGAAGAACTATACGGCTTAAACGAAAAACAGATTTTAAGTTAGTTTCGATAATATTGTCCCATTCCTCATCTTTCATACGTACCAATAGATTGTCGTGTGTAATTCCAGCATTATTAATCAGTATTTCGATTTCGCCAAATTTTTCACGAATGATTTGCATGGCGGTGTTAATTTGCTCTGAGTCATTAACATTCAAAGTGATGCCCATACCCTTAATATCAGCTTTTTGCAAGTAATGGCTAATCGCATCGGCACCGTTTTCCGTAGTTGCCGTGCCAATTACGACTGCGCCATGTTGGCCTAATTTTAGTGCAATAGATTGCCCAATTCCGCGACTAGCGCCTGTTATCAATGTTATTTTGTTTTCCAAAATCATATCTCCATATAAAGAGTCATGACTGTAAGTAGTTTATACATAGCGTAGTAATGATTACCTTAAATCAACAGTCTGCTTAATCGTTTCAATATCTATCAATGATAAGTGTTGTAAATTTTGATTGATGCGTTTGTTAAGTCCAGACAGAACTTTTCCAGGTCCGCATTCGACAATATGAGTTATACCGGCAGTTGCAAAAGCGCTAATTGTGTCAACCCACCGGACAGGATTGACAAGTTGCTGAATCAAAATCTCCTTGATAGATGCAGTATCAGTATGTGGTTGTACATCAGCATTATGCAAAATCGTGATTTTAGGAGCGTGTAGGACAATATTTTGCAACTGCTGTTGCATGCTGACAGCTGCCGGTTTCATCAATGAGCAATGGGAAGGAATGCTCATTGGCAACATAATCGCACGTTTTGCTCCTTTTGATTTAGCCATTTCAATGCCTTGCAGGATGGCATTTTTGTGGCCGGCAATGACTACTTGGCCAGGTGAATTAAAGTTGGCCGGTTCCAGGGATTCTTTACCGTTTTGTTGTGTAATGTCATGGCATATTGAGTGAATAACTTCATCATCTAAACCAAGAATTGCAGCCATTCCGCCGATTCCTTCCGGTACCGCATGTTGCATGGCTTGTGCGCGAAATCTAACCAGTGTTAGCGCATCGGCAAAGTTTAGCGCCTCCGCTACGACTAAGGCGGTATATTCACCTAAGCTATGTCCAGCTAGCATTATTGGTTTAGAACCGCCGAAATTGATCCATGCGCGATATACAGCGATACCAGCTATTAACATCAAAGGCTGCGTATTGATGGTGAGATTGAGATCATCAGCGGGCCCCTCATTGACCATTGACCAAAAATCCTGTTTAAGGATATCGGATGCTTCTTGAAACGTTTCTCTGACAACGGGTAGATTTGCATATCCGTTCATCATTCCAACAGATTGCGATCCTTGACCTGGAAATACGAATGCTAATTTCATAACTTACCAACGCAGTAGTACTGCTCCCCATGTAAAGCCGCCGCCAACGCCTTCCAATAACACCAATTGACCGGAATGGATGCGGCCATCACGTACCGCAATGTCCAACGCTAGCGGGATAGAAGCTGCAGAAGTATTGCCGTGTTTGTCAACAGCTATGACTACTTTATCCATTGGTATACCCAGTTTTTTTGCAGTAGATTGAATGATGCGTATATTTGCCTGGTGAGGAATTAGCCAATCAATATCTGAGGGTTGCAGGTTATTTTTGGATACGGCTTCTTGTACGACTTCTTCCAAAACCTTTACCGCAAATTTGAAAACGGTGCTGCCTTCCATATTAATGTATGGATTTCCTTGAACTTTGCCGCCACTGATACTTCCGGGTACGGATAAGACGTCACTATAACTGCCACTGGCATGAAGGTGCGTAGATAA
Source organism: uncultured Nitrosomonas sp. (assembly GCA_902826055.1). GTDB lineage: Bacteria > Pseudomonadota > Gammaproteobacteria > Burkholderiales > Nitrosomonadaceae > Nitrosomonas. Next base: position 39,486 of record CADEDJ010000008.1, on the reverse strand, counting down.
GATACCCGGTTGATCGCTTTGCGTAAGGACCACTGCACCTGCACCATCACCAAATAAAACGCAAGTGCTTCGATCGTTCCAATCGATTATTTTAGAATAAATTTCGGTACCAACCACCAATGCATTCCGGCATTTGCCTGAGCTAACAAACATGTCGGCCGTTGCCAGAGCATACACAAAACCACTACAAACCGCTTGCACGTCAAATGCCGGGCAATTTTCTATCCCTAGTTTGTTTTGTAGAATACAAGCTGTGCTGGGGAAAACCATGTCTGGTGTAGTCGTGGCAACTATGATGAGGTCAATATCTTTACTACTGAGACCGGCAGCTTCCATGGCTTTTTGGCTAGCATACAGTGCCAAATCGCTAGCAACCTGATCCTCGCTTGCAATATGACGTTGAGTAATGCCTGTACGCGTGCGTATCCATTCATCACTGGTGTTTACCATACTTTCCAAATCGCGGTTAGTAAGTATTTTTTCTGGCAAATAGCTGCCGGTGCCGATGATTTTTGAATACATTATCTTGTTAGTGCTTGTGGAGCAGATTGAGAATGATGAGAAAGTTCGGCTACACGTTCACTAATACGGCGCAACATTCCGCCACGTACTTCATCGGCTGCGCGCTTAATGGCAAAACCAAATGCATATTTGTCAGCGGAGCCATGGCTTTTAATAACGATACCCCGCAAGCCTAGTAGACTGGCGCCATTATAGCGGCGATGATCGACTCGGTGTTTAAAGGAATTGATAACCGGCATTGCAATGACACCGGCTAGTTTAGTCAGCCAGTTACGCTTGAACTCTTCACGCAAATATGTTGCCAGCATTTGGGCCAGACCTTCGGAAGTTTTTAAAGTGATATTGCCAACGAAACCATCACACACGACAACGTCGGTTGTTCCTTTGTAAATATCGTTGCCTTCAACATTGCCATAAAAATTAAGTCCGCTATTACGCAGCAATTCAGCTGCCTGCTTTACGATTTCGTTGCCTTTGATTTCTTCTTCGCCGATGTTGAGTAAACCAACACTTGGGGAGGGTTTGTTTTCAACCGATGAGACTAAAGATGCACCCATAATTCCAAATTGGAACAAGTGTTCCGCGGTGCAGTCGACATTGGCACCGAGGTCCAAGATGTACGTGTGACCAGTGATTGTGGGTAGTATGACTGCAAGTGCAGGTCGATCAACTCCTGAAATGGTTTTCAATACAAATCGGGAAGTTGCTAACAATGCCCCAGTATTTCCTGCACTGATACAAGCTTGCGCCTCACCCGTTTTAACCAGATTCAAGGAAACGCGCATGGATGAATTTTTTTTCCAACGCAAAGCCAACGCGGGCGACTCATCCATGCCCACAACTTCATTGGCGGGATGCAATCGAAGCCTGGGACTTAGCTCCGATTTCGCTGCGCGTAATTCGGCTTCAATAACATCAGGAATGCCGACTAAAATAATATTGGCTTCCGGATCATGACGGAGATAATCAATCGCTGATGGGACAGTGATATGAGGCCCATGATCGCCTCCCATGCAATCTATTGCTACAGTGATATCCAATTGAGTGCTCTTATACTGTCGGAAATTTTCAATGCAACATGTAGCAATAAATTAAATTATTAGTCGTTTTTAGTTTTGATGACTTTTTTGCCACGATAATATCCATTAGGACTGATATGGTGACGTAGATGGATCTCTCCTGTACTTGGTTCTACGGCTAATGGGGGATTTGTAAGAAAATCATGTGAGCGATGCATACCTCGCTTTGATGGAGATTTCTTATTTTGTTGAACTGCCATTTCATGGACTCCTTAAAATTATTTAATCTTCTTAAGTGCTGCCAATGCTGCAAATGGATGTGACATGTGTGATGCTTTCGTTGAATCTTTCTCATTTGATATCAGTTCATGCATTTTACACATCCCCTCGGGATGGCGGGACGAAATTGATAAATTGAGAATAATTTCTTCTTCTATCAAACTCCATACATCCAGCTCAGGTGTCGCCAAAATGGCATCCATTGTTTCCTCTTCGTTATTTAGATCAAGCTCTGCCTCATTCTCAGCCAATAGCAAAAAAGTCTGCAAGTCTATGGTTTTTGTTAGTTTATCAAGGCAACGCTGACAACTAAGATGTATGCTGCCAGTAATTTCTAAGCACAAAACCGGCTTGTTATTATTATCAAAGTAACCGCTAATTTGATAGGTTACTTCACCTTCTTGATCATACAGCAGATCATGCAAACGAGTGAGCTGAAACACCGGGATTTTATCACGACGTACTCCCGCATTCCGGACAAAATCAAGGGGATCTATCACAAATCGTACAGACATAAGGCGCGCATGTTATATTTTTTGTTTTTAAGTGTCAAAAAAATAGAAGGAAACTTTGGAAACACAATTTATTACTCAGAAAATCGTTTTGGGATCAAGTTCAATTTATCGCAAAGCGCTGCTGCAGCGTCTGCAAATTCCATTTGTAACAAAGAATCCTCACATTGACGAAGTCGCTTTAAGCAATGAATCGCCGCAGGAGACTGCTGTGCGCTTAGCGGAAGCCAAAGCCCGCGACGTAGCCCGGAGTTATCCGGATTCATTGGTTATAGGTTCTGACCAAGTTGCAGTATTGGGGGATTCACGTCTTGGTAAACCGCTCAATCATAGCAACGCAGTTAAACAATTACGAGCGATGCAAGGCAAGGAAGTGATATTCCATACAGCGCTATGCTTATTCAATAGCGCCACCGGGAATGTGCAATTACAGACTGTGCCTTATTGTGTGAAATTTCGTCAACTTAGCGACCAGCAAATCGAGAATTACCTCCTGAAAGAGCAGCCCTATCATTGTGCGGGTAGTGCAAAATCAGAAGGGTTAGGCATTGCGCTTATTGAACGAATGAGTGGAGATGATCCCAATGCATTGATTGGATTGCCACTCATTGCTTTAATTGACATGCTAACGCAAGAAGGTGTCATACTTTTCTGAAGCAATTACCTATAAAAAGACTTTCAAATTGTTAATATGCGAATATAATGCGTAATATAAAATAATTATATATTTTATGTGAGATTCTCCCTGTTTAATGATGAATGCTGTCAGGAAATATTTTAAATACCCGGTTATCGTGATGCTGATTGTATGCATGCTGACCAATGGGTTGAGTTTATCTTTTAGCGGTGAGGTATTTGCGCATGAACTGGATCATATTTATCAGAAACTGCCTGCGGATCCTGCAACGCACTTAAAGATGCATCGAAATAATATCGCCAAAGAAGGTGCAGATCTTGATGCGGCAACGCACATATGCTTACATGCAGCAGGACAATTTCAACCTTTTTTCTTTAATTCCCTTCCGCAGATACCGGGTTTAGTGACAGCTGAAACCTTAGTCGTATTTCTATCAGTATTCATTCCAGAAACAATTCCGGATTTACCCCTTCGTCCTCCCCGTAGCTTTTCTTAAGTTTAGTAATTAATAGTTTGTGGTTTTGTGGATTGTATTTTGGTCCACATTTCCATCGAAAAAATCGATTCATGCTTTGCATGTGACTTGTATTGAATCGATACGTAAGTAAGCACACGGAGGAAATCCATGAAATCGAACGATATGTCCATAGCACTGAGCTATTGGATGTCGTCAACATTACCAGCTATATCATTAGCCGTTTTTTTGCTATTGGGCCTTAGCCTTCAAGTAAAAGCCGAGCCGCATTCGTTCACTACACTTACTCGTGCGCAAGGAAGTAACGCTGACGCTACGGATTTAATTGCCCTAGAAGAGAAAGTCGATCTTACTTTGCGCGATGCAGTTAATCTTGCTTTGTTACGCAATCCGGAATTGGCGGCATTTGCCCGGGAAATGCAGGCTTTGGAGGGTGTAACCCTCCAAGCAGGTCTACTGCGTAACCCGGAATTCTCGGTCAATGTCGAAAACGCCGGAAATATTCAAAAATTACGCGGCGATATCAATTCACCCGAATCGATCGTGCAAGAAGTAACCCAGCAGGTCACAACCATTAGGATTGGCCAATTGATCGAATTGGGAGGTAAGCGCGCTGCCCGGGTCAGTGCGGCGCGGTTGGGCGAAGAGCTCGCTGCTATGGATTATGAATCACGGCGTATAGAAATCATGGCGAGGGTGGCAAATTTATATACCGACGTATTGGCAGGTCAGGAAAGGCTTAAATTGGCCGAGGAAACTAAACGGCTTGCGCAAAATGTAGTGGATACGGTGACATACCGAGTACAGTCGGGCAAGGTGCCACCCATAGAAGAAACTCGAGCCAAGGTTGGCTTATCCACTACGAACATTGAATTTGAACAAGCGCAACGTGACCTGGTTTCAGCTCGCAAACGACTGGCTTTGATGTGGGATAGTGCCGCACCGCAATTTGATAAGGCCCTTGGCGTTCTGGAAATTTCGGTTGCGCCCCCGGATTTTCAAATGTTACAGGAGCGTGTAATGGATAATCCGATGGCGCTCCGTGCCATGAAGAATATCGAACATCGCAAGGCGCTACTGGAGGTAGAGCAAACCCGCCGCATCCCTAATCTGACCGTGAATGCCGGTGTTGTGAATTATGCGGTAGTGGGCGGCAACACCGCTATAGCGAGCGTGGTGATTCCCTTACCGATATTTGACCGCAACCAAGGCAATCTCAAAGAAGCGCATCAGCGGGTTAGCAAAGCGGAAGATGAACGGATGATGATGGAGCTGCGATTAAAAACCGAGCTGGCGCAATCGTATGAAGCAATGTCGGCGATATGGAATGAAATCAACATCTTGCGCGATGAAATTATACCGGGCGCCAAGAGTGCTTTTAGCGTGATGCGCAGAGGATATGAATTAGGCAAATTCGGCTTACTGGAGCTACTCGATGCACAACGTGTGCTGTTTCAGAATCAAGTGCTCTATGTTCGCGCACTGGCCAACTACCAACGGTTGGTCAATGATATTGAGCGATTGATTGCTGCACCGCTTGAAAGTCTGGTAGGTACTCGCGGCACTACAAAAACAATAAGGAAGAAAGATGAATAAAGCTCGATTGATACCCATCCTAATCGTGATTACCGTGGGAATAGTATTGGGTGGATTGATTCTAATGTTGGATAAACCTTCTACGGAGGCCACCGGATATGCCGGTTACGATTCCAGTGACAAATCTCAAGAACTTACGCCAGATACCGGGCCAAGGAACGGCAAGCTTTTTACGAGCAATGGTTTTAGTGTGGAATTGACCATCTTTGAAAAGGGTGTGCCACCGCAATTTCGCATTTATCTCTATGAAAATGGTCAATTGCTGCCGCCATCCGCTGCCTCGGTCAGTATCACACTGACCCGATTGGGTGCGGCCGTGCAATTTTTTAAATTCACACCCGAAGCGGATTATTTATTAGGCGATCAAGTAGTGGAAGAGCCGCATTCGTTTGATTTGGCGATTGTCGCGGAGCGCAATAGTCAAACATTTCGCTGGGGTTATAGTCAGATCGAAGCACGACTGGAAATGAAGGATGCAATGCTGAAGACGATTGGCGTTGAAATCGAAACGGCCGGACCTGCAATCATCAAATCCACACTTAAATTACCGGGAGAAATCGTGTTTAATCCGGATAGGATTGTGCAAGTAGTGCCGCGGCTGCCTGGCGTGGTTATTGCGGTGAATTATGAACCGGGGCAAATGGTGCAAAAAGGCCAAGTGCTGGCGGTTATCGAAAGCCAAATGCTAGCCGATTTGCATAGTCAGTATCTGGCAGCACAGCGAAGATTAGCGCTGGCGCGAACCGTTTATCAGCGGGAAAAACAATTATGGGAGGAAAAAATTTCCGCCAAGCAGGATTACTTGGCTGCGGAATTGGTATTAAGCGAAGCTAAGATTGCCGCCGATCTGGCTTCCGAAAAATTGCGCGCATTCGGTGTACAGCCCAAATTGGGTTTACAAGCCAAAGACCTGACCCGTTACGAAATCCTCGCACCTATTTCCGGGCTCATCACAGCTCGGTCGATTGCTCTGGGCGCGGTACTCAAAGACGATGCAACAATTTTTACCGTTGCCGACATGTCGACGGTGTGGACGGCGGTTACGGTTTATCCAAAAGACCTCAGCATCGTCAGAGTTGGACAGAAAACCCGTGTCAAAGCTACCGCGTTTGACGTCGAAGGTGAAGGTATAGTCACGTATATCACCACTTTGATTGGGGGACAAACGCGCACCGCGACGGCACGGGTTATTTTAGATAATGCTGACGGGCGCTGGCATCCCGGCATGTTTGTCAATGTGGAGTTGGTATCCGATGAAATCGAGGTGCCGGTCGCGGTTTCGGCGCATGCCATCCAAACCTTGCGTGATTGGACGGTGGTGTTTGGCCGCTATGGCGATTATTTCGAAGCTCGTCCGCTGGAACTGGGCCGTAGCGACGGCAAAATGGTGGAAGTGCTGAAAGGGCTCAATGCGGGTGAACTATACGCGGCGGGCAACAGCTTCGCCATTAAAGCCGATCTGGATAAAGAGGGAGCGAGTCATGATCATTGAATTGCACAAAAGTTACGCAAGGAGAGATCATGTTTGAGCGCATTCTGAGATTATCAATCTATCAGAGCGGGTTTGTGTTGGTAGCCGTGCTGGCGATGGCGGCATTGGGCGTATATAACTATCTCAAACTGCCGATTGACGCGGTGCCCGATATTACTAACGTACAAGTGCAAATCAATACCACGGCAGCCGGTTATTCGCCGTTGGAATCCGAACAACGGATTACTTTCCCAATTGAAATGGCCATGTCCGGCTTGCCCGATCTCGAATATACCCGTTCCCTATCACGCTATGGCTTGTCGCAGGTGACGGTAATTTTCAAAGACGGCACCGATATTTATTTGGCACGGCAGTTGGTTAGCCAGCGAATCCAAGATGTCAGAAGCCGCTTGCCTGCCGGAATTGTACCGACAATGGGCCCCATCTCAACCGGCTTGGGCGAAATTTTCATGTGGACGGTGGATGCTGAAGAGGACGCGCGTAAACCGGATGGCACACCCTATACGACAACCGATCTACGTGAAATTGAAGACTGGATTATCAAACCTCGCATGCGCATGGTAAAAGGCGTCACGGAAGTCAATTCGATTGGTGGTTATGTCAAGCAATTTCATGTCACACCTTATCCCGACAAATTACTGGCGCACGGCCTGACTTTGCAAGACCTGGTGATGGCATTGGAGCGCAATAATCTTAACGTGGGTGCAGGCTATATCGAGAAAAGCGGCGAGCAATATCTCGTCAGAGTGCCGGGGCAAGTTGCGACGTTGGTTGAAATCGGTGAGATCATTTTAGGCAGTAACCAAGGCGTGCCGATACGCGTCAAAAATGTTGCGGATGTATTGATTGGCAAGGAATTGCGCACGGGTGCTGCGACTCAAAATAGCCGGGAAGTGGTCTTGGGTACGGCATTTATGCTGATGGGCGAAAACAGCCGCACCGTTTCGCAAGCGGCAGCGGAAAAACTAGCCGAAATCAACCAAAGTTTGCCAGCAGGCGTGATTGCGACTCCGGTTTATAACCGCACTACGCTGGTCGATAAAACCATCAACACGGTTTCCAATAATTTGCTGGAAGGCGCTGCATTGGTCATTGTGGTACTGTTTATCGCACTGGGCAATTTGCGTGCAGCGCTAATCACGGCGTTGATTATTCCACTGTCGATGTTGTTTACCATCAGCGGGATGGTGGCGAATAATGTCAGCGCTAATCTATTAAGCCTGGGTGCATTGGATTTCGGCATTATCGTAGACGGTGCCGTAATCATTGTCGAAAACTGCATTCGCCGCCTTTCTGTGGAACAGGAGAAATTAGGACGGCAATTAACCACTGCCGAGCGCCTCGAAGTGGTATTTGACGCTTCCAAGGAAGTGAGGCGGGCTTTGCTATTCGGCCAAATGATCATTATGGTCGTGTATTTGCCGGTATTTGCCTTGTCGGGTGTGGAAGGCAAGATGTTCCACCCGATGGCTTTCACGGTGTTGCTGGCGTTGCTGGGCGCAGTATTTTTGTCGGTGACGTTCGTACCGGCGGCTGTTGCCATGTTCCTTTCCGGAAAAATGATGGAAAAAGAAGGCGCCGCCGTGCAATGGGCCAAGAACATTTATGCGCCCGCTTTGGATTTTTCCATGAATAACAAGGGATTGACGGTTACCGCCGCGGTTGTCATCGTGATACTTTCCATGCTGCTGATTACGCGCATGGGTAGTGAATTCATTCCCAGTCTTGATGAGGAAGATATTGCCCTACATGCCATCCGCATTCCGGGAACCAGCCTGAGTACCGCCATTGAAATGCAAAATGAGCTGGAAGAAACGATCAAGAAATTTTCCGAAGTCAGCCGGGTGTATTCTAAAATCGGCACGGCTGAAATAGCGACCGATCCCATGCCGCCAAGTGTTGCGGATATTTTCATTATCATCAAGCCGCAATCCGAATGGTCCGGTAAATACCGCGATAAGGAGGAATTGATCGCCGCAATGGAACAGGCGGTACGCAAGGTGCCGGGCAATAATTACGAATTCACACAACCGATACAGATGCGGTTTAACGAACTGTTATCGGGTGTGCGGGCCGATGTTGCGGTGAAAGTATTCGGCGATGATCTAGACGTCATGCTCAACGTGGCGCAAAAGATTGAAAAAATTATCCGTTCGGTTCCCGGTGCAGCGGATGTGCGTATTGAACAGATCACCGGCCTTCCGGTGTTATCGGTGCAGATGGACCGCGCCAAAATGGCGCGCTACGGCTTAAATGGCAGCGATGTGCAGGATGCGGTCAACATCGCCGTCGGTGGCAGAACAGCCGGTTTGATTTTCGAAGGCGATCGTCGTTTCGAATTGCAAGTGCGTTTGCCGGAGTCGCTGCGCGATGATATCGACACACTCAAACGATTGCCGATCAAACTTCCGGTATTAAATGCAGCGGCTGCGCCGAATGTGCCTGTTTTACCTATGGCAGGCGCTCAAAATGCACCGGCCGCTCCGTTACCCATTTATGTCGCTTTAGGCGAAGTAGCCGATCTGCGCATTATCAAAGGCCCGAATCAAGTCAGCCGCGAAAATGGCAAGCGCCGTGTCGTGGTTACTGCGAATGTACGCGGCCGGGACATCGGTTCATTTGTCATGGAGGCGGAGAGCCTTATCGAACAGCAAGTTAAAATTCCTGCAGGATATTGGTTGTCGTGGGGTGGACAGTTCGAGCAATTAATCATGGCAGCGGAACGCTTGCAGATTGTCATTCCATTGGCATTGGTATTGGTATTTTTCTTGTTGTATACCATGCTCGGCAGTTTCCGCGACAGCCTGCTGGTATTCAGCGCGGTTCCGCTGGCTATTGTCGGCGGTATCGTCGCGCTATGGCTGCGCGATATTCCGTTATCCATTTCGGCTGGTGTCGGCTTCATCGCCATGTCCGGCGTGGCAGTATTGGATGGTTTGGTATTGCTATCCTTTATCCGCGATCTGCGCCAGCAGGGGCTGCCGCTCAATGAAGCCATCCGCACCGGATCGCTGCTGCGATTGCGTCCGGTATTGATCACCACCTGGGTGGAATCACTGGGTTTCCTGCCGATGGCACTTAGCACCACGACCGGTGCCGAAGTGCAACGCACCCTGGCAACGGTAATGATTGGCAGTACTTTGTCGCAATCGCTGTTATCGTTGCTGGTGGTGCCGGTACTGTATCAGTTGGTGCATCGAGGGAGCGCTGAAAAATGATTAAATTTACCTTATCATTTTTCATTATAAGTAATTGTTATTATTTATAATTAATTGATTAGAAAAATTATAAATTAATCCAATACGTGGCGTTGTGAAATTGGCTAATATCGCCATTCAACGCCCGCATATACACCTCTGGGTATATAGCTTGCAATTGTGGGAATAAAATCAGATTGCGATTCGCGGTGGTGTTGACTGAGTAAATTTTGTCCGACTACAAAGAGTTCAACATTTCGGGTGTATTTCCAAGCAAGCTTTGCATCCATCGTAACGTACTGAGGAATATTGAAGAAAGCCAAACCGCTAACATAGCGTAACCAAAGATTAAGTTGCAGTTTTTCTGAAAAATCATGATTGGAGCGTAACGAGAACTGATGCTGTGGGTTGGCTTTGTCTGCGCCACCCGATGTGGAATCGAGTTGTCTGAATTCGGGATTGGATTTTGTATGGATATCCAAAAAAGAGTAGCTTCCTTGCAAGCGCCATTTTTCGTAAGGCCGCCAATCAATGGAGGACTCAATGCCATAGGAATAGGCTGACGTACCGTTACTGAAAAAAACGGGCAGAATCAGATGCGGGAGTATGCCATTGCCCGGCATAATCTCGCCAAACCTAAAATCCCGCAACTGACTATAATCATTGAAGAAACCTGCTATGTCAATCGACGCATTCGAAGTCAGTGTGCGACGATAGCCCATTTCATAAGCAATCAATTTTTCGGAATTGAAACGATCGGTGCCTTGTACAGTCATCATTATGGGTACGGGTAGAACCGTAGTACCAGGGAAAGATTGAAGCACTCTACCGGTGATCGTGACATCGTTTTCACCGCGTGAAGGTATGCGTACCGCACGCGATATCGCAGCCCAAACCGAATTATATTCGTTGGGTGTCCACATTAACCGGCCACTGGGTTGGACTTCCAGACCGGTAAAATCGTTGTGATCGAGGCGTGTGCCCAGTGATAATTGCAATTTATCAAGTAATAGCGTGATTTCGTCACGTATAAATGCGCTGAAATTGTGATTGGTTTTTTGTTGCGGAGTAAAAGTTGTCAGTTCGGTCATTGGGATTTTGTTGTTATACAATCGATAGTTAAGTCCCCATGTAACATCGTGTCGATCGAAAAGCGGTAAGCGGTGCTGGAAATCCACATCGAAACTTTCTGCATATCTTGTCCAGGGAATTAACTGATTCTGAACGCGATCGTAGTAAGTTTGCAGCATGAGGGATGATTTCTCCGAGAGCTTCCGGTCCCAACGCAAGCGAACGTTTCCTCCCTTTTCATGCGTATCGACAACATCAAGACGCGTAAATGGCGGTATTAATGTGGGTTGTTGCAAGCTGTCACCGATACTATTGACAAAAATATCGCCTTGCATTGTTACGTGATCGATGCCACGCGTATGATCTACGCGAAACCCCGCCCGCGCTGATTGCCAATTATCTTGTGCATTCGTTCCGCTGAGCGAATGGGTATTATCTCTGGCGAATCCTTTAGCGTAAATGCGAAAAGGTGTGTCTTCATTTAACTTGCCACCGTAGCGAACGCCTACAAAGCCTCGCTCAAAACTGCCGCCGCCGGCGGTAAACAAGACTCCTTGGGTGTCGGCAGCTTTTTTGGTAATAATGTTGATTACCCCATTGACTGCATTGGCTCCCCACACCGTAGCGCCGGGGCCACGGATAACTTCAATACGTTCGATATCTTCAATGAAGGTATCCTGCTGACTCCAGATTACACCTGAAAATAGGGGGGTATACACACTACGGCCATCGATGAGCACTTGTAATTTATTGGCAAAACGTCCATTGAAACCACGGATGCTGATCGACCATTTGTCCGTGCCAATGCGAGCGACTTCCACGCCAGGCGCCATCCTTAACGCATCCGGAATATTCGTGGCACCGGAACGGCGAATATCATCTTGGGTAATCACAAATACCGCAGACGCCACCTCGCTTAGTTTTTGCGAGCGCCGGGAGACGCTCGTTACTTCAACTTTCATCAGCTCTTCGATAGATAAATCCAGCAATGCATTATCACTGCGCTTACCATTGGCAAATGCCAAATTTGCACAACAACAGAAAGCGGCAATGATAAAAATTTTTTGTTTAAGTGATTGTTGCCTTAAATAATTGTTCAAGGCAATGGATAAATTTTTCTGAATTTCGAGGTGGAAGCTTGCTAATGCGATGACCGGTATCATAGCTATCGTCCTCTCACTTGACGGGCGATTTGTAATAATTGCGCATTGAATTTGAGACCGGCGCGTCTGGCGTATTCCAGATTGATTGAGAAACTTAGATTCTTGCCATCATTATTTAATTGAATCATGCCACCGGCATCGAGAAAATCATCGATGTTGCTGACGGTAAGAATGGGTTCGTTGGCGGCAGCTTTGAGCCATTCATGAACGTGTTGCATACCTTCTTCACGCGGCAAGAATAAAAGTTGACAACTGGTTAAAGATTCTTTGTAGGTCATGCGCTTAATGCGCACAGGCTTGCTTTGCGCGATGCGCCCGAAGATTGCATCCAATTCCTCAAATTCCGGACTTATACTCGTGCAAATTGTTACTTCACTGTCAATGGCATCATCGGGCCATTCGGTAAATTTTAAAAAATTGTAAAGAAAGGCAGCCGTCAAGGTTTGTTCACTAGCTACGGGTTGTGCGAAAGCGAATGAAGCTGGCGTTATGGTGCTGGCAATAACAATGATTAGCCCAAAAAAGACGCGCCTTATCTTTGCAAAGCGAGGCCATGTGCTCAGATGCGCATTATTAATATCAATAGGCAGTCGATGGAACATAATCATGAGCCGGATAGTGCTTAAAAACGCCACTGCGCGCCTGCGTAAATGCCACGTGGAATGGTCGTTGCTAGCGACGGAATAAAATCTGAAACAAATTCCCTATGGTTTTGACTGAACAGATTTTGGCCGACGATAAACAACTCAAGATTTCTTATAGGCTTATATACAACCTTAGTGTCCATAGTAACGTAACCTGGAATACGATAAAGATCTACACTGCTGACATAACGTAGCCACAAGTTAAATTGTATTTTTTCTGATAAATCATAGTTCGACCGGAATGATACGTGGTGCTGAGGCGATACTTTGTCGGCACTGCCTGTCGTGGGATCTATTTGCCGAAATGGCGAGCTGGAATCGATATGCATGTGCAAGAAACTGTAATTAGCTTGCAGGCGCCACTTTTCCTGAGGGCGCCAATCTGCAGAAACTTCAACCCCATACGTTTGCCCCTTAGCGTTATTGTTTAATCCTATGGGCAATAGTAAGTGCGGCGGGAAGCCAGATTGAAGCGATAGAAATCCAAAGGATAAATCACGCAATTGACTATAATCATTAAAAAAAGTGGAGATATCAATGGATGCCTGCGGAGAAAACTGATGTCGGTATCCCAATTCATATGCCAATAATTTTTCCGCATTAAATTGTGAGGAACCCGATAGTTGCGCCAGTAGCGGCAGAGGAAGTGCAGTGGATATTCCTGGAATTGAATCGAAAGTGCGAGTATTGAGCAAAACATCATTTTCAGCACGGGAAGGGGTTCGCACTGCGCGCGAGACCGCTGCCCACAGGGAATTTCGTGCATCCGGTGTCCACATGAGCCGTGAGTTCGGTTGAATTTCCAATCCTGTAAAATCATTATGATCAAGACGAACACCCATTGTGAGCCTCAAATGTTCCGGGATGAGCATTATTTCGTCACGCGCATAGACACTCGCAAGATGATTAGTTTGCTGGCGAGGAATCATGCTCAGTAGTTCGGTATCGAATACTTTATTGGCATAAAGGCGGTAATTAGCCCCCCAAATTAAGTCATGCCGATGGAATAAAGGAAAACGATGTTGAAAATCGATATCGAAGCTTTCAGCCCTGAATTGAGAGACGGTTAACAAACGATAATCTACTCGATCATAATAGGTTTGCAGCATGAGGGAAGATTTTTCCGAGAACGTTCGATCCCAGCGGAAACGTATGTTGCCGCCCTCATTATGGCCTCTCGCTGTGTCAGCTTGAATAATCGGTGCGCTCAAGAGAGATTTATCCAAGGTGTCGCCAATAGAATTGTAAAAAATATCGCCTTGCAGCGTTAACTGGTCATTACCACGATTATGATCTACGCGAAACCCGCCTCTGGCACTGTGCCAGGCATCATTGATATGCTCGCCCGAGCCTGATTTCATATTGTCTCGGGTAAAGCCCTTGGCGTAAAAACGAAAAGGAGTTTGTTCGTTAATTTTTCCACCGTAACGTGCACCCGCAAAGCCATGTTCAAAACTTCCTCCTCCGGCAGTAAATAGAGTGCCTTGGGTATCTGCGGCCTTTTTGGTAATGATATTGATAACACCATTAACTGCATTTGCGCCCCATACTGCTGCGCCTGGCCCGCGAATAACTTCGATACGTTCGATGTCCTCCATCAGCGTATCTTGTTGTTCCCATTGCACGCCGGCAAAAAGCGGGTTGTAAACGCTACGACCATCCATCAGCACTTGTAGCTTATCGGCAAAACGGCCATTAAATCCACGGATATTAATTGCCCATTTATCAGTGCCGATACGTGCAACTTCAACACCAGGCGCCATTCGCAATGCTTCGGGGATAGTTGTCGCGCCGGAACGCCGGATGTCGTCTTGCGTAATTACAAATACGGCGGACGCAACTTCGGTAAGTTTCTCCACACGCTTAGATACCGAAGTGACTTCCACTTTCATCAATTCTTCGATGGATAAATCAAGTAGCGGATTATCTTTTTGTTTGCTATGAGCAAGTGAAGAATTTATGTTACTGCAAAGGGCAGTAATCATTAATAATCCGAATCTCAATGACTGTATCAAGCAATTGTTAAAGCGCATAAAAATAATCTATTAATGATTTAACTAACCGGTAGCTTACTGGTTTTTGAGTATCTTGGAAATTTTGCTCTCTTTTTTTAAGATGTTATGAATTGCATTGTTGTAACCAAAGCAAAAGACTGCTTCTTAATACCCAGATGCATAACTCGACTTAATAGAGGATATTCAATCAAAGGGTTGATGGATTCGGAGATCTTTAACATGCTGTTTATATAGTTATTTATTAAGGTGGATATATTAATTGTTACTGTCGTACAATATAAAAATGTCAAAAGGAGTGCATGATGATTTTTTCCGATCGCATTGCGGCTGCTGAGAAACTTGCCGAAGCGCTTGCTGATTATCGCGATAAACACCCGTTAATACTGGCTATTCCCAGAGGTGCTGTACCAATGGCAAAAGTAATTGCCGAACAATTGAACGGTGAAATGGATGTGGTGTTGGTACGTAAACTGCGTGCACCGGGAAATCCGGAATTTGCGATTGGCTCTGTTGATGAGAGCGGTTGGGTTTATTTGACTGATTATGCTGGACAAGCGGGTGCAAATCAGGACTACATCAATCAGGAAGTATCCATCCAATTGGAAACCATCCGGCAACGCCGTAAACAATATACCCCCATGCATCCACCCATTGATCCCGCAGGACGTATCGTTATTGTTATTGATGATGGACTAGCTACCGGCTCTACTATGATTGCCGCGCTGCATGCGTTGCGCAACAAAAAACCGGCACAACTCATTTGCGCTGTACCTGTGGCGCCTCCCGATACTCTTCGAAAGTTGCAAGATAAAGCCGATCGAATGATCTGTTTATCATCACCCGATAATTTTTATGCAGTCGGTCAGTTCTATGTCGATTTTCCACAAGTGACCGATGATGAGGTCATCGCATGTTTGAGTGATTCAAGATCACAAACTGATAAATAAATAGTGTCTATTGAGTAATCGCTATGGCGCCTATACTCTGGCACATAGCTTGTTGTAGTAATAATAAGTGCGCATTTTAAGAAATGAACCTTCATCCATACATTGGATCGAATTACAGATTAATTTTGTAATTTCCATTTTTTTACTGACTATGTATCTCGATAAAATTCATACTTTACAAACGGGCGTTAGCTTTAAAATTTCTACCACTGCATTACAAGAAATGATCGCAAGTGCCATCAATCAGCGGAAATTATCCGAACTGGAAAATATTCACGCGCTAGCGGATTTGTATGTTTATTTATCAGTTATCGTCTATGAAGGTGCCGAGGATTTAGTAAAAAGACGGCAGCAATGGGTTAATCAAAAAACTAAAACTGCGCTAATTGCGCAACAGCCTGTGCCGTTCTGCAATTTTTGTAATCTTTTTTGGCGTAACCTTGACGAAATTGATCCCGACGGAGATGAATGGCAGCAATTGCTGGCAAGTGATCAATTCCACTCGCAATTAACTCTATTGCTGCATAAGATACGCATTACAGAGCGTAACTTGCAGCAATACAAACAAACATTGTCCGATCTGAACTTAGAATTAGTGTGAAGAAGTGATTACTAAAAAACTGTAATCAGCTTCATAAATTCACGAAAGTATTGTTTCAATCTTCACTAATGTCAAATCGCACCATCATGGCATGATCTTCATGGATGGTGTTATGACAGTGCATGACGTATTTTCCAACGAAATCACGGAAACGTATGAATACTCGCATGCGTGTGTTCGGACCCAGCACAAAAACATCCTTGCGCCCTCTTTCGTGGGCGGGTATAGGTACTGCGACACCATCGATAAACTTGTTGAGGATAATTCCCTCTTCCAAATGGATGTGGATCGGGTGACTCCAACCTCCGGATGGATTGTTTAAGTTCCAGATTTCCGCACTGCCTTTAGTGATGGTGATGCGTGGACTGTTGGCATTCATGAAGCGATCGTTGATAGCCCACATACCATTTTTGCGTGTAAATACCCAGTTTCTGACTCGTGCTGCAGCGATTTCAGTGGCAGTTGGTCTACGCAGCGGGCGAAGAAAATCCGGTACCCGGCTGACATCCGGCTCAGCAGGCTCACGATCGACAATGAATTTAAGCACGCGCCTGCCTGGTGCCCTAACGTCATCGGGACCACGCGTATCATCCTGTTCTAAGCGGTTGACGAGATAAAGTGCCGTTCCCAATGGATATTGGGAGAAATCCACGACAATATCCGCGCGCTCGGCGACAGCTAATCTGATCCGGGTTTGATTGAATAGCGGCCGGGGCAAGAGATTACCGTCGTTGGCAATATAGGTGAAACGCTGCACCACATTTGCAGCATTGACCAGATGAAACTGGTAGAACCGGCTCGGCCCGGAATCGAGCAAGCGCAGGCGATACTTGCGTCGTGCAACTTTGAGCACCGGCTCGATCTTGCCATTGACGGTGATTTTGTCGCCCAAGGTACCTTCGGGATTAAACTGGTCGAATATATGAATGCGATTCGTGTTAAAACGCAAGTCCTTGAATACCAGCGGATAGTCGTAGGGATGGCTTGGCAGCCGCAAGGCATTCGCGTTGACATCATGTTCATCGCCCGAATCGAGCTCATCAAACAACAGGTAAAAAGCTGCGATGCCGCGAACCGCATTGGGTGCCGTGAAATTGAGTGTGTGATCGTGATACCACAGCGTGCCTAGCGCCTCGCGGCTGTCCCCGATTCCGCCAAACTCGTCCAGTCCGGCGTAAATATTCGGATACAAATGATCTTTGAAGCGGCCGGGTGCGCCGAGTGTTGGACCTTTTTTTGTTTTGCTGAAGAAGTCACCTGGAAAACCGTCACTTTCTGAAGCTACATGCAGATTGTGCAGATGCATGCTGATTTCAGGTGAACCGAAGCCGGTCAATGCTGTACTGTCACTGCCATGATTCTCTGGCAATTCGTTATGCAAGCGGACGATGACTGGACGCCCGTAGCGTGCAAAAATCGTAGGATTAAAATGAGGAGCGCCACTTTCAGTACGGCCGACATAGTTCCACACCAACTGCGGCGGATAATCCGGATGAAATACATGATTGGTAACCGCTTCAACCTTCAATTCATAAAGATCGGCCTCGCCGGGCTGAAGAACCGGCGCAGCGAAGAGTTCGTCCCAGCGCTGATGCTCAGCACGCCCGCACTCGCCGGCGGCGGTATTCGCTGTTCCTTGAGGTGGCGGCAAAGGTCCTGCAAATAAATCTGTTTGTTGTAGAGACTCCATTACCTCGGGCAGCTCTTCTTGCCACGGCGTGGTCGGCGGACTGGGCGGCAGTACCGGCTCAACCACTTGTGCAGCGCTTTTGCGCGAAGTTAGGATTGCTGGCGCTGCAAGGATTGTGGCGCCCGTTGTTTTAAAAAAAGCGCGCCTCGATTCGTCTACTGCAGGATCATAACCATTATCTTGTTTACATTCAGGACTGCGGTTGTTTGTGGAATCACTTTCGTTGTGATGAGTCATGATATTTTCCTTTTACCTGAAAGTTATCGGTTGTCTATGTACCGTTACTATTTAAAGTATCCGTTCTAGTGCAATGCACACTTATACTGACTACTTATAGTTTTTCTCTCATTTCTTAAATTAAGTAAACTCTGAATAACTGTCATTTCGAGCATAGCGAGAAATCGGTGGTATTGATTACCAAAAATTCTTCACTTTGTTCGGAATGGCATTAGTTATTTAGAGTTTACTTAAAAGAACAAAACCATTTATAAGCCGGTGATATGGTTTTATAGTAGGAGTACAGACTTCCAGAGTAAAGTCAGAAAGTTCTTGATTTCACCTAAGTACTTACTTAGTTATGGATCGATTGGATACGAATGATTCAAAAGGACTCA
>CADEDJ010000008.1:0-20912 GCA_902826055.1 uncultured Nitrosomonas sp. | reverse complement strand
CTTCGTGGATCATATTGTGGCAATGCATGACATATTTCCCTGGAAAATCGCGGAAGCGCAAGAATACTCTCAGGCGTGTATTCGGTCCCAGTACATAGACATCCTTGCGCCCTCTTTCGTGGACGGGTATAGGCACTTGGATTCCATCCACAAACTTATTGAGGATGACGCCCTCTTCAAAGTGGATATGAACAGGATGACTCCAGCCTCCGGATGGATTATCCAACTCCCATATTTCCGCGCTGCCTATCGTCATGTTGGCACGAGAAGCATTAACATTAACAAACCTGTCATTGATTGACCACATACCGTTTCTGCGCGCAAACACCCAGCGTCTGACGGGCGCTGCAGCTATTTCAGCCACTGTTGGTCGGCGTATTGAACGCAATGGGATTTGTACTTGGCTATCAACCGGGCGGCTGACATCCGGCTCAGCAGGTTCGCGATCGACAATAAACTTGAGTACGCGTGTACCCGGTGCTTGAATTTTTTTTGGCCCACGGGTGTCGTCTTGCACTAACCGGTTGACGAGATAAAGTATCGTTCCCTGTGGATATTGGGAGAAGTCTACGATGATATCGCCACGTTCCGCCACGCCTAATCTCACATTGGTTCGATTGACGAGCGATCTGGGTAAAAGGTTGCCGTCGTTGGCAATATAAGTAAATCGCTGTTGTACATTTGAGCCATTGACTAAATGAAATTGGTAGAATCGACTCGGTCCCGCATTGAGCAAGCGCAGACGATACTTGCGACGTGCAACTTTGAGTACCGGTTCGATTTTTCCATTGACCGTGATTTTGTCGCCCAAGGTACCTTCGGGATCAAACTGGTCGAATATGTGGATACCCTCATTGGCAGTGCCAACACCACCGAAACGCTTATCTTGAAATACCAGCGGATAGTCATAGGGATGGCTGGGTAATCGCAAGGCTTTAGGGTTGGTATCATGCTCATTGCCCGAATCAATTTCGTCATAGATCAGGTAAAAAGCGGCTATACCGCGGCTAGCATTCGGTGCCGTGAAATCCAACGTATGATCGTGATACCACAAAGTACCCAGTGCTTCGCGCTTGTCTCCGCCAACAGGATTATTGAGGCTTTTAGGGAATTCGTCATAGCCGGCATACACGTTGGGGTAGAAATGATCTTTGAATGTGCCGGCTGCGCTCAGCGTTGGGCCGTATTTGGTTGTGCTGAAATAGTCGCCGGGGAAGCCGTCGCTCTCAGAAGGTGTATGCAGATTGTGCAAATGCATGCTGATTTCTGGCGAACCAAAACCGACATGCGGATGATCTTTTTCTATTTCATTATATAAACGAACGATAACCGGACGTCCGTAGCGTGCGACGATCGTCGGATTCGGATGCTCATCGTCACTTTCAGTACGACCGACGTAGTTCCACACGAGCTGCGCGGGATAGTCTGGATGAAATATATGGTCGGTAATCGCTTTAACGCTTAATTCATAGGTATCGGCCTGACCGGACTGCAGCACCGCACCGTCAAAGAATTCGTTCCAGCGTTGATGCTTAGCGCGTCCGCACTCACCAGCGGCGGTATTCGCTTCACCTTGAGGTGGTAAAGGACCATCACAGAGATCTGTTTGTTGCAATGGTTCGATTACTTCGGGTAATTCTTCCTTCCAAGGTGTGGTAGGTGGACTGGGCGGTAATACCGGCTCAACTACTTGTGCAGCACTTTTTCGTGAAGTCAAGATTGCCGGTGCTGCAAAGATTGTGGCGCCGGTTGTTTTAAAAAAAGCACGCCTGGATTCGTTCACTGCAGGATCAAAAGTGCTGTCTTGCATGCATTCAGGATTGCCGTTATTGGTGGAATCATCTTCGTTATGCTGTTTCATGATATTTTCCCTTTTACTTGAAAGTTATATCTGATTACTTGGCGCTACTATTTAAATTAGAAGAACAAAATGGTCTCGAGATTGATGAGCCAGTTTTTATAGTAGGAGTGCAGCTTTTAGGAGTAAAGTCGGAAAATTCTTGTTTTTGTCTAAGTACTTACTTAGTTATGGATCGATTGGATACGAATGATTCAAAAGGACTCACACTAATTCCTACGTTTGCAGGAATTAGTGGAATGACAACGAGTTATATTGCAGTTGATTTAGCCGTGCTGTTGATCAAAAAGATGTACAGCCGACGTATGTATAGCTTTTGGATCCAGATGATTAATGGTTGCCATGATCTGATGCGGTTCGGCTAGAGCAGGGGCCATACTCCAGCGGTTGAGCGCATCATTGCCGATACGTACCATGCCGGTATGATTTTCCCTGATATTATCTTCATTCTCATCGCGATCGTAAAAACCAAGCTTGTAACGAACCATCTCGATGTTTTCCGGCGTGCCGGTTAGAAATTTCCAGCCGGATTCAATACCATGACGTTCAGCGTACTGTTTAAGTTTTCGTGGTGAATCCAGTTCAGGTTGCAAGGTGATCGAGTACATGAATACATCGCGCCCGATTCGCTCGCCTAACATCTTCTGTACTTCGACCAAATTCGCTGTCGAACGCGGGCAAATGCCTCCGCATTGGGTGTACATCATATTGATGGCGACAACCTTATTGCGAATGATATCGTCGTAGAATCTGACCGTCTCACCGTCGTGCGTATACAGCGTGACGTTTGGAAATGTTGCATCGCTTTTCGGTATGAATCGACTGGGTTCTGCCTCGGCTGAGATGTTGCTTAGCTTTTGCCATGCACTGTTGAGTCCGATCAAACCCAGTGTTGCCAGGCCCATACCGGCAAGCATTTCTCTACGCGTATTTTGTGTTGATTGTTCTTTATTCATGATAGGGTTTCCTTGTAATTTAATCGACAATGTCCCAGCGCACCATCATGGCGTGGTCTTCGTGGATCATATTGTGGCAATGCATGACATATTTCCCTGGAAAATCGCGGAAACGGATAAAAATTTGCATCCTTTCGCTAGGCCCTAACGTATAAACATCCTTGCGCCCTTTTTCATGGGCGGGTACGGCTACTTCAACACCATTCCTGAATCGCTTCAGGATATGGCCTTCTTCGAAATGGATATGCACCGGATGACTCCAGCCACCGGATGGATTGTCAAGGTTCCATACTTCAAAACTTCCCGGAGCAATATGAGCGGCGGCAGAATTAACATTGACTAATCGGTCATTAATAGTCCATAAGCCATTCTTGCGTGCAAACACCCAATTTCTCACCGGTGCTGCTGCGATTTCTGCTGCGGTTGGTCTGCGGATCGGACGCAATCTGGTTGGCACGCGACTGTTATCCACTTCTCCGGCAGGCAAGGCTTCAACAATAAACTTAAGTACACGCGTACCGGGCGCTTGAACACCTTTGGGTCCGCGGGTGTCGTCTTGCACCAGCCGGTTAACGAGATACAATTGCGTTCCTACAGGATAGCGGGAAAAATCCACCACGATATCGCCGCGCTCGGCAACGCCTAATCTGACATTGGTGCGATTAAGCAGTGGCGCAGGTAGCAGATTGCCATCATTGGCAATATAGGTGAAGGTTTGTTGCGTATTGGCACCATTTACCAGGTGAAACTGGTAGAACCGCGATGGTCCTGCATTAAGCAGACGTAAACGATATTTACGGCGAGCAACTCTTAACACCGGTTCGATTTTGCCATTGACTGTGATCTTGTCACCGAAAGTGCCTTCCGGATCCAGTTGATCAAAAACTTGAATGCCCGTAGCATCGAAACGTTTGTCCTGGAACGCCAACGGATAATCATAGGGGTGACTTGGCAATCTCAGTGCTGCAGGATTGGGGTCGTTTTCGTTACCTGAGTCAAGTTCATCATAAATCAGGTAAAAACCGGCCATGCCACGTGTTGCATTGGCGGCAGTGAAATCCAGGCAATGGTCGTGATACCACAACGTACCCAGTGCTTCACGTTTATCGCCGCCCACAGGGTTGGTGGCGGGATCCTTGGGAAAATCATCATATCCGGCATACACATTGGGATAAAACTGATCTTTAAATTTGCCGGGTCCGGAAATCGTCGGTCCTGCTTTGGTTTCACTGAAATAATCGCCTGGGAAGCCGTCGCTTTCAGAAGGCGTATGCAAATTGTGCAGATGCAGGCTGACTTCCGGTGTGCCAAAACCCGTATGCTCCTCCGGTAATTCATTGTATAAGCGAAGGATGACTGGTTTGCCGTAGCGCGCATGAATGACCGGATTCGGATACGGATCGCCATTGATGTGTTCACCCACGTAATTCCAAACCAGTTGTTTTGGGTAATTCGGATGGAACTCATGATCCTCAATCGCTTGCACTCGTAATTCATAGAGATCCGCTTCACCATACTGTGCTTGCGGGCCACTAAAAAACTCCGCCCAACGCTGGTGTTGGTTGCGCCCGCATTCGTCATACGTAGTGTTAGCTGGTCCCTGCGGTATGCGGTAAGGATCTGTCAGCAAATCGGTCTGCTGTAAAGGTTCAATTGCTTTCGGCAATTCAACCAGCCAAGGCGTGGTGGGTGGACTCGGTGGCAAATCAATAACTTGCGCCTCACTTTTGCGCGAAGTAAGGATTGCCGGAGCTGCGACAAGTGTGGCCCCTGTTGCCTTAAAAAAAGCTCGCCGTGATTCATCAATTTGCGAATCTGGTATGTTGTTGCGGGTTAAATCATTTTCATTAGACTTCATATTATTTCCCTCCTCTTACCCTCATTGATACTATCTTTGATCATTTATTTATTCTTAGTTAAGTCTTTAATCGATAGGATAAATTGCACCACAAACCTATGATGTGGCTTGTATAGTAGAACTACTTGATTATGAAATATATTGGCAAACTACTTGTTTTTATCTAAGTATTTACTTAGTAGCGTATTGATATCGATTCGTATTATTAATCGTAACCCTTTAATTAGCCTGAGATTTTCAATGGAAAAAAGGTGTGTTGTTATATGCTGGAAGTAAGGGGTTGCTTAATCGATATCTTTCAATATAAATCAAATGGTTATAATTTGTCAGGTAGGGAAAATGAAATGTGGCGGAGTTGATCTATGAATAATGCTAATTTGGAACAATCAATTTTCCTTTGATATAAGAAAATTCCTACAATTCGATGACACTTTCTAAGTAATATCTTAGAAAAAAACAAGTAGTTTGCCAATATTTTTATTGCACGAGTATCGCTAATATACACAGTGGAAATGAGTGTTTTTTCGTTTAGAGCTTAATTGCTGCGATTCAATAAGTTTTATGAATAACTAACAAAAATTACAGAAAACTAATCAATCGTTACAGAGTAATTAAAAGCTTCAATCGATAGGCAACCTTACGCTCATTATTAATTATTATAAAAAAAGTGAGGCAAAAAAATGGCAGATTTTAGTAGAACCGATCTTGATTTTGTCCTTCAGCAAATTTTGCTTGCTGAAGATGATTCAGCCGCGCAACGCAATGGTAACTTCAATGCACTGCCAGGACTTGTTGGCAGTCCTGTATTGCGGGATGGTTTGCGTAATGTCGATGGATCGTATAATAATCTGGAGCAGGGTCAAAGATTCTTTGGCGCGGCTGATCAGATTTTTCCACGCCTATTACCCCCTAATTTTAAAGCTGCAGAAGCGGGGACATCATATGCGCAATTTAGCGGCATCGTAACCGATTCACAACCCCGTACTATCAGCAATTTTATTGTTGATCAGACGGCTAACAATCCAGCGGCTGAAGCGGCCTTTAATCAAACACCCGGCGCCGAGCTGGTCAATGGTACGCGGATGGATGGCACGCCCTTCACGACTTATTTTATTCCCAACGTAACACCCGATCAAGGTTTGTCAGCACCGTACAATTCCTGGTTTACGTTGTTCGGCCAATTTTTCGATCATGGCTTGGATCTCGTGAACAAAGGCAATAGTGGTACAGTATTTGTGCCGTTACAACCGGATGATCCGTTGTATGACGATACCCCAGGTGCCCCCAATTTCATGACAGTGACACGGGCGACCAATCAAGGCGGGCAGCATGAGCATGTCAATCAAACTACGCCTTTCGTGGATCAAAATCAAACGTATACTTCGCATCCATCGCATCAAGTGTTTTTGCGTGAATATACCCTCAATGGAGGTGATCCTGTTTCCACAGGTAAAATGCTGGATGGTGGCAATGGTGCGGGCGGACTTGCGAATTGGGCTGAAGTCAAAACGCAGGCGCGGGATTTGTTGGGTATCAATCTGACGGATGCTGATATTACCGATTTGCCACTCCTGGCAACGGACAGTTACGGACAGTTTATTCCTGGTCCAAATGGTTTTCCGCAAATTGTATTTCCAGGTAATAATCTGACGGAGGGAAATCCTAACGCTCCTATCAGTACTGCAGGAGCGGTACGCACCGGCCACGCTTTTCTGGATGATATTGCGCATAATGCAGCGCCACGAAATTCTGCTGGTGCGATGAAAACTGCTGATAGTGATAATTTCATTAACCCGGGACCTGCAGCAGCCGGTGAATATGATGATGAATTGCTCGATGCGCATTTCATCACCGGTGACGGGCGCGGTAATGAAAATATCGGATTGACGACGGTACATACCATATTTCACGCCGAACACAATCGCAAAGTTGATGAGATCAAGGCTTTGGTTAATGCCAGCGAACCTGCATTCCAGGCGCAATGGCATATCAACGGCAATATAGCGGGACCTTGGGATGGTGAACGGTTATTCCAAGCCGCACGTTTTGCCACAGAAATGCAATACCAGCATCTCGTGTTTGAAGAATTCGCGCGTAAGATACAGCCTAATCTTAACCCGTTTGTCGATTACGATAGCAGTATCGATCCGGCTATCATGGCTGAGTTTGCGCATGTGGTGTATCGGTTTGGCCATTCGATGCTGACCGAAACCGTAGCCAGAACCAAAGATGGTGGCGCCAACGATGATATTGGTTTGATTCAGGCGTTTTTGAACCCGACTGAGTTTGCCGATGGTTATGCGAATAACATTGACGCGGCCGAAGCTGTGGTGCGAGGAATGACGAAACAGGTTGGCAATGAAGTCGATGAGTTTGTGACCGAAGCACTGCGCAACAATCTGGTTGGTCTGCCGCTTGACCTCGCAGCCATCAATATGGTGCGTGGCCGCGATACCGGCATTCCATCTCTGAATGAAGCACGGCGTTTGTTTTTTGACGATACCAATGACAGTGCTTTGAGTCCTTACACCAGTTGGGCGGATTTTGGCGCGAGCCTCAGACATCCGGAGTCACTGACCAATTTTGTCGCTGTATATGGTAATCACCCGAGCATCGCTGCTGCTACAACCATGACTGAGAAACGTGATGCGGCCGATGCGCTGATTAATGGTGGCGATACGGATTCCACTAATTTTATGAATAGCGATGGCCCATACACGCCTGCCAATACAGGCTTGAACGATGTCGATTTCTGGATTGGTGGTTTGGCTGAACAGCAGGCGCCGTTTGGCGGATTGTTGGGTTCGACGTTTAATTTTGTGTTTGAATCGCAAATGCAGAAATTACAGGATGCCGATCGTTTCTATTATCTAGGCCGTACCGCCGGACTCGATTTTCTCACCCAATTGGAAGAAAATTCATTTGCCGAAATGATCATGCGCAATTTGCCGGACGTTAAGCATTTACCATTCGATGTTTTTTCGACACCGACGTATACCTTTGAATTGGCCGATTTAGGTACAAGCGGGCCAATTCTGAATCCAAGCAACACTCCATATAATGAAACCAACTTGCTCATTCGGGACAATTCCTTAGGTGCAGGCACCGTTCGTTATAACGGTGCGGAACATATCGTGATGGGTGGAACGGATAATGCTGATAGGATACGCTCCGGTATCGGCGACGATACGCTATGGGGCGATGGCGGTAATGACCGATTGGAAGGCGGAGGCGGTAACGATTCGATTAATGGTGGTGATGGCAACGACATTATTACCGATTCTTCCGGTAATGAAAACATCAAAGGCGGTGCCGGTGATGACTTTATCAATGGCGGCGGCGGTATCAACCTCATTTTGGCAGGAGAGGGTAATGATTTTGTTGTGACCGGCGTCAATAGTTCGGAAGTGTTTGCGGGTCCCGGCAATGATTTCATTTTCGGTAGCACAGCCAATCTGGCGATGATCGGTAACGACGGGCATGATTGGATTCAGTACGGCACAGCAGGCGGTGCCGTTGGCGACAATAACGATCCTTTCAATGGTGCAAAAATTCGTGGTAACGATGTATTTGTCGGCGGCGGCGGCGGTGATGATTTCGCCGGTGAAGGTGGTGATGACATCATGAACGGCATGGGTGGTGTGGATCGTAGTGATGGCGATGTCGGTTTCGACTGGACCGTTAGCGATGGACAGAATACAGCGGCCGATATCGATTTGTCGCGATTAATTATTGACTTAGGTCTTCCGGGTGCTGATTTGACAGTTGATCGTTTCAAGATGGTCGAAGCTGCATCGGGTTGGAACTTGAACGATACCGTCCGCGGCGATGACGCTACATTTACTGAATTGACATTGGTTGATCCGCTCTCGGGGCAAAACAATGCACTGGATAACACCAATGCAATCCGCAATAGCGCTAATCAGATAATCGGTCATAGCGCTGTTGACAGAATAGCCCAAATCAATGGCTTGAGTGGTTTGTTGGGCGGTGCAACGGTGTTTGATTCAGGCAACATCTTGTTGGGTGGCGGCGGCAGCGACATCATTGAAGGCCGTGGTGGCGATGATATTATCGATGGCGATGCCTGGCTCAACACAAGGATTGTTGCACTCAATAGCAGCAATAATCCGGTGTCGTTTGATAACATGACCGCTACATTGCGTTCAGGCATGCAAAATGGCACTTATAAAAATCCGGAAATTGTGCGTGAGATTCTTACCAGCAATTCTGGAACAGATACAGCGGTGTACCAGGATGTATTCGCCAATTACGTTCTGACCTTTAGTTCTACAGGTACGTTATTTATTTCTCATAACCTGCCTATTGGGGGTGGCGGTGGTGGTCTGACTGACGAAGGAAATGATACGGTTCGCAATATTGAACGGGTACAGTTTGCTGACAGAATGGCGATCATTGGAACTGGCGGAAATGACAATTTGGTCGGTACCGCTAATAACGATACGCTGTATGGCTTGGCGGGTAATGACAGGCTCGATGGTCAAGGCGGCGTCGACCAACTGATTGGCAGTACAGGTAATGATACGTATGTCGTCGATTCCACTACCGACACGATTACCGAGCTACCTGGTGCAGCCGCGGGCAATGATATTGTGGAAAGCTCAGTAACATTCTCTATAGCTACTGCAGGGACTGTCAACCTTGAGAACATTACCCTCACCGGTGCAAATGCCATTAACGCAACAGGTAATACTGTAGCCAATATCTTAATCGGAAATGACAACAATAACGTGCTTACCGGTGCTGCAGGCCATGATACGCTGACGGGTAATGGCGGTAATGATACTTTAGCAGGCGGCTTGGGTAATGACACCATGAATGGGGGAGCTGGTGATGATATTTATATCATTGATAGCCTTTCCGATTCGATGACTGAGCTGGCAGGTGACGGCATCGATAAAGTTCAAAGTTCGATAACGTATACACTGGGTGCCGCTTCTAATCTTGAAAATCTCGAGCTGTTAGGGACGACGGCCATCAATGCTACAGGTAATGATGATAATAATGAATTGATTGGTAACAGCGCTAACAATGCACTTTCCGGTGCAGACGGTAACGACATACTATTTGGTTTCACTGGTGCCGATATTCTGACAGGCGGAACAGGGACAGATACTTTCCGTTACACCTTAATTAATCAATCAACTCCGGGCGTAGCAGGTAGAGACACTATCGCTGACTTTGTTTCCGGAACCGATAAAATTGATTTAAGTGCAATCGATGCCATTGCCGGTACAGCGGCTAATGATACCTTCAGTTTTATCGGTGGTGGTGCTTTCAGTGGGCCGGGTCAAGTACGTTATGTGAGTGCTACGGGTGTTTTTCAAGCCAATGTAGGTGGCGCTAATGGCAATACTGCTGATTTCCAGATTAATTTGATAGCTGGTACAGCATTTAACGATCTGACTGATTTGATTGCCTAATTATTGTCAGGTCTTAGGGGAATGCCGATAGTTAATTGCATTCTCCAAGCTTCAGGGCGAAACAAGAATAGTCAAAATCTTGTTAAAAAGTAGAAGGGGAATCTAAGCTGGTGTGCGAAAGCATACCAGCTTTTTTATTTATTATCATTTTGATTATAAAACACAAATTTATTTAGAATATTACACCTGTACTAATTCAATGCCGTACAAGTGTACCAAGAAAAAAGTAATAATTTCCCATAGATTCAATAAGGTAACGAACTTACAATGCAGTCTTGTGTGAGCAATAACAGATTGAGTAGGCAAAGTAGTTTTTTATTGAATGTTGTTTATCTATTGGAGATATTGAAATGAAAAATAGCTTTAAATTGAAACTTGTAGTTGCAGCTATCCTGATGACCAGCGGAGTTGCGCAAGCTGTCCCGACACAAGCACCGGTGAACTGGTTTAACCATGATCCGGCTGAATTTGCAACATTTTATAGCGCCATCGGCCATACATTTGAGCATGAGTATTTGTTTAATCTTGGTAGCAACGTCAATGCATTGGCGACAGCCGTTTCAAATGATTTTGCAAATATTTTCAATATCGCCGGTGGTAAGGTTGAATTGTTCAAGAGCAATGGCGATAGCGATTATACCAATGACATATCCGTAGGATCATTTGCATTTGATTCCACAGCAACAAATGGAACTTTTAGTGCGTTGACTTCAGGCGATTACTATTATCAAGTAACGGGATCTGTTGCAGGGAATTATGGCGGGGGTTACCAATTGTATTCAAATGTAAGTCCTGTTCCAGAACCTGAGACATACGCGATGCTGTTAGCAGGTTTGGGTTTGATCGGATTTTCACTGCGCCGCCGTCAAGCTTAGTGGCAAAACAATAACAATAATAAAGTAAGTATCACTTCAATAGAAAAGCCGTCATGTATCAGCATGTCGGCTTCTTTTTTTGTTTAAATCCACATTATTGATTATAAATGTTAAATTCTGAAGCGATATTACAGATGTACTAATCCGGAATCGTACAAGTGTACCAAGAAAAAAGTAATAATTTCCCATAGATTCAATAAGGTAACGAACTTACAATGCAGTCTTGTGTGAGCAATAACAGATTGAGTAGGCAAAGTAGTTTTTTATTGAATGTTGTTTATCTATTGGAGATATTGAAATGAAAAATAGCTTTAAATTGAAACTTGTAGTTGCAGCTATCCTGATGACCAGCGGAGTTGCGCAAGCTGTCCCGACACAAGCACCGGTGAACTGGTTTAACCATGATCCGGCTGAATTTGCAACATTTTATAGCGCCATCGGCCATACATTTGAGCATGAGTATTTGTTTAATCTTGGTAGCAACGTCAATGCATTGGCGACAGCCGTTTCAAATGATTTTGCAAATATTTTCAATATCGCCGGTGGTAAGGTTGAATTGTTCAAGAGCAATGGCGATAGCGATTATACCAATGACATATCCGTAGGATCATTTGCATTTGATTCCACAGCAACAAATGGAACTTTTAGTGCGTTGACTTCAGGCGATTACTATTATCAAGTAACGGGATCTGTTGCAGGGAATTATGGCGGGGGTTACCAATTGTATTCAAATGTAAGTCCTGTTCCAGAACCTGAGACATACGCGATGCTGTTAGCAGGTTTGGGTTTGATCGGATTTTCACTGCGCCGCCGTAAAACGATTTAAATCGTTAAACTAATTCTGGTTGAGGTAATAAAAAAGCTGCAAGGAGTATGTTCCTTGTGGCTTTTTTATTACCTTGGAAGCCGCTAAAAAATATTTGCGTTGCCGCTATAGTATTAAAATAACTTCAAAACCTTTTGTTATCGGGTCAGTGTCGGATTTCACCGGTCGTATCCTTAGTCAACTGATCAATCTGATTGCCGGCCTTATCGAGTAAAGTAATCTGCAAGGGCATTTTTCCCATAGCATGCGTTGCGCAAGATAGGCAAGGATCATAAGCGCGTACGGCAACTTCCAAATGATTCAACAAACCCTCGGTGATTGTTTGTCCATCGAGATAGTGATTGGCCACAGATCGCACCGATTCATTCATCGCTTGATTGTTACTGGTGGTTGAAACGATTAAATTCGCTTTGTGGATCAGACCGTTATCGTCGATCTGGTAATGATGAAATAATGTGCCGCGCGGTGCTTCGATTACGCCAATGCCTTCTGACTGGAGTTCACCTTTCTCGACCATTAACTCCGTACCGGTAATTGCTGCGTCGTGTAGCAAGTCGTGAATCGATTCTGCGCAGTGCAGTAGCTCGATCATGCGGGCCCAATGATAAGCAAGGGTGTGATGCACGAATTTGCCCTGATTGAATGCTTTGAAGCGCTGCCGCGCCGCTTCGGCTAGCGGTGTCGATACACTGCCGCAATTATTGATGCGCGCAAGCGGGCCGACGCGGTACCAGCCGCGTTCACTGCCTAGGGTTGATAAATAAGGAAATTTTAAGTAGCTCCAGGATCGTACTTCTTCCTGCAAAATGTGCCGGTAATGACAATAATCAAACTGATCGAAAATGAACGAGCCATCCGCGTAGCAGGCGCGTAATCCACCGTGATAAAACTCTAGTTCACCGCTGCTTCCGGTCATACTCAGATAATTGCTGGGGAGCGTTCCAAAATCGTAATGTTCTGGGTGCTTGGTATGAATCTCTTCGTTCAGATCAAGGGCTTCCTGGCTCCACTGTATGACATTGACGATGTCAGCCAGCAACGCATCGCGCTCATGAATCGTCAATGGTTTGTTCATACCTCCTGGCACGGTACCGGTGCCGTGAATGCGCTTGCCGGTAATCGCTGCAATGACTTGCTGGCCGAATTTACGCAATTTAACGCCTTTCAGCGCAATTTCCGGATATTGCTGCAGCACACCGGCGATATTGCGTTGTACCGGATCGCTGCCAAAACCGAATAAAAAATCGGGTGAAGAGAGATGGAAAAAATGCAGGGCATGCGATTGCAGGATTTGACCAAAATGTAATAAGCGCCGCAATTTCGTGGCGGTTGGGGTAAGCTGCTGTACACCCACCAGTTGATCGACAGCTTTGGCTGCGGCCAGTTGATGGCTGACTGGACAGATGCCGCATAAGCGCTGGACAAGAAATGGCACTTCCCAGTAGGGACGGCCTTGTATGAACTTTTCAAAACCGCGGAATTCAACAATATGAAACCGCGCTTCCTGAATATGATTGTTTTCATCCAGCAGCAAGGTAATTTTGCCATGCCCCTCAACACGAGTAACCGGGTCAATTGCGATGCGGCGAGTAGCTGCTTTGGGTTGGTCAGGTTCCATGTTTTAATCGTAATGCAATTGGGAGTTGGGAAGCACCGGTTCTTTCCCCGCCAGTATCGGTTCCAGTATGTGCAAAAATTGTTCCGCTGCAGGCGGGCAACCGGGCAAAAAATAGTCGATAGGGACCACTTCGCTGACTGGGTAAACTTTGTCCAATAACAATGGCAATTCGATGTCATTGGGAATTTGTGGATTGGTAACGCCGGTTCCGCGCAGATAAACTTCCTCCAGGCAATCCTGTAAGTCAAAATAGTTGCGCATTGCGGGTACTCCGCCATTAATCGCGCAGGCGCCTACAGCAATCAAAATCGTGCAATGCCTACGAAATTCACGCAGTACATGCACATTCTCAGTATTGCAAACACCCCCTTCAATCAAGCCGATGTCACATGGCTCGAAGTGTTTAATATCGGTAAATGGCGAACGGCTGAATTCGACGTGCTCCAGTAATTCGGCTAAACGTTCATCCATGTCGAGAAAGGACATATGACAACCAAAGCATCCGGCTAACGACGCGGTGGCAATTTTGATTTTAGCTTTAACCGTCATTGTTATTCTCGATACTCGATACTTTCTTGTAAACCTGTTTCGTCTATAGTCAAACGGTCATAAATTCGTTGACCGATCGGTACTTGATAACCTGCTTCCCTGACTAAAATGGCCCCCACCGGACAGATAGCCGCTGCCAGGTCAGTTTTTTTCAGCTTGCTATCGGCTAACTTTCCACTTGTCGAATTAACGATCAAATGCGCATCGGTACCGCGCCCTGCTATGCTAAACACATTTTTTTTATCGATTTCACGGCTGGCGCGCACACATAAATCACATAAGATGCAGCGGCTGCGGTCAAGCACGATGTCGGGATGAGAAGCATCGATCTCGCGACGTTGGTAAAACTGCGGAAAATGATCATCCAACATGCCCAGATAATAACCCATGGCTTGCAATTTACAATTGCCGGTTTTTTCGCAAGATGGGCAAATATGATTACCTTCGACAAAAAGCATCTGTGTAATCGATTTGCGTACTTCGTTCAATGCTGCTGTATTACTGCGTATTTGCTGACCCGAGGTTGCCGGTGTAATGCAGGCGGCGGCGTTTCTAGCGCCTATTTGAACCACACACAAGCGGCAATTGCCGCTTGGTGTCAATCCCGGATAGTGGCATAAATGCGGGATATAGATTTTTGCAGCCAATGCTGCATCCATGACGGTTTGCCCCGGTGTAAACGGAATTTTCTGTCCGTCGATTTCTATGAAATTCGTGTTCGGCGACATAGCTAGCTAGCCGGGATGCGTTGTATCGTGGTGCTGCCTGATTTGGCGGGCGCATGCAAGCGCCTGATCCAGATCGAATTGCGCGGTCAGGTGTTGCTTCAGATGAGATTCAAACGTTTGCGGGAAGTCTTGCAAGCTGTCCAACACATGATTGGCTGCGGTATGCCCCAAACCGCAATGCGAATGATGTTGAATCAAGTCGCTGAGGCGCTTCAACTCGGAAACATCACGCGCCGTGCCATGCCCGCTGGCAATTTTATCCAGACTGCTTTTTAGCAACTGCGTGCCGACGCGGCAAGGCGTGCAGAAGCCACAACTCTCGTGCGCAAAGAAATGGGCAAAGTTGCGATGAACGGCCAACAAGTCTCGCTGTTGCCCAAAAATTAGAAATGATCCACCGCTTGGCAAATCTTCGAAGCTGATCGTGCGATGTAAATTTGCCGCACCAATTAGTTTTCCTGCCGGGCCGCCAATTTGTATAGCTTGCACAGTATGCGCGCCGCAATCGTCAAGAATATTCTGAATGTGCGTGCCGAAAGGATATTCGTAAATTCCAGGAAAGCGGCAATCCCCGCTAATACTTAGAATTTTGCTGCCCGTCGAGTGATCGGTGCCAACCGCTTTGAACCAATCGCTATCATGTGCCACCACATGCGCGGCTGCAATGAAGGTTTCGACATTATTGATAACAGTGGGTTGCCCCTTATAACCATGGGTTACCGGAAAAGGGGGGCGGATTCGAGGGATGCCGGGTTTACCCTCCAGTGATTCGATTAAAGCTGATTCTTCTCCGCAAATATAGGCGCCTGCACCTACGACGATTTCGATATCAAAATGAAACTGCGCATTACCCAGAATATGCTTTCCCAATAATCCTTGGCAGCGGCGTTGTTCCAGCACAGACAACAAGTGGCCGAGCAGATAGCGATACTCGCCACGCAAATAAACAAAGCCTTGTTCAGCGCCGATTGCAAATGCGCAAAGCGTCATGCCTTCGAAAAGCGTATCGGCATGCTGGTGTAACAGTAGCCGGTCCTTAAATGTACCCGGTTCGCCTTCATCGGCGTTACAAACGACATAATGCGCATGCCCGGGCGCATCGCGGCAGAACTGCCACTTCTTGCCGGTGTTAAAACCTGCGCCGCCGCGACCGCATAATCCGGATTGCAGGATGGTAGCCAATACTGCTTCTGCACTGGTGCTCAACGCTTTTTTCAGTGCACTGGCACAGATCAATTGTTCGCTCAGCAGTAAACTTCGCTGATGGATTTTTTCATGGACTTCGAACCATTCCCTTGGCCAATTGGTTACTGGTGTATTGGCAGTAATTTTTTGTCTGATTGCGGCAATTCGATCCGCATTCAAGCGCGTTAGGGGTGTGCCATTGACCAGCAAGGATGCGCCTTGATCGCACATGCCGATGCATGAAGTTTCATCGATGCTGACGACACCGTCATCTCGGGTTGTTCCCGGCGTGACTTGTAATTGCTCGGCAAGCATCAGCAGCAGATTGTGACCATCCGCCAAGTAACCGCAACTGGTGCAGTTACTGAACAAAATATCGAATTGGCCACGCGGCCGGGTAGAAAAAAAAGAATAAAAAGCGACAACCGCTTCGATTTGGCTGAGCGGTAAGCTGAATTCCGCGGCAATTTGCTGCATTGATTGGGGCGAAATATGCAGAAATTGCTGTTGTTCCGCATATAACCGATGCAGCAAATGCTCTTGTCGTGAATTCAACGAATTGTGCTTGTGAAAAGTTGTCATGCGATGAGTATAGCGGGATTGATTGCAAAGCAATAGCAATGCAGTGTAGGGCTTTCCCAGCAGCGGCGGTTCGACACATAATTTTTCAAGAGCGCATCAAATAGTCCGCCGCCGCAAAATATCCAGCGATTAAAACACAATCGTCCAGCCAGGATGTCTGGCCTGCTCCTGAGTATAGCTTACGCCACTGACTTTTAAACCATCATCGTTGAGCAACGAGATAATACCGCCTTTGTTGGATAGCTCGATTTCGGGACGAACGTGAAAGATGCGAGGTTCACCGGAATTGAGCATACCAGTTAATGGCTTTTTGCGTTTCTGCGTATCGGCCAGTGCCCATCCTTGCAGATCGATGGGTTGTGGAGAGGTGTTGAGCAAGATCACGGTTTCATCTTCTGGCGATTTTATCGTATTCACTTGTGCGCCGACGATGCGTATCAAACCATCGGGTACTTCGTGTGTGGGTGGCCATGATGGTTGGTTTCCGTTGCCAGGTTGTTGATCAGAAGGAATTCCTCCAGGCTCACTGGGTATGGTATGGCCTGTGTTATCGTCGGTGTGAATGGCTTGCGATTGGAATTTCAGGAACAGCGCCACCCATTGTTGTTGATTGGGAAACCAAAATAGCAGTCCGCCATCTTGCCACACGCCATCATCTGACACAAAAGTGCCTGAATTACCTTGATTCATGTGAATGTCATGCACGCCGCGTCCGGGTTGAAAGCCAAAAATCTTATCGCGCTTGGATTCCGGTCCCCACGGTTCGCCGAATGCAAATACCCAAGATTCTTCATTTGCCATCGCACGTTGTACATATTGATCAATTTTTTCATTGAGATCGTTGTCGGGTCCTGGTGTCGAAAATGGCAACGGTGTCATGTCAGCAAATGCAAACAGGTTTGCGCGAATATAGTCCAGTGCAATGCCTCCCGGTACTGACGGCAGTAGATGCCAACCGGGTTCCAATTGTTCTAACCTTGCCGTAATAGGGTGACGGAAATTCGCTACGATTAAAAATTGCAGCTCCGACGGTGCGAGCTTTGATTTTACGTTAACAGCAAGGCGATAGCGTTCGTTATCATCAACAGCGAGTATCTGGTAGTGCGGGTTTTCTCCGGTACCCAAGCGTCTATCGATCGGCCTGGCTTTTAAGACACCATAATGCTTTAGAGGCATGTTAGTTCTCCTTTAAAATTTCTAAACAAAATCTTACGGGTATTGCCATCTTAGAACGAATAGGAGATATAAATCAATGAAAGGTGCTGCCTTTTTCTAGAATTACATCGTTTAAGCTCTTGGATTCTTTGCGACGGGGATTTGACTCGATTATGATCCGAGCCACTCGGGCTAGGGCAAATAACCAGGCAACATTCATTTTGATGCATTTTGGTATCTCGTGGATTTTGTCGATAATGGATTTGGTGGTTGCTTATAAAAATCGTAATCGGATTGTTATTACAAGATCATCCGAGGAAATTGTTCGTGTACTTTAAGTCAATATAGTTCTCTTCCAACAAACTGAGCCTTAGTAGTACCGGGTTGGTTCAAAGTTTTTTGTTGCTTGCCGATAATCTTACTTATTTTTATTTTCTTGCATGGTTGGCTTTACACTTTGAATATTACTGCTATCTTTATCAAAACATTTACACTGCTGAGATTTCGTAGGAAATCCACGCATTTTAAATATGACTCCGTAGAAGAAATACTTTCTAGCGCCGAACTATCTTTTTTTTTAGCGTTAAAAGAATCTTTATCAAATGATTATGAAATATTTGCAAAAGTGCGCATTTCTGATGTTCTTACGCCGGACGAAATTTTTAATTTACAGAATTGTAGTGCTGCGTTTTATAGATCATTACCTAAGCATTTTGATTACATACTGTGTGAAAAGCGCACGCTCTCTATAGCAGCTGTTATAGAATTAGATGAACGTAATCATATTCAACGTGAAGCTAAGGCTAGAGATAGGTTTGTGGAAAAGGCATGTCGAACTGCTGGTTTTAAATTATTGCGCTTTCCGTCCAGATCTGGATATCGCATTCAAGAAATGCGAGAAATTATAATAAATTACATTAATTCAACTGTCTGATTTAAATTTGGTGAAAGCAAATGGCAGGCTTCAGCGCATCTTTTATCGACATAATGTTCTAGACGAGCATCCACACTTTGTAAGGCATTTAATTTGTGATATCCCGTGGTCTTGCCTCGAGGTTATTTATTGATCCTGCTTAAACACAAGCGCCTGATTCTGTTGACCATTACACGACAGGTTCAATAAAAGTTAGGTTAGCACAACAGCTCAACTAAATACGTGATTTAATCGCTACATTTGATTTTCCAGATGTTGCTGTTCAGCTTTGATTCAGCTTCGAAACCATATTCTTGCCTTAAGAGTCAATGAGCTAAATAAAGTTTAAAATAGCAGCGGTTTTTTGAATTGATAGGTAGCATGCTGAACTAAAGTTAAAGCTAAAGCATTGAAATGTAATACTATCAGATGGTTAAATTTGTCAAAATACCAGGGGTTAGGTATTGGGGTTAAATGGTGCTGATATGAAAAATCGTAAGTGGCTGTATTGGATAATAATTTATTTTGTACTACTTTTTAGTAGTTCTGTCTGGGCACATGGGCGGCATAGCCATATAAATTTAGGTTTTGGGATAGGTGGATATTATCCCGGTTTTTACGGTCCGAGTTTTTATGGTCCAAGTTTTTATGGGTACCCCGCTTTTGGCTACGACCCTTTTTTTTACAGACCGTATTATAGTTATCCACCGACGGTAGTTATGCCTGTGACACCGCCTGTCTACATTCAACAAGAACAATCGAGAACGGCTGAACCACAAACTAATTATTGGCACTATTGCCGTGATCCTGAAGGGTATTATCCTTATGTTAAAAGTTGCCCGGGTGGTTGGTTAAAAGTTGCTCCTCAACCGCCTGGCGAATGATGAATGGAGGCGAGAATATGTTAGTTATAAGAAAATTATCAATACTATTCATCGCATGTTTAATAACTGCATGTGTGCATTTGCCATCTGGCCCCAGTGTAATGACTTTGCCAGGGACAGGAAAAAGCTTTGATCAATTTCGCTTAGATGATAGTGAGTGCAGGAAATATGCTTATGAGCAGATAGGCAATAGTACACCCAGGCAAGCATCAAGAAGTAGTGGGATAGAAAGTGCGGCAATAGGTGCGGGTTTGGGTGCTGCTGCCGGCGCCGCAATTGCTGGCGGTCATGGTGCTGCAGTTGGTGCGGGCGCAGGTTTGTTGATTGGAAGTTTGATGGGTACGAGCACTGCATCAACATCTGGATATGCTAGTCAACAACGATACGATGTCAGTTATATCCAATGTATGTATGCAAAAGGAAACCGGGTTCCTATTAATGGAAGAATTACCAGTGGTTCGGTTGACACTAGAAACCCAGTAAAGAAAGTTTCGACGACTTCGGTTAAGTTTGTTCCCCCGCCTCCTCCTCCTGGTAATCCGCCTCCTCCGCCCCCACAGCAGTTTTAACAATAGCGGCTTGTTATTAGAAATTAACAAGCCGCTAATTTATTTGACGTATTAAAAATTATTACAATACAGCGTTGTTCAACCCTTCATCTGCTTTTTCTATTTAGAGAAGGATGTGTGATATTTAGCAGCTGATTCTACTGTTTACTGTTTAATTGAAGTTAAAATGCATTAATAATTAGTAGCTAGACTTCATTGTTGTTGCATCTGCCGTCGCTTTAAGAATTTGTCCGTTAATAAACCAATCAACAAAAATGTGATGATATAAGGTACAGCAGAAAAAAATGCTTCTTTATAATTAGTCATTTGTATTCTCAATGGGTATTCGTAATGCAGAGGAGGAACTCCTTCCCCTGTAACGAATAGCGTGTATTGCCCTTCATCCAGATTAAACTCCCCTTTGATAATGCCATCTGAATGATTGGTTGAATACAGAGAAGCTACTGTATCACTAAGAGCTTGCCCGCTGCCTCTTACAATTTTGATACCAATGGGCATGTCACGAAGTGCTTGATCTACTAGATCGAGTACCCACAAAGTTTCCCCTTCTCTAGGGATTTCCGTACAGTACTCAGCTTCTGGATCGTGTTGCGGTTGGTAAGTACTTAAATGTACCATGCTGCCTGAAATATTACGTACGCACACATCTGCTTCTAAAGCTACTTTACCGTGGGCAGCAAGCAAACCCGAGTAAAGCGTTGCGGAAAGTATCGCTGCAGAACCCCATATTTTTATTATTTGCTTAATCATATAAACCTCACGTGTTATTTAATTTCGGTCTATTGGTCAATGGCTTATTAATCCCATGCCTGGAAGAAATAGGGCATGGGAAAAATCGTTAGAATTACACGATATTTATTAAGGAACAACTCGATTGTTCAGAATTTCTCTGCTTGCATTATTCCAGGTTAC
>CADEDJ010000007.1:46696-72042 GCA_902826055.1 uncultured Nitrosomonas sp. | reverse complement strand
CCTCCCTCATAAATCATGGTATTATTATTTCAGTTTCTAATGCAAATTGGAATTAGGCCAGGCGGGGAGTTTTTCGAGGGTGTCAACATTGTCGATTCAGTTGTTGCAAATTGACTCCATATTTTTTAACTCATGGAGTCAACTATGCAAACCGCTCTACTTACTACTAAACAAGCCGCAGAAATCTTAGGCGTCAGTGTCGCATTTCTGGAACGAGACCGCTGGGCCCGGGCGCGGGTGCCATTCATCAAAATAGGCAGCCGGGCAGTTCGCTATCGCCATAGCGATCTGCTCGCCTATATTGAATCGTGCACGCACTATTCAACCAGCCAGTACTGAGGTGTGTATGCACACGTCAGTACATCAACCCCAAGAACTGCTCAGTCCCGGAGAACGCATCGCCGAAGGCATTTTAAGTTTACTCGATGAACCGGATGGTAGCGATAAACGCTGGCGCGCCCCGATATTCCGGCAACTGCCCAAACGGTTTGCTGAGAAAGCAGCTCATGATTACAAAGAAACGTATATCTTCGACGGCAGGCAAAGAGCCAATCGTGATTTGCTGGAAGCATACGAACCACTCACCAAAAACAGCATTCCGCTGAATGCCAGCGATGACGACATGAAAGACTTGGCAAGAAACATCGTCAAGGAAATGAAGGAAGTCAGCCGGATTTACCGGAATCTGGAGTACGCCACCTCAAGAATGCTTCACCGGGCGCAGAAGTATGAAGTCGACCTGTCATTGCTTGAAGACCCGGACATCACAACCACCGGCATCTATACCCGCCTGACCGATGAAATATGGTGGTTGCAACGGCTGCGCAAGATTCACGCGCAAAAGCTGGAACAAGACGCCATTCGCATCGGATTGGTGCATCAACGCGCCGGCCGCTATGTCAGCGACGAAACACTGACACGGCGCAGGGAACAAAAGAAGCGCATCCGCCGAACACTCGATGGATTACTGGCAACCAATGACCTCGGCCAATGTTTCACGCTAAGCGAATTGGCAGAATTAGGCCTGGCCAATCCACTCATCCGGCGCAGTGAATTGATGGTGCGCATCTTTGGTTTTGAATATATCGCCAATGAACTAGGGCATGTCGGTGAATTCTATACCATCACTTGCCCGTCAAGAATGCATGCCCGACACTCCGGCAGCGGCGAGCACAATCTCAAATACGATGGCACAACACCCAAGCAAGCGCAAAAATATCTGAATAAAGTCTGGGCACGAATTCGCGCCAAACTCAAACGCGACAATTTTCCTGTGTACGGTTTCCGTATTGCCGAGCCGCAACACGACGGCACACCGCATTGGCACTTATTGCTATTCATGCCGCCCGAACAAACTGAGAAAGTCAGAGAAATCATGCGGCACTATGCGCTGGAAACTGATGGCGATGAACCCGGTGCAGAAGAACACCGTTTTAACGTAACTCCCATCGATAAAAGTAAAGGCTCCGCAGTAGGTTACATTGCCAAATACATTTCAAAAAACATCGATGGTCATGGCTTAGAAAAAGATATTAACGGCAGTCCGATACAGGAAGCGGCTGAACGAGTGGAAGCCTGGGCATCAACCTGGGGAATTCGACAATTCCAGCAAGTGGGTGGCGCACCTGTATCTATCTGGCGAGAACTGCGCAGAATCAGCGATGCACCTGAAGGCATTCTACAACAAGCCCAACAGGCAGCCGATCAAGGCAAATGGTGGCAATTCATTCACTTGATGGGTGGCACGACTGCTAAACACAAAGACAATCCCATCAAATTGATGAAAATCGAATCTAAAGAACTAGGAAAGTATGGCGATCCGATTGGACAAAAAATCTATGGCGTAAAAACTGATTCCATTCAATTACCAACATGCTTGCATCAATGGCGTATTGAAAAATGTGCAGTGAACACAGAACCAACTGAACGGCGAAGGGCAAAGCGCCTGAGCGGGAGCGACAACGGCAGCGACTGCGAGGCCGCATTTGCGGCGCAGCCGCCTTGGAGTTCTGTTAATAACTGTACGACAAATTGCCTATAGATTTATCATATTGAGAATCAAGAAAATATTAGCTACAATTATTTATCTAAACGTTACATAGTAGGGTGGTAAATGCATAAAATATTTCGAAGGGTTTTAAGTTTAATAGCCTTAGTAACTCTAACTCCCATTTTGGCATTTGCTGCTGATAGCTCATCAGATAATCTTTTTGAATTTGCAGAGAAAAATTATTCTCAGTACTTTAGTCCTTCTGCAGCGAATACGATTACTATAGATAATTACTTAGCGCGTTATTACTCCAATACTGATATATATTTAGGGATGCGGGGAAGTGATGTGTATGTCTATGGAAACGTATTTGGTGGTTTAGTGAATGTTGGTAAGATAAATGACTTTATTACTGTTCCAATTCGTATTGATTCTCTAAAACCAGAAAAAGCTTCCACAGGTATGGAAGTTATTATTGCAGGTGAGGGTTTTTCGAAAGATTTGCAAATATTGTTTGGAGATCAGAATATTGAACCAAATTCAATATCCGAGAAAGAGATTCGATTTACAGTTCCCTTTGGTTTAAACGCTGAACAGGAATTAATTCCACTTCAAACCGGTTCTAAGATTATTCAGGCAGGTGGCAGTAATCAGGTTGTTTTACAGATTGTTGATTTGCCAAATAATCCAAATCCTCCTGGTGAAGTAATAAACGATCAAATAAATGCCACCTACGAAGCAATAGCGCAAATTACTCCTTATTTCGAATCTACTTTGCCAGAATTATTAGAAAGTTATAAAAATAATCCAGTTATTACAGAGCTGCTTAATATTCTTAATAAAGAAAGCAATGAAATTGTTAAGGGATCAACTGAACTCATAACACAGTTTAACGCACTTAATCCAACAACACTAGATACATTAGAACGAGCGATATTGGCACATAATTCAGAAAGTTTTTCTTTTTTAGATAACGCAGTAAAAAAGGAACGTGCGCCTCTTTATAAAACTAGCTTAGGGTTAGATTGCCGGGATATGGAAGGAGATGCATGGTTTGAATGTAGAATTTCAGGGAGTTCGTTTATATCTTCTGAACTTGCCAATAAGATCTCAAAGAATATAAAAATTTCTGCCTGTAATAGTGGATTTAACTATAATGACTCAATAATTAGAGCCATTTGTGGAAAATTAAAATATATTACTCAAATTGCTTTGTCTTTACGTGACGCAGCTCTAATACACCAGTTCGGTGTTATTCGTTCTATGGAATTAGTATTGCCTACAGAAGTATTAGCTAATGATTTTAAACTAAACAATGCAGATAACAATGAAATATCACCTTCTACTAGAGCATTAAATATTACAAATGCCAAATTAGGAGTTTCCCATAATATTGAGTCATCTGATTTTATAGATGATTTGGTTACACTTGTTAAATTATATAGAAGAATACCATCAACGATAGCTACCCTTATTATTCCTGATGCTCTAATCAGATTTGCAGAAATTTATTTCAAGGGAGATGTGCCGAGCGCAGAATATATTAAAGTAATATCCATGCTTCCTTTGAAGCATTTTATTTATGATGATTTCATTGATTTTGATAAAACTTTTTTAATATCCGACAAGCCCTGCAAATTTCCCGATTTTGGGGTAGAGTTTCCTGAATTGGGAGTACCCCAGTGGCTACCTAAAGTAACGGACATTGGAAGAAGTGCTTACAATACGTACATTGGAACTTGTGCAGTCGAAATCTTACAACGCTATCAAATGATCTTAGAGGATAGGAAAGCACGCTCCGGTGTAATTATTAAAGCAACGCGTTTTCCCAAAATTACTGTTACGAGACTAGATGAAGAAGTTGGTGATATTTTATATTCATTACCTTCATATTTTGGTAGCGATTCTTGTACGAATTTAATTTGTAAAGAGTATTTTGATAATGATAATGGAAAGATTAGAGAGTTAACCTTAACTTCAGGTAGTCCAGCAGTTTATTGGATAGGAATTGGAGCGGATAATTGCGTGGATGGGAGAGATTGTTTAGTAAAATTTGATTCAGGAAATAATAACTCCCCTGATTTAACTGCTAATTCGTATTCTGGAATTTGGAATGTAAATGCAACAGATAATGAAACTGGATGTGGTGAAGGTATTAATTCTTATACTCTATTTCCTCTCATTGGAGTGAATGGTAATGAAATATCTATAAGT
Organism: uncultured Nitrosomonas sp.; assembly: GCA_902826055.1. Lineage (GTDB taxonomy): Bacteria > Pseudomonadota > Gammaproteobacteria > Burkholderiales > Nitrosomonadaceae > Nitrosomonas. The sequence goes on along the minus strand of CADEDJ010000007.1, from coordinate 67,838 downwards.
CTTAGGCCTGTTGCTTGGTCTGGTTCATTATCTCCCAATCCAAATTCAGTTGCTTTCAATATTAATTTTTCTGAAGATGGAGGAACCACTGCAGAAAGTGGATCAATTATTTTTAATAAGGGTACATTTACCGGAAATAGTAGTTGGTCATGGGCAGATGGTAGTGATAGCTGTTCTGGGTCGTCTGCTTTTTCTGGTACTAAAAGTTAAGGTAGCCAAAAGTAAGAATTAAAATAATGTTTATTGTGCTATATCCTATATATAGGAGTGGGCGAGTTTATAACACCTGCAATGATTATTCAGGCATATCCTCAGAATATATATGTAGTTACAACTGGATGGAAGTTCGTGGTTAAGGCTAATCGATTAAGAAAAAAATTGGCAATCACCCACATCAAGATAGCTTTATTACATTTGGAAGTTCAGCGGGGAATTAAGTTCTAATCCTACTAGATTTATTGATAGTTCTTGGTACATTGATTTGATGCTTCCATAATAGGATAGAGCATAGCACTACTTATTATTTCTTATAATTATCACCATTCTTACAACTAACTGTTTTATAAATAGAAAAATATCTCATTTGTAGATAAAAGTAGGGGTAATTCATTTTTATGAAAATAATAACCATTCTTCATATTACTTATAGCAATATATCCCAACCTGCCACTAAAAAATGACTACAGCACATCAACACCCTACTTCAAGAGATAACACCGTGCCCCCTTAGATTAAATAAGCTCCAAAATTAATTAATTTTCACTTTTTAATAATCATAATAGAGGCTATTACTCTTAGATCAATTATCACTTCCATACCCTCTTGTTCATATGTTTTAAAATATAAATCGGGGGTGGGTGAAGTACTCATCATATATAAAGTAAAATCTGAACGAATTATATCACTGACCTTTTCCTCTACATTTAAGCTAATTATTGGACGACTATTATTTTTTATAACAAACTCAACCGTCATTTTCATTATAAATACTCACAGGATTCTAAAGACTTCCACCGAAATGTGAATAATTTCACATTAATTTTGAAAAAACACAAAACCGTAGAGAGATTGCCTATCTGTAAATACACTGTACGGGAATAGTAAGTCTCTATTTGGCAGGCCGTGCCAAACTCGATCAGACGACCAACGGATAATAATTTTAAAGTACTCAGGCTAGATAATTATCTAATCATGAAAATAACAAAATATATAAGTAATTGTTGCTTATCAATCGTCTACATAGTGTCTACACGAATAACAAACATTTATTTAATTCACCCTAACTCATTGTTTTTATGGTGCCGACACCAAGAATCGAACTCGGGACCTTCTGATTACAAATCAGCTACTCTACCATCTGAGCTATGCCGGCTTTATATGTCTTAGTAAAATAAACTTTTTTCTCTTAGATTTATTTAATTATCTGCAAATTAGGCTTGTTATTTTTCAACTGGTATGTAAGAGAATTAAATTCCACATTCTTATTTTTGCTACTTGAATTAATACTTATATTTATGTGGTTCCTTGCAAACTCTATTCCTTGATTCACTTCTTTTGCAAATATACCTTTGATTGTATTGACAGGAATTTTAATTTCTTTCGAAACCCCGTTAAAACGAGCCGCAAAACAAACAATATCATTATTAATCATAAGATCACGAACTGCTCTTGCACTAATATTGAAAATTATTTCACCATTCTTAATATCTTTACTTGGTATATCAAATTCCGAGTAATCTTCTACCAGAAGAAAAGGAGTAAAGTCGTTATCAATACACCAATCATAAGTAGAGCGAATTAAATATGGTTTGATAGAATTCATATTTACTTCCGCATAACTTTTTCTGAAGCTGATAATGCGTCAATAAATAACGGTCGACTAAATAATCTTTCTGAGTATTTCAATAATGGTGCAGCTTGTTTAGGTAGGCGAATTTCAAAATATTCGAGTCGCCATAATAATGGTGCAATTGCAACATCCAGCATGGAGAATTCATCACCAAGCATAAACTTTTGTTTTTCAAAAATAGGAGAAATTACAGTAAGATGATCGGCTATTACGGCACGTGCTTTATCCATATTCTTTTGATCAGTACCCTCAAATGCTGCAATATGGCAAAATAATTCTTGTTCAAATCGATACAGTAATAAACGTGCACGAGCACGCATTACAGGATCTGCAGGCATTAACTGTGGATGTGGAAAGCGATCATCAATATATTCGTTAATAATATTCGACTCATATAAAATCAAATCGCGTTCCACAAGTATGGGGGCTTTACCATATGGACTGATTACAGCCAGATCTTCAGATTTATTATTTGGATCAACATCAACCACTTGAAAATCCATATCCTTCTCGTGCAAGACAATCCTACATCGATGGCTATATGGACATGTAATTGTTGAATATAATGTCATCATAGCTGCTAGTCTTAGAAAATATTAATATACTCAGAACGTCTTATATATTAATGAATATCTTTCCAATATTCTTTCTTCAGGGCATAGGACAGCAGCAACATACCAAGCAGAAAGATCATTACTTCAATCCCTAATTTCTTGCGTGCATTGGCGTGTGGTTCGCCTAAATAAACAAGATAATTGACGAGGTCACCAACGAATTTATCATAGTCAGATGAATTTAATTCACCAGGTTTTTCTAAAGATAAGCTTTTCTCTTCACCTTTATCAGATTTCTTGACAACCAATTTTTGCTCACCTTGCAACTGATATAAAACATGAGGCATTGCAGCACGATCAAATACTAAATTATTCCATCCAGTTGCAGTAGTTTCATCACGATAAAAAGCTTTAAGGTATGTATAAAGCCAATCTGCACCACGTGCACGCGCTATGACTGATAGGTCAGGAGGCACAACACCGAACCATTCTTCGGCTTCTTTTTTCCGCATAGCGGATTCCATCAAATCACCAACTTTTTGTCCAGTAAAAATTAATTTTTCGAGAATTTCTTCATTGGTATATCCGATATCGCGATGACGGTTATAACGCATATAACTAGCACCATGACAAGTTAAACAATAATTAACAAAGCTTTCTGCACCACGTTTTAACGAAGCATTGTCGGTTATATCAACTGAAGCACGCTCTAATGCCATACCAGATTCACCGGCAAAGATGCTAAATGGAATCAGGCATAATAAGATTAATATAGCAATCGTTATTTTCTTCATTTTTTTACTCTTTTAGTCTTTTTGGCTCAGGTTTTGTTTTATCTATCTTGCTATACCAAGGCATCAAGATAAAGAAAGCGAAATAAATAACTGTGAAGATTTGTGCTAATAGTGTGTACAAAGGTGTAGGAGATTTTGTTCCTAACCAACCTAGTACAAAAAAGCTAACCACAAACAGGGCCAAAGCTGTTTTAAAATAAGTGCCTTTATAGCGTATTGATTTCACTGGACTCCTATCAAGCCACGGCAGAAAACAGAAAATAACCACTGATCCAGCCATTAAAATCACACCCCATAATTTAGCATCTATCCCAAGAAAATTAATTGTTACAGCTCGTAACATGGAATAGTAAGGCGTGAAATACCAAACTGGAGCTATATGATCCGGAGTTTGCAATGTATTAGCTGGAATAAAATTATTATATTCTAAAAAATATCCGCCCATTTCTGGAGCGAAGAAAATAATTCCACAAAATACGATTAGAAATACTACCACTCCGACAATATCTTTTACCGTATAGTAAGGATGAAAAGGAATGCCATCAACAGGGATGCCTGTTTGAGGATTTTTATTTTCTTTTATCTCAACACCATCAGGATTATTTGATCCTGTTTCATGCAAAGCTAGAATGTGCACAAATACTAATACTAACAACACTAATGGTAGCGTTACGACATGATACGCAAAAAAACGATTCAGGGCAGCATCTGAAAGTGTAAAATCACCCAGCAACCATTGCTGAAGTGTTTCCCCGACAGCAGGAATTGCTCCAAACATACTAACAATTACTTGCGCTCCCCAATATGACATTTGTCCCCAGGGCAAGATATATCCGGTAAAAGCCAAGCTCATCAGCACAAAGAATATACACATTCCTACTAACCAAAGAAGCTCTCGCGGTTTCCGATACGAACCATACATCATTCCACGAAACATATGAAGGTAAACCACGACAAAAAACATGGATGCACCTGTAGAATGCATATAACGAATTAACCAGCCGTAATCTACATCACGCATAATATACTCGACCGACGCAAATGCTTGGCTCGCATCTGGTTTGTAGTTCATGGTTAGGAAAATCCCGGTTAACAATTGATTAACCAGCACTAATAAGGCCAACGAGCCAAAGAAATACCAAAAATTAAAGTTCTTTGGCGCATAATATTCGGAAAGATGCGCTTTCCAGTTTGACGTTAATGGAAAACGCTTATCGATCCATTCAATCATTGAATTAAATAGATTACTCATTTACGCAGATCCCTCACTCTCAGATCCAATTAGAAGGCGGTTATCACTCAAATACGTATGGGGAGGAACAACCATATTTGTTGGAGCAGGCACATTTTTGTATACCCGGCCTGCCAAATCAAATTTTGATCCATGGCACGGGCAGAAAAAACCACCTTGCCAATCAGGCCCGAGATCCGCAGGTGCAATCTCTTTTCTAAATACTGGAGAACAACCCAAGTGCGTACATACACCTTCAGTAACTAAGATTTCCGGTTTAATGGAACGTGTGCGATTCCGTGCATACTCAGGCTGTTGATTCTTCTCAGAATTTGGATCAGCCAATTGCTCCTCTACTTTCACCAGAGATTCCAACATTTCAGGAGTACGATTCAAAACCCAGACAACTCTTCCACGCCATTCAACCATTAACAACATGCCGGGCTCGAGCTTTGATATATCAACCTCTACCGGAGCTCCCGCTGCCTTGGCTCGTTCACTTGGCATCATACTTAACAAAAACGGTGTTGCAATTGCAGCACCTGCAATACCACCTGCTACTGAAGTTGCAGCGACTAAAAATTTTCGTCTGCCACTCATCTCATCATTGATGCTGAAACTATCTGCCATATTAAACTATTCCATCAGTAATATTTTTCATAAAAAACCATCAATAAAACGGCAAGTTAGCTTTACTTTCGATCATACAAGCAAATCACTGCGTGACAATTGTAAAGTTTAAATTATAAGGTTGCGCAGTATAGCATAACCATTATAGGATTATGTGAATAACTTTTTACAAAACTCATACCATTTTTTGCGCAATCCAGCATTAGAAAAAGATTTATAATTAAGCCATTTTTCTAACTACCTAATTTGCCGTGGCATTGCTTGTATTTTTTACCTGATCCACAAGGACATGGTTGATTACGGCCAATTTTTTCACTTTGACGGATAAATGGTTGTATTTTTTCACCCTGATCTTTTTCGTAATCTGCTTCTTCAGCCATCCCTTCTTTATAGTCTGCATGATGAAATTGTACATTTTCCGGGGTTCGTAGTGATTCAGTAGCAGCTTCGACCTGTTGTTCACTTTTAATTTGTACAGTCAAGAGTATTTTGGTTACCTCAATCTTTATTCCCTCAAGCATATTGGTGAATAATTCAAAAGCTTCACGCTTATATTCCTGCTTCGGATTCTTCTGTGCATAACCGCGTAAATGTATGCCTTGACGTAAATGATCCAATGCTGCCAAATGCTCTCGCCAATGCGAATCCAAACTCTGCAACATGACTACACGCTCATAATGATGCATAATGTCAATACCAACTTTGTCAACCTTTGCTTGATACTGCTCATTAGATAAATTGATAATACGCTGAGACAAATTTTCTTCGTGTAGATCAGACTCCTGTTCAAGCCATTTCTGCAATGGGAAGTGTAGTTGATACTCTGCTGCAAGTGCTTTCTCCAAACTTGCCACATCCCATTGTTCTTCGACACTTCCTGGTGGAATGTGTTGATTGAATAAATCACTTAATACACTTTCGCGTATCACTACAATCGTTTCTGAAATATCACGTTCTGACTCTAACAATTCACTACGTTGCTGATAAATTACGTGACGTTGATCATTAGCTACATCATCGTATTCTAACAATTGCTTACGCATATCAAAATTTCTTGCTTCTACCTTGCGTTGAGCATTTTCAATAGCACGAGTTACCCACGGGTGTTCGATAGCTTCTCCTTCAGGCATTTTAAGACGCGTCATAATATTAGCAACGCGATCCGATGCAAAAATACGTAATAATGGATCTTCTAAAGAAAGATAAAACCGACTGGATCCCGGATCGCCTTGCCTACCAGAACGCCCCCTCAATTGATTGTCAACTCGGCGCGATTCATGACGTTCCGTACCAATAATATGTAAGCCACCCTTCTTCAATACTTCTTCATGCGTGACTTTCCATTTTTCATATATTTCATTGATTAGCTTTTCTTTTGCTTCGGCAGTAAGTTTTTCATCGTGCCTTATACGTTCGATTTCCGGTTCTGGATTACCTCCCAGCACAATATCAGTTCCACGTCCTGCCATATTAGTTGCTATGGTAATCATTTTGAGTCGACCTGCTTGCTCGACAATACTCGCTTCACTCGCGTGTTGTTTAGCATTTAAAACTTGATGAGGAAGTTTTGCGCGATTTAGTAGTTTTGATAGTAGTTCATTACTTTCAATTGATGTTGTACCAACCAAAACTGGTTGCCCACTTTCATAGCACTCTTTGATTCCTTCAATAATAGCCTCGTTCTTTTCTTTTGTTGTACGAAATACCAGATCCATGCGATCCTCGCGAATCATTGGTCGATGAGTAGGTATTATTACAGTCTCTAATCCATAAATCTGCTGAAACTCGGCGGCTTCAGTATCTGCTGTACCCGTCATACCGGATAGCTTTTGATACATACGAAAATAATTTTGAAAAGTGATAGATGCAAGCGTCTGATTTTCCTTCTGAATTACCACACCTTCTTTTGCTTCTACCGCTTGATGCAATCCATCTGACCAACGTCGACCAGCCATCAGGCGGCCGGTAAATTCATCGACGATAACTACTTCACCCTCTTGTACTACATAATGCTGATCCAGAAAATACAGGTTGTGCGCCCGCAAACCTGCGTTCAAATGATGAATTAAATTTATATTTGCAGGATCATAGAGACTGGTTCCAGATTTTAGTAGACCAGCACTAGTCAAAAGCTTTTCAGCGTGCTCAAATCCGGCTTCGCTTAATGTGACCTGGTGGGATTTTTCATCTACACTAAAATCTCCTGATCCATCTTCTGTTTCCTGACGTATTAGCCGCGGGATCAATGCATTAATGCGCACATAAATTTCTGTATCGCCCTCAGCTTGGCCAGAAATGATTAATGGCGTACGCGCCTCATCAATCAAAATTGAGTCTACTTCGTCAACAATTGCAAAATTAAGTTTGCGCTGCACTCGTTCAGAAGGATGAGTCACCATATTGTCGCGCAAATAATCAAAACCGTATTCATTATTGGTACCATAAGTAATATCGGCGGCATAGGCGGCTTGCTTCTCGGCAAAGGGCATTTGTGCATAAATCACTCCTACACTCATTCCCAGAAATTGATAAATTTTTCCCATCCAGTCAGCATCACGTTTTGCCAGATAATCATTAACTGTAACAATGTGCACACCATTTCCTGGCAATGCATTAAGATAAGCCGGTAAAGTTGCCATTAACGTTTTACCTTCACCAGTACGCATCTCAGAAATCTTTCCTTCATGCAATACCATGCCACCAATAAGTTGCACATCAAAATGGCGCATCTCTAAAACCCGCTTACCAACTTCTCGTACTACAGCAAATGCTTCTGGTAATAGAGCAGTTAAGGTTTCGCCATTTTGAACACGCTGTTTGAACTCGTCTGTTTTGGCACGTAACTCAGCATCGGATAAGCTTGCTATCGCCGATTCCAGATCGTTAATAATCTTTACAGTTTGAGAGTACTGCTTAATTATTCGATCGTTTCGACTTCCAAAAATTTTTTTAAGTATATTACCTAGCATAAAGTCTCTAAATTCTGTTTATGTTTAAACAAATCAAATGTCAAAAATAAAGGGTGAGATCCATACCTCACCCTTACAAAAACTAAAAGTAATATTGATTGAATGTGAATTGTTTTTTCAAAAAAATTTTCACCTCAATACCAGTCATTTGTGTTTACAAAAACTTATATGATTAACCATTGATATTCGGCGACATAACATATAACTTGTATGTAATTAAGATCCACAATTCTGATTTAACTTGATTTTTTTAGAAACTTAGACGGATTGAGCGGTCTGTCTTTATATCTAATTTCAAAATGCAAATGAGCTCCTGTTGATCGACCTGTATTGCCAACTTCCGCAATTTTTTGCCCTTGGAGTACAACTTGTCCAAGCTCTACTATGAGTTTAGATGCATGGGCATAACGACTCACCATATCATCTCCATGATCAATCTCAACCATATTACCATACTCAGGATGACGGTCTGAATAAACCACCACACCTCCAGCGGCAGCTTTTATCGGTGTACCTACTTCTGCTGAAAAATCTACACCATCATGAAATGCCTTCTTGCCTGTAAAAGGATCGATTCGATATCCGAAGCCTGATGAATACCAATCTGTTTCAATAGGCATTTGAGAAGGTAAAATATATTTTGTTAAACGCTCCTGTCGTAATAAAGAATCCAGTGCACCCAATTTATCTGCCCTTTCATCCAGCATATTCGAAAGCTCTTGAACTTTATGATCGAATTCAACGAAAGTTAATTCTTCAGATGACAATTCAGAATACACGCCTCCTTGTCCTGGTGCCGCATTAAATAATAAGTCTCGTGGTTTAATCCCTGAGGATTCTGCTAACCGCTCGCCGAGGGTGTCCAGTTTTAACAACTGTGCCTGCATCTGACCCAGCTTACTTGCCATAATATTTAAATTATCTTGCAAATGAGTTTGAATCTTACGATGCCTTTCCTCTTGCGGGTTAACTAACACTGCTCTCAATACGGGTGTATCAATTCGATCGGCGTAACGAAGAGAAATAAAATTCAGACTTAAAGCCAATACTAGAATAAGCAATAAAAAGATACTGATTAATAATATAAAATGCTTCTTGGTTAGGGTTATTTTTTTTGCTCGTTCAGATTTATTAGAAATTAAAATAATATTCATATTTATATTGTACTCATTAAATTACTTTAATAGCTATGACCTCGTATAAAGCCAGTATCTATTTAAATCATCTCAGTAAATTACCCGAATATAAAAAAATATTCTCTTTAGTCGATCAGTTACATGCAAATCAATTAGTATTTTCTAACGTTGTTTCACCACATTTGGCGAAGTATTGCAGCCTAGGGCAAATCTCAAATGGCAAGCTAACTATAATGGTTGTGAATGGTGCTGTTGCTTCAAAACTTAAGCAGATGACCCCATCGTTGTTATCCAAACTGAACGAGCTAGGGTGGGAAGTTACTTCAATTCAAATTTTCGTGCAAGCACATTTCTACATAGAGAATAAAAATCTACTTGCAAGTAAAGAACGAGCCAACAATAAAATTGAATTGAGCGCAACCGGAAAAAAATGTCTAATCCAACTTGCTGCAACTTTACCTGACTCCGAACTAAAAAGTACTATTCAATCTTTTGTAAAGAAACACAGCATTGACTAAAACTTATTGAAGAATACCGTTGAGACAGCGCTGCAATTGCGGAAACAATACACGCTCCTCATAGCGCACATGAGCAGCCATAAGATCGGCAAATTTGCACAAACGGACAGACAGTTCCAGCATACATGAATTATGGACAAGCGCGCGCAATTCGCTATGCTCTGAATAAATACGCCTCACATCTTCAGGATTAAGCATTGTTTCTGCAAGTCGAATTAATTGCTCCTCCTTTTCAAAATGCGCTGCCATAACGGAATGCCAATGCACTTCTATTTTTGCCAACACTTCTAAGCAAGTAGCTCTGTCATTTGTACTTATCGCTTTCCTAGCTGCACGTGCTAGTACCAAAGCCGTGTGGTGCTCACGAGATAATGGCAGCAAGAAATCTGAACGTGGCATGTGTTATTAAACAATAATTTCGAATAAATCTTAGAGCTTTATAGCAAAAGCTCCTTATATTTAATAATTATATAAAAAATTCATAGGATTAGAATAATATTACCCCACGTACATGGCTTACTTCATAAAGCATTAGTCCAATAACCTTATGATAGTAATAATTTTTTTACCTATTAAAATCATTGTCACTACTAAGACGTTTATTCATTCGTCTTTCCATAGCTCCAATACAACATAAACCCGGTAAAAATCATTCCACCAAATAAATTCCCCGCAATCACTGGTAACCCATTCCACAACCACCAATCAATCCATGTGATATCAGCGCCCAGCCACATACCTGCAGGAATCACAAACATGTTGACAATAGCATGCTCATAGCCCAAACCAAAGAAAGTCATGATCGGCAACCACATAGCAGCAATTTTACCAGTCGTCGTTGTGGACGCAAACGCCATTACTGCACCTAAGCTCACCATCCAATTGCACAATATTGCACTGGCAAATGCAGTAATCACACCATCCAACCCTAATTGAGCATAACCGAGCGTTTTATTTTCCGCTATTGTTATTGTTCGCTGCAAAGCAGGAATAGAGGCCGGATCGATCGTTCCCATTTTTGTTGTAACGACACAATACAAATACGCATACATGACGCTACCAGTGAAGTTACCAATCAATACCCCAGTCCAATTTTTTAACAAAAAAGAAAGTGATACTCTTTTAGCCTTAACCGCAATTGGAATGAGCGCAAAATTTCCAGTTGCCAGTTCCAATCCGAGTAAAACAATCATGACAAAACCCACCGGAAATACCGCAGCTCCAACTATACCCCAGCCTGTCTGTGTCGCCGCTAGAATTGCCAAAGTCGTGGCATAACCAAGAAAAGCGCCTGCCAGAAAACCGCGAATCAGCAAATGCTTAACCGGCAGACTGGCTTTCTTAGCACCTGCCTCTAACATGCTTGCAACGATTTCTTCGGGCTTTACATACGCCACATCTTTATTCCTTTATCACAAAGTCTTACATTTCATGCATTCGATTCCAGCGTGTAATTTATCGCTCAGTTAGGCTTGGTATTGATGGCAGCGATATTATGGAAGGTTTGTTTCCGGCAAAAAAATTTGCAGCAAATCATTTAGAAAACGCCTACCTAGTACCGTCGGTTTTATGCGGCTGCTATCATATATTAATAGTCCGCGCTGTTCTGCTTCTCTCAGTTGATCACGAACAACGGTAATGGGTAAACCGGTGCGCTGCTGAAACAGTGTTGCATCAAAGCCTCCCGTGAGTCGTAGTGCATTCATCATGAATTCGAAACTCCGATCTGTAAGCGTCAACTCATGTTGCGTCTGAGTGAGCGATTTACCAACCTTGGCCCGAATCAAATATTCTTTGGGTTGCTTATAACGCATCTGACGTAAAATTCTATCGGCAAAACTAATTTTGCTATGCGCACCAGCACCAATACCGACATAGTCACCAAATAACCAATAGTTCATATTATGGCGCGACACTTTACCAGTCTGTGCAAACGCTGACGTTTCATAATTGTGGTAACCGTGATTTGCAGTAGTTTGCTCAATAATATCTTGCATTTGTTCCGCCTGTTCGTCATTAGGAAGCTTTGGTGGAAAGCGGTAAAACAACGTATTGGGCTCTAATGTCAAGTGATAAGCTGAAATATGCGTAACTCCCAAAGAACATGCAATTTCAATATCAGCTTGTGCATCTGCTACGGTTTGCGTTGGCAGGGCATACATCAAATCAAGATTGATATTATCAAAATTTTTCAGTGCAATTTCTACTGCACGATATGCTTCTCGATCATCATGCACTCGCCCTAGTACACTGAGATGCTGCCGGTTAAAACTCTGAATACCGATCGATAAACGATTAATCCCAGCAGCTCGGAACTCATTGAATTTTTGTGTTTCAAAAGTTCCAGGATTGGCTTCAAGCGTAACTTCCGCAAAATGCTCCAATGGCAGTAAGGTTCGTACAGCGGATAACAATCGATCAATTGTCTTAGCACCCAATAAACTAGGTGTACCACCACCAAAAAATACACTGGTCAACCGTCGCCCCCAAACATTGGGCAAGGCAGATTCCAAATCACGTATCAATGCGTTAACGTATTCATCTTCGGGTACTTGATTTTCCTCATTATGAATTTCATGGGAATTAAAGTCGCAATACGGACATTTTTTTATACACCATGGGATGTGAATATATAAACTCAATGGCGGTAGCGACTTGAGTTTAAGCGATGGTGAATCAAGAAGAAATTCCTGTGTGCTGTTTAATGCCACGAAATCAACTACCCAATTTTGCGCAACGTTAATAACGGAGGACTTGAGATCGCTGAACGTGTACCCAGCAAACCCGCCACCAAAACGCCAATTATCCCTACGATTGTACCAATCAGCCAAATCCAAGGATTAAAGGTGTAATCGAAATGCAGAACATGCTTGCTAATGACATATCCCAACAAGGTAGCGCCAGCAGAAGCAAATAACCCGGCCAATCCGCCTAGTATTGCAAACTCAGCCGCCCAAGCGCGAGACAACTGTTCCTTTTTAGCACCTAGTGCTCTGAAAATAGCCGCTTCATATATACGTTCATCTTGTGTTGATGCAATAGCTGCATATAACACTGCAAAACCTGCCAGTATTGTGAACAAAAAAACAAATTCTATCGCCTGAGATACTTGTCGAATCATCTGTTGTACTTGATTGATCACTATCGCCACATCGACTACCAGAATATTAGGAAAAGCTCTGACCAACTCATGAATCATACTAATCTCTGTGGGTGCTAAATAAAAACTCGTGATGTAATTTGCTGGATAATCCTCCAACAATCCAGGCGGCACCACAACAAAAAAATTTACGCGAAAACTGTCCCAATCGACTTTTCTTATACTGGTAATTTTGGCTGAAAAATGACTGCCTGCGATATCGTAGGTTAATTCATCGCCTAACTTGACTCGGATTGTTTTGGCAATACCCTCTTCAATCGAAATAACGGCATCGGTAGTATCGTTATCCCACCATTTTCCCTGAACAATTTCATTATCAGTGGTGATCTTATTAGTCCACGATAAATTAAACTCACGTCTAATATGTCTTTCTGCGTGCAAATCATCGGCATAGTCTTTTGGTGAAACTTTCTTCCCGTTAATCTTGATTAAACGACCTCTCACCATAGGATGCATAACGGGAGACTGAATATTGTGGTGCTGAAAAAATTCTTCCAGAGGTTCCAATTGATTAGGTTGAATATTTACTAAAAAGTGATTAGGCGCTTTAGGCGGCAAACTGGCGTGCCAATCATTGATCAAGTCCTCTTGGATTAGTGTTAACACCAGCAATGCCATTAATCCCAACCCTAGTGCGACTGCCTGCAATACACTGGAAGCTGCGCGGCGGCGAATACTGGCTAAGCCATAACGCCATGCGCCTCCGGCTTGATGACGTATACTTGATAGTATTTTAATCAGTAACCAGCCAAAGCAACTAAATACTGCAATGGCAACTATAAATCCACCCACAACAAAAAGACCAAGCTTGAAATCTTGCGCTTTCCAAATAAACAGTAATGATAAAGCAATTAATCCTAGCAAATAGCCAGTAATGCTGTGTGCATTGGATAATCCAATGTCCCTGCGTAGTACACGCAACGCTGGAACACTGCGCAAATTTAACACCGGTGGTAATGCGAAACCCACTAACAATACCAAACCCACCAGTAAGCCCTGAAAAGCAGGCAACCAACTAGGCCAAGGTAATGCTGTATCGACAATTCCTGTCAGCCAATGCGCCAAAATTTCCTGAGCAACAAAACCAATCATACAACCTAAACCGCTCGCAATTACACCCAAAATAACAAAATAATAAAGATATAAATACAATAAATACTTCTGACTTGCCCCAAGGCTACGCATCACTGCACACGCATCCAAATGACGTTGTGTGAATCTGCGCACAGCTAATGCTATTGCTGCTGCTGCAAGTACAACACTTGCTAAAGCAGCCAGGTTCAAAAATTTTTCCGCACGTTCAAGTGCCGCTTTGATTTCAGGACGTGCATCCCGAATACCTTCGATTCTTTGTATCTTAGTAAGCTGAGATTTTGCCCAATCACGAAATTGTTGCACTTTTTTTACATCGCCAGCTACCAGCAGGTTATAAGAAATGCGGCTCCCCTGATGTATTAAGTCGGTTGCCGCCAAGTCAGCGGCATTTATCATGACACGTGGACCCATATTGATAAATCCCACGGAATGATCCGGTTCACGTTCAATAAATTCAGTTACAACCAATTGGATAGCACCGACATCAACGCTATCGCCACTGTTCAAATTGAGTTGCATTCTAACCTTTTCGTCAACCCAAATTGTTCCGGGTTGTGGAATTTTTCCTGCGGATTGTGCTTTTGATGGCTCCATTAATTTTTCTGGCGATCCGCTCATCAAATATACGTGTCCGCGTAGCGGATAACCTTCAGTAACTGCTTTAATTTCAGCAAGTAGGCTGCTATCACTATTTGATATCATGCTGGGAAACTTGGTTACCGAAGAAACGACCAACTCCAGTTGCGATGCTTTATCAGCATAATGTTCTGGTAGCGGTTGATTCGAAATAACCAGCAAATCCGCTCCCAATAACTGATTACTTTCGCGAGCAAGCGCCGATTCTACGCGATCGGCAAAAAATGCCACCGTGGTCAACCCGCTAATTGCGATGATCAGCGCTAAAACCAATACATTAAGCTCGCCTGCACGCCAATCACGGCGTAGCATGCGATATGAAATCTTGAAATAATTCATTATTGATAGCCGGAGTTATTCCACACAAACATTACCATTACAAATAGTATTAAATCATTGGGTTTCATCTCTATTACCTATTGAACAAGCTTCCCATCCGCTAATCGAATTTGGCGCGAGCATCGTCGTGACAATGCTTCATCATGAGTCACCAAGACTAAGGTTGTACCATGTTCGCGATTGAGCTCAAACATCAGCTCAATGATTTGTATGCCAGACGCCGAATCAAGATTTCCTGTAGGCTCATCTGCTAACAATAATTTTGGATCCGTTGCAAAAGCACGCGCAATAGCTACTCGTTGCTGTTCACCACCGGACAATTGCTTAGGATAGTGATGCAAACGTTTTGCCAGCCCCACTCGATCCAACAATCTCCGCGCTACTGCCTCTACATCACTAGCTGCTGTAAGTTCGAGAGGCAACATAACGTTTTCTATTGCAGTTAACGCCGGGAGCAATTGAAATGATTGGAACACAAACCCAAGAATTCTACCACGGAGAGCAGCGCGACTATCCTCATCTAAAGTAAAAATATCAATATTATCAAGGTGAACTTTACCTATCGTTGGCAGATCCAATCCGGCAAGTAACCCTAATAGTGTAGATTTGCCTGAACCGGACGCACCGATAATCGCCACTGCTTCACCTGCATTCACCTCTAAATTAATATCCTGTAATATGGTCAATTGCTCATTACCGGTATTAACTCGCTTAGTCAGTGAATCAGTCCGAAGAATCGGTTGCTCAACAAAATCATCTAACATGAAAAAAAATATCCTTATTGTTGTGATTATCTTTTTTACTCTTATTACACCTGCTGCAGCCACAACAACTAAAACTATCATGGTTTTTGGTAACAGCTTGTCTACCAGTTATGGTTTACCAGCTGAAGCTGGCTGGGTTGCTTTACTAACACAACGCATACAGTCTAAATTCACTGATTATAAAATCATAAACGCAAGTATCAGCGGCGAAACAACGCTTGGAGGACGTAATCGCATAGATCAAGTACTTAAAGAACATCAACCAGTAATCGTTGTGCTTGAACTTGGCGCCAATGATGGTTTACGCGGTGCATCCATAAAATCTATTTATGAAAACCTGGAAGCTATTATTAAAGCATGCAAAGAAAACAATGCAACTGTCTTACTTGCGGGTATGCAGCTACCTCCTAATTATGGTATTTCCTATACACAAAAGTTCCAGGCAATATTTCCACAACTCGCAGAAAATTATCAAATAAAATTAATACCATTTTTGTTGGCTGGTTTCGGTGATAAACATGATTTTTTTCAAGCCGATGGAATCCATCCTAATGAACTTGCTCAGAAAAAAATAGTAGAAAATGTATGGGATGTTTTACAAACTATGTTCAAAAGTGAACAAGTTAGTATTACTCCAGGTATTTAAATACGCACGGAATTATATCACTTTGTTGTAACAAACGACGCCTGACTGAATTAAGAGTGTAACGGATTGTCATTATCTAATTTATCTACAAATCGTTGCAAATTCTCAGGCAACGATGCTTGTAGTTTCATAATTTCCATAGAAACAGGGTGTTTTATTTGCAATGTATGCGCATGTAAAAACATACGGGTTAGATTTTCTTGCCTATTTCCTTTCGCAAGCTGTTTATTAAGTTCGAAATTCCCGTATTTGTCGTCTCCAATTATTGGAAACCCAAGGTGGGCAAGATGAACACGGATTTGATGTGTACGGCCTGTTTTTAATTCAGCATCAAGCAAACTGAAATTTTTCCATGATTTTTGCAATCTAAATATGGTATGTGCTTCCAAAGGCTTGTTATTTTTATTTCCATTACTTGCTATCGCAACACGTCGCTCGCCAGTAGCAGTAATAAATTTATTCAATGCTAGCTTTACATGTTGTGTAGCATTATGCCATTTTCCATAAACCATTACTAAATAATGCTTTTCCATCAAACCTTCACGAATTTGCCGATGAAGCTCGACGAGTGCACTACGCTTCTTCGCAAGTAACAATATGCCAGATGTTTCTCTATCGAGACGATGCACCAATTCAAGAAATTTCCAAGATGGATTTTGCGCACGCAATTGCTCGATTACACCAAAACTAATACCACTTCCACCATGAACTGCCATACTGTCAGGCTTGTCAATAACGAGTAATACATCGTCTTCAAATAAGGTATTAAACCTAAAAAAGTTGGATGGTATAACTGAAGTTTGTTGTGAAGAACCCTCTTTTCCAACTTTAATTGGCGGAATTCTTACAATATCACCCAATTGCAAATGATAACTGACATCTATTCTTTTTCCATTGATACGCACCTGGCCACTCCTGACGAGTCGATAGATATGACTCTTGGGAACATGTCGATAGCATCGAAACAAAAAATTATCTATCCGTTGATTTTCTTCCTTCTCACCGATACACAAATTTTTCACTGACATATCACATGCCAATACATTTCTTATATGCGCGCTTCCAGTTTTAATCATTTCTTTTAAAAGATGCTTAAATTTATTAAATAGCGTTCTAACGTATGTCTTTTTGGAATACTTGTTGTAAAATTAAAAGAGCATTTAAATTTATTCTTATTTTTAATTCTTAAAGATCTACTAATAAGAATAAGAAATTAGGAAGGCGGCAAGCGTAGCACACTGTTTGGAACTTTATGTAAAATCTGTTACCTTACGCACAATCAGCAAGAGATTAAAGAAAAAAATCTTGCTTAATGTGGTAAGTACAGATTTTTCTAGAAAACAAAAATAGCATATTAATATTAAAGAAACATATAATTGATTTACAAACATTACATTAAAACTATTATTAAACCGAAATCTCGTCATTACAACTGCGTATATCACAATAATCTATCCAACAAATTAATAGAAATAGATAGTGAATTTATAAATAAAACACGTAAGGCTTGTAAATGAAACGAATGTTATTCAATGCGACGCAGCCCGAAGAGTTGCGGGTCGCCATAGTCAATGGACAAACACTTGTTGATCTTGACATCGAGTCCATAAGTAAGGAACAGCGCAAGAGTAATATCTACAAAGCTATAATCACAAGAATAGAGCCTAGCTTGGAAGCTGCCTTTGTTGATTATGGCTGCGAGCGGCATGGCTTTCTGCCCTTTAAAGAAATATCCTCATCCTGTTTTGAAGAAGACATTAACACTTCGAACAATCGTATTCAAGATCTTATTCATGAAGGCCAAGAGTTAATTGTTCAAGTTGATAAAGATGAACGTGGAAATAAAGGTGCTGCGCTAACGACATACATCTCTCTCGCTGGCCGGTACTTGGTTTTAATACCTAACAATCCCAATAGTGGAGGGGTTTCACGTCGCATAACTGGTGAAGAGCGCAATGATTTGCGTGAAGTTATCGCAAAGCTTGATGTTCCAGAAGGAATGAGTATTATCGCTCGAACTGCCGGAATTGGCAGAAGCGCAGAAGAATTACAGTGGGATTTAAATTACCTAACACAACTCTGGCATGCCATTGAAGAAGCAGCTAATAATCAGGATGGCGTATTTCTGATTTATCAAGAAAGTAGCTTAGTGATTCGCGCAATTCGCGACTACTTTAACCAAGAAATTGGTGAAATTTTGATTGATAGTCGCGATATCTTTGAACAAGCTAGCCAGTTTATGGCACATGTCATGCCTGCAAATGTGAGTCGCCTCAAATTTTATCATGACGATGTACCATTATTTTCACGTTTTCAAATCGAACATCAAATAGAAACGGCTTATTCGCGGCAAGTCTCGTTACCGTCAGGTGGTGCTATTGTCATTGACCATACGGAAGCTCTGGTGTCAGTTGATGTCAATTCTGCACGTGCTATTCGGGGATCCGATATTGAGCATACCGCACTCAATACCAATCTTGAAGCAGCGGATGAAATCGCACGTCAATTAAGATTACGTGACTTAGGCGGATTAATCGTCATCGATTTTATTGATATGGACGTCCAGCGTAATCAGCGTGAAGTTGAAGCCAGATTGCACGAAGCACTACGACAGGATCGTGCTCGTATTCAAGTTGGAAAAATTTCGCGTTTCGGTTTATTAGAATTATCACGACAACGTTTGCGCCCCTCATTGGGAGAAAGTAACTATATCCCATGTACGCGTTGTAGTGGTACAGGATTTATCCGTGGTACCGACTCGTCGGCATTGCATGTTTTAAGAATCATTCAAGAAGAAGCTATGAAAGAAAACACCAGTGCCTTACATGTTCAACTTCCGGTTGATGTCGCCACCTATTTGCTTAACGAAAAACGTGCAGAAATCTTCGACATTGAGATGCGACAAAGGATAAATGTCATTTTGATTCCTAATATTCACATCGAAACGCCTAATTACAACATTACACGACTACGACATGAAGATATAAAGCCGAATGAAGTAGTTGCCAGCTACAAAATGGTTGAGAAAAACGTTGAGGAAAATGATTTAGTATTTACCAAACAGAAAACCAAGCCTACACGTCCTCAAGCGGCGGTTCAAGGCATAACGCCCGCTCAGCCGGCACCAATACGAGAAGATAAATTACGAGATACATCCTTATTAGATAAGTTCTTTAGTTGGTTTAAACCCGCTGCTAACGTGGAAGAAACAACAACCGAAAGTGGTGAAGATACAAAACAATCTATTGACAAACTCAAACCCGCCCACGAACGTGGCGGGCGCCTACGTGGGCGTCGTGGTGGGCGTAACCGGAATGAGCGTCACAAAGAAATAGTAAATAAGCAAGCTAAAGCAGATAATCCGGTTAACACGGATAGTTATGATATTTCAACTTCTGAACAATTTAACCCTTTAGCAGATACCTCAGAAGAAGCAGGAAATAAATCTATCCAGAAATCAGATCCAAATTATATCGTCGCTGCTACTACACTGACGGATGATTTATTAATTGCAAAGAGAGAGAATTCCACTCCTCAAGATAATTCTGTAAAGACAAGCGAACATAAGCGTTCACGAAGACACCGTAGTAATAATAGAAATAGGGAACAAGTTACTCGCGATAAGGGTTTGATTACAAATACAGACTCAGTGGCACTTGAGCAGCCATCAAATTTTGAAAAAAATTCGTTAGATTCTTTGCCAAACATAGAAAAATCATTATCTGCGAGTGAGTATAATGAACAAATCTTGGATACAAAAAGTGCTGAAAATCTCACAGAAACTATTTTAGCCAAAGATGAAGGTAATAAAACCAGCAGTGAAACTCCGGTGGGTGTTGAGAATCATTTTGTTTCTGCTGATAAAACAACTCTAGAGATTTCTGAAGTGCCGGTATCTGGTTCCACTCGTACCAAAGAACACCAAGGTTTAAAGGAAAGTGGACTCGTCATGATCGAAACTCCTCCTGAAAAAGTTGAAGTGGCCACGGAAGAAATAATTATGCCTAAACGGCCTAGAAGAAAAATAAAAAATATAGTGACCGCCGAAACCGGTCCATTAATGCAAGTCGAAACACGAGAATAATCCATATGAAGCAATTACCCAAATTGTTTTAAGCGATTGAATTTAGAATTTTCTTCGCCTTTTGGAACAACATTCACTAATTGAAGTTTTATCAGCAGATTGATACATTGACTTTTATTCTTGAAGAAAACTGCCAAGAGATTGCATGCAGTCATTGTGGAAATATTAAAAATGCTTGTGCGTCATTCCTTTATCACTAAAAATTTCATAGGAGTGACAGATGAACAAGACACATCACAATTCAATGACAGTATGTATCCATGTTAACCACTCGCCAGCCATATCAGGAGGAGGCACATACGACGGCATGATTATGTGTTTTGTCCCTCTCACGCAACCAATGAAGGAAAGTCATTACCTCGTACACAGTGATTTGGTGAAAGATGCTGTTTTATCAACATAGTGTTTTACAGGGGCAACTTTTTAGAATATTCCGCCACCTCAGGCATCGATGACCTGTAGAACCTGCGTCAACCCAAGGCAGGTTTTCCCCTCCGAAATCGGCGATAAAACGTAATTCGAAACTCACTACCGCTAACGCGAGCTAAAACTGCATTAGGCCCAGTTGCTTGCATACCGAACACCGGACAAGTGCCGAGTAATTTCGTGTTATGACAGCGAAGAATGTGGCCATTAAATTCGCACAGTATGCTTCCATCAACACGGCAATTTGATTGCACACACCAATTAATCAATACTTCTTTAATGTCCTGCGTATAGTCTATCCACTTCCTTTT
>CADEDJ010000007.1:0-46596 GCA_902826055.1 uncultured Nitrosomonas sp. | reverse complement strand
ACCAATTAATCAATACTTCTTTAATGTCCTGCGTATAGTCTATCCACTTCCTTTTGATACTTCTCCAACACTTTTCCCCGTTTTAACTTCAAAGTCGGCGTCATCAAGCCATTCTCAACGGTCCAGGGTTCTTGAACGATTGCAACGCGGCGTATTTTGGCATAACCCGGAAACTCGCTTGTTTGCTGAGTAATTTTTTCCAGCAAAATTTCTTCAATTTGCTGCCACTGCTGCTTATTTGTCAAATCTCCATCCAAACCATAATGCGCCATGAATTCTTGCCACCGGCCAAAATTCAGTACAGTTAATACGCTCAAATAGGAGCGCGATTCTCCGATCAACATGACTTGCTCAAACAACGGATCGCGTAGTATGGCCGCTTCCATATCCGCGGGAGGTACTTTTTCACCGGTGGACAATACGATGATTTCTTTTAACCGTCCGGTGATGGTAACATGCCCTTGTGCATCGATCGATGCGATATCACCGGAATTCAGCCAACCATCCGGCGAGATGACTGCTTGTGTGGCTTGCGGATTATTCCAGTAGCCCAGCATCACATTCGGACCACGGATCAGCAATGCATTATCCTCGCCCAACTTGACTTCCACATCTGGAATCGGCAAGCCGACACTGGCTGGTACATTATCTTTCAGTCTATTGGCACATACCACCGGACTGCTCTCGGTCATGCCATATCCTTGTAGAATGGGCAATCCCAGTCCTATGAAAATACGTGAAACTTCAGCCGATAATGCAGCGCCGCCGCTCATGACAAAACGCAAACGGCCACCCAGTTTACCCATCACTTTATCGGCGACCAATTTCTTCAATAGCGGCCAAAATATATGCGAAAGCTGCCAACTTTCTCTCTTCTGCTGATGTTCAAAACGACTGTAACCCACGGCGACTGCTGAATCGAATAACCATCTGGCCAATGCGGAACCTTCAGCAAGTTTCGTACGAATCCCAGCGTATACGCGTTCATAGATGCGTGGCACCGAAATCAATAGCGTTGGCCGGATAGTCAACAAATCTTCTTGTAACTGCGGGATCGAACGTGCATACGCAATCGTGGCGCCGGCCATCATCGGTACATAATAACCCGAGGTACGCTCAAAGGTATGCGACAACGGCAAAAAGGATAACAACAAATCATCGGGCAAAACTGGTACCACCTGTAAACAGCTGTACGCATTACTGAGGATATTGTGATGACTGAGCATCACTCCTTTGGGTCGGCCCGACGTGCCCGATGTATAAATAATTGTGGCAAGACTGTGCGAGTCAGTTGAAACGTGATGAACTTCACCAAAATGCGCAGGCAACCATTCCCAAGCCGATATGACAACAGCTTCACGTAAATTCATATCACTTTGCTCAAAAGATTTAAGCAGAACAACGCGTTGCAATCCCTGAATCTGGTCACGTATCGCGACAAACTGCTGCCATTGATGCGATCCCTCCAGCAGCAGCAATTTAACATTCGCGTCATTGATCACATAGGCTGCATTTTCAACCCGGTCATCCGTGTATAAAGGAATCACTACCAAGCCAAGACCCAATGCCGCTTGCTCGAACATGACCCACTCCGGGCAATTCTTCATCATCACTGCCACGCGGTCGCCAGGAACCAGAGATTCTTTAATCAGCGCGGCCTGCCAGCGAGCAACAAACTGATTCATTTGTTCCCAGGTATAATTACTCCACTCCTCGCAGGTCGAATTGAAATAGCGATAAGCCACTTTTTGCGCCGAACGTTGCACCCGTTCATTAAAGAGGCCATCCAGCGTTTTTGCTGCTTCTGCTGAGATTACATCGGAGTGCATTGCATCTTGCTGATTTGACATAATTTTCCTTTTAAAACAGTGGGCCATTGCGTACCCAACATGAGTAATTCTATTCTACGGTTTCCAAATTTCTGTCTACCGTCTTGGTGCTTTGAGCATTAGGCGCAGCTTTATTATTTCCTTTGCTTCCAGGCTTTGTTTCACTGCCGAGATCCGGCGAAAAATCGTCCACCTTAATGACTCTACTGCGCAAGTCTTTTAGTTTTCTTAACAAATCTGCTTCTGCAGCAGAAATTATATTCAATTGCATAGCTTGTGCGATTTTTTCCTCACCTTTCGCAGTAATTTGACGCGTTTTGACAGCTTCGCGCAATTTAGCTTCCGCAGCGCCGCTATCGATGGCACATTGCAGCGCTTGTTCCAGATCCGCGAGTGGCTCGTCTTCCGTCATAGGCGCATAAATTCCGGCTGTTAAACGATCACGTACAGCTCCCGGCTGTATCATTAATTTAGCCACTTCGTGCGTCAATGCATCAGCCGGCGGTTTGCAGCGTTTACCAAGCGGAAAAACCAATATCCTAAGTAACCATATCACCGTAAAATGCCCGGGAAAGTTTGTGAGAAATTCATCAAACGCTTGTTGCATGCGGTACAGGGCATCCTGCATCGACCAATGCAGCAACGGCAAATCGGAATTGGGACGGCCATCGTCCTCATAGCGTTTCAGCACTGCTGAACATAAATACAGCATACTCAGAATATCACCCAAGCGGGCGGATAATCTTTCCTTACGTTTGAGCGAACCACCCAGGCGCATGAGGGCGATATCCGCAATGCATGCAAAACTGGCGGAAAAACGCGCCAATTGGCGGTAATAAACAGCCGTTTCCAGCGCGATGTTGGACGGCGCATTAGCTTTTATGTAATGACCGAATAATGCATAAAACAGGCTGTTAACGGTATTGCGCAGCGTGAATTTGGCATGCCCGACCAGCGCTTCATCAAATGCCAGCGCTGCACGGCCTTGGTTATTGTCATGCGCTGCGTTCACTTCTTTTAATAAATAGGGATGGCAACGCATCGCACCTTGACCAAAAATAATCATATTGCGCGTCAGAATATTGGCGCCTTCCACGGTAATACTGACCGGAATTTGCTGATATGTGCGTCCCAAATAATTTCTCGGACCAATGCATATACCCTTGCCGCCGTGAATATCCATCGCGTCATTCACCGCTTGCCGCCCTCGTTCAGTAAGATGATACTTGACAATTGCAGACGCCACCGAAGGTTTTTCACCCAAGTCGACGGCACCGGCAGTCATGACACGAGCAGCATCCATCATGTAGGTATTACCGCCGATACGCCCAAGCGCTTCTTCAATTCCTTCAAAATAACCGATCGGTACCTTGAATTGCACGCGCACTCTGCTGTATGCACCACTGGTACGCGCAGCCAATTTTGCTGCACCCACGCTGGTTGCAGGTAACGAAATAGAGCGTCCCGCCGCCAGGCAATTCATCAACATACGCCAACCTTGACCGATACCTTCTTGACCGCCGATGATCCAGTCCATGGGAATGAACACATCTTTACCGGAGTTTGGGCCATTTTGAAATGCACCATTAAGCGGATAATGCCGCCGCCCGATATTGACTCCCAGCGTATCGGTAGGAATCAATGCCAGTGTAATGCCCAGATCTTCTTCTTTACCGAGCAAGCGGTCGGGGTCGTAGAGTTTGAACGCAAGACCCAAAATGGTCGCAACCGGACCCAGCGTAATATAGCGCTTCTCCCAGGTTACCCGCATACCCAATACATCAGGATTACCATCGAATTCACCGCGGCATACAATGGCAAAATCGGGCATCGCGCCCGCATCCGACCCGGCTTCCGGAGACGTCAGTGCAAAACAAGGCACTTCCAAGCCTTTGGCAAGGCGTGGCAAATAGTATTCTTTTTGTTTCTCGGTACCGTAATGCAATAACAATTCAGCCGGTCCCAGTGAATTCGGCACCATTACCGTCACCGCTGCCGTGCCGCTGCGCGAGCCGATTTTCATTACCACTTCGGAATGCGCGAGCGCCGAGAATCCATATCCACCATATTGTTTAGGAATAATCAAACCAAAAAAGCCTTTGTCTTTGATAAATTGCCAAACTTCCGGTGGCAAATCCTTCAATTCGTGTGTAATCTTCCATTCATCGAGCATCGCACACAATTGTTCCACCGGACCATCCAAGAATGCTTGCTCTTCGGCAGTCAACTGAGGTTTTGGATAAGCCAGTAATTTTTCCCAATCCGGCTTGCCGCTAAATAAATCACCTTCCCACCACACCGTACCCGCATCCAGCGCCTCTTGTTCTGTTTGCGAAATTTGCGGCAGCATTTTGCGAAAAATTTTCAGTATTTGATTGGAAACCAGCAAACGGCGCAGAAATGGCACGGCCAGGATCAAGCTGATAGTAATTACAAAAAAAAGGATCAGGTAAAAGAGAAACAGGAGCATGGCAATTTTCCTCGTAATGAGTTAAGTCCGGTCAAGTTTGCGCATTACAAGCCAACTGTGCAAGACTTGCATCAGACGTGTAGAATTCAGCGTCTGTTCAACAGGATTACAGCTTCAAATTTACATGATTATCGCTCAAATCCCTACATTATCCGCGAAGATTTATGAAAATATTGTTGTGTAATTCATACACTGATTTATTAAAACCATTTATCTTCAAATAATTTATCTTCAAATATTCAGGAAAATTCCATGCCCCAAGATACACTTGATTTAGCGCAAACACTGATTGCCTGCCGCTCGCTGACACCTGCCGATAGCGGCTGTCAGGAAATTTTGATTAATCGCCTGGAGAAACTTGGTTTTCGTATCGAAAAATTACGCTTTGGTGACGTCGATAATTTCTGGGCACGCCGGGGCGATACAGCGCCTGTGCTGTGTTTTGCCGGGCATACGGATGTCGTGCCGGCTGGGCCTTTGGAACAATGGGATAGCGATCCGTTTACCCCGACCATTCGCGATGGGCGGTTATATGGACGCGGCGCCGCCGATATGAAATCTTCACTCGCCGCCTTTGTTACTGCCATTGAAGCTTTTGTAGCCAAACATGCTAACCACCAAGGATCGATTGCGCTACTGATCACTTCGGACGAGGAAGGCGTTGCAGTCGATGGCACAGTTAAAGTCGTCGAAACACTCAAAGCACGAGGCGAATTGCTTGATTATTGTATTGTCGGCGAACCCACTTGTACGGACAAATTAGGAGACACTATAAAAAACGGCCGGCGCGGTTCTTTATCAGGAAATTTAACCATACAGGGCATCCAAGGTCATATCGCCTACCCGCATCTGGCCAAGAATCCGATTCACCTGGCTGCACCCGCCATTGCGGAATTAGCAAACACCGAATGGGATAAAGGCAATGAATATTTCCCACCGACAACATGGCATATTTCCAATATTCATGCCGGTACCGGTGCGACCAATGTTATTCCCGGCAGTTTAAATGTGTTATTCAATTTCCGTTTTTCTACCGCCAGCACTATCACATCACTTAAAACCCGTGTGCATGAAATTCTGGATCGGCACAATTTAAACTATGTGTTGGAATGGGAGCTTTCCGGCAATCCTTTTCTTACTCCCAAAGGCGAATTGGCTGACGCCATGCATGATGCCATTGTCAAAACTACCGCCATTGAGCCGCAACTTTCCACTTCCGGCGGGACTTCGGATGGTCGGTTTATCGCTGATATCTGTGCCCAGGTGATTGAATTCGGCCCACGTAACGCCACCATTCATAAGCTGAACGAACATGTCGAAGTTGAAGACATTGAACGACTGTCGGCAATCTATTTATTGACGATGGAAAACCTGCTGCCACCCAAAGCTGAAGTTGAGAGTGCCAACGGTTTCTTTGCCACATTGAAGAAATACTTTTTCTCTTGAGTGTAGAATTTCTTCATTTTGTATGATTCGAGGACGCAAATTGTTTTTTGCTTTGCCTACATTCGCTACACGTAAGTTATCCACCGGCACTTTTCTGTTCCGGGCCGCGCTGATCGGCTTGTTCTTTCTGCTCAGCAGTTGCAGCATGCTGCGCCTGGGCTACAATCAAGGACCGCATCTGCTTTGGTGGTGGCTGGATAGTTATGTTGATTTCACGCATGAGCAAACGCCGCATGTCAAAAAAGCAATTCGCGATTGGTTTGATTGGCACCGTAGCACGCAATTACCTGAATATGCCGCCTGGCTCACTGTACTAAGCAGCGAAATTGGCGATTCCGTCACCCCTGAGCAAGTATGCGGCTGGTCCGGGAAATTGCGCAGCACCATAGCACCTGCTCTCGAACATTCATTGCAGCTCGGCGCACCGTTAGTGCCCAGCTTGAGCGAACAACAACTGCTTCACATTGCGCAGCGTTACGCCAAGGGTAACGAGGAATTTCGCAGTGATTATCTGCAACCGGCTGCCGAAGAACGTATGCAGGCATCAATTCAACGCACGGTTAAACGCGTCGAAAACTTATACGGAAAAATCAATGAAACGCAACGCCGCCTGATTATCGATAACCTCACTGCTTCACCTTTTGACCCTGAAGCCTGGTTAGCCGAACGCCAGCACCGCCAGAATGAAACGCTCTCAATATTACGCCAGCTCATTGCAAAATCGGTTGCAACCGACCATATCGTCAATTCACTGCGCACTGTAATAGAGCACATCGAACGTTCCAGTGACACCGATTACCGTGCCTATCAAATTAAATTGACCGAGTACAACTGCGCTTTTATTGCTCGCGTTCACAACAGCACCAGCGATAAACAGCGCCGGCACGCATACAAGAAATTAAAGGGCTGGGAAGCTGATTTACTCATACTCGCAAACGATACACCTTAACTGCCTGTCAATTCTACGACTGCTGCGTTTTCTCTACGATAAGAGTGATTTCATCAAGCATGGTTTGATGATTACGGTAATCGATACTGATCGGCACGACGGCGTTATCACGCATAAGCCGTAACGACGGATAAGAATTAACACCCATGTTCCGTGCCTGCTGGATTTCTTGCTGTAATTCTTTGGCAATCTCGGCACTTACTAAATCTTCCACAAAGATTTTCACATCCAATCCAATTTCATTGGCACATTCCAACAAGGTTTCCGGTAGTGAGGGATTTTTTGCTCGTTGATAATAAGCCATCTGAATAGCTTGCACCATTTCCTGATCATATTCTGCGCGCTGTTTCCTAGCAGCCAGCACAGCCCGGCACGCCGGATAAGTCGAACGAATCGGTGTATTTCGCGACCAGAACTCCCAGTTAAACCTTACACCTGGAACCGTTTGTTCAATACGCTGCCAGGCTTGCTGGATAGTCTTTTGCATCGCGATCGGCATCGGTTCAGTAGCATCCGGTGCCAATCCCCCCAATAAATAAACCACTTCGATAGAGCCAGGCATGTCCTGTAGCAACGCATCCCAGCTTCGCCAAAACGCATAACACCAACTACACATCGGATCATGGATATAAAAGAGACGTGACATAGGCAACAGAAATCACTAAGAAATTTAAAATAATACGTACAAGATATGATTATTACTAGCATTGTTTTTAGCTTTTAGCTGCTGTAAATTTAGCTCAGCACTTTGTTTGGTATTCGGCCTAAATAATTACCAACCAATTGATTCTATTTATTAAAACTTTATCTTTTATGACTTACCACGATCACTTTATAAAGAATTGGTTGGAATACCTGGAATCATTGGACTAGCCTACAAAAATTCATCGCCAGGCTCATACGATTGCCAGATCTTCTGTTTAGCTTGGGGTAATCAGCAGGTCCTTTTGTGTATCTGGATCTACGTTCTATCAAAAATATAAATAACACCAATAGAAATAGCAGCATTGACAGTAAAATAAGCTTCTTCCCTAATCAAAAATAGGTACAATACAAATTATAGTGAAATGTGTAGAGGGCAAGATATCCGGCACATTTGCACATTCAAAATCCTAAATGGAGTGGGGCAATATTTTAAGCAGTATAAACTGAATACTCGCTAGCAACATTTCAAATTATCCGAACTAATACAGACGATTACAATATAACATTCGACAAATATGCCATGTGTTACTGATTGTTTCTAAAGCACTTCATTTTAAAGGTGCTTGACATAAAAAAGTTGATTTTTCAGGTTATTACATTCATTTATATTAGATTCTGAACAATTATGAAAATGTCAGCCACTTGTGATCCTAAAGAAAATCATATCTTAAACGCACTTCAGCAAACTGAGTTTGATCTTATTGAACCGCACCTTGAATTAATATCAATGTCTCGCGCAGAAGTTTTGTTTGAAGCTTATGATAAACTGCAGTACATATATTTTCCCGTTACGGCCACCACATCTTTACTATGTAGCTTAGAAGATGGTGTATCAGTAGAAGTGGCTATGGTTGGTAGCGAAGGCATTTTAGGGGTTTCAGCCTTCTTGGGAAGAAATGAAGGTCTGACACAAGCAGTTATCAATATACCAGGCCACTGTTATCGTATCTCACTCAACGCGTTACACAACGTCTTGTCTCGTAGTGGAGGCCGGCGTACTGGAACGCTACAAAAATTAATACTACGTTATTCCCAAACTCTTTTTTTGCAAATGTCACAAGCAATTGCTTGTAATCGCCGCCATAACTTGGAACAACAGTTGTGTTACTGGTTACTATCAAGTTTCGATCGCAGCCATTCCAATAATCTATTAATGACCCAAGAATCAATTGCTTATATACTCGGTGTACGCCGGGAAAGCATCACCGAAACCGCAAAAAAATTACAGGAGGCTGAAATAATTGAATACTGCCGAGGCCAGATAGAGCTTAAGGATCGAGAAAAATTAGAGACTACTGCCTGTGAATGTTACAGCGTAATGAAGGAAGAATCGATCCGTCTCATTCAAGATCTACAAACTTCATTGTTAGACCACTGATTAATAAAGAATTATTTATTATCAAACAAGAAAATTTTATTCTTAATTTAAAATAGGCAATGAAGGCGACTGCTCTGAAGATTTACCCGATTCTGCCATTTTTTCTATGACATGATTCCAAGCATCTCCAAGTATGTCTATCCATTCCTCACTTTCATTGGTTTCAGGTAAGTCATTACTTTCTACTGGAACTAAATGGTTATGACATCTGCAAATAAACTGCAAGGCTCTCTCATAAGTTTGTGGCGTTTGATTACTTAAGGAATAACAACAAAGAAGCGAAAACTCTAGTTTCTGAGTTAAATTCATCCAGAAATCTTCAAGCTGCATCGCAGCATCGTACTCGCCAGTGCTCCAAAGTGTAGCAACCATTCCGCCAAACACTCGAACTTTTCCATATTTTAATTGTGCAGCCTCAATTTGAGTACTCACGTATTCCTCAAAAGCTTGTTCTTCCAAAATACTATCCGCTCTCATACTCGATATTAAAAATTCAGCGTCAAAGAATTTGATTTGACCCTCATTTTTAATAGCTTGTACATCTAATCCACAGGCACTCATTCTATCAATTACAGCTTTCCTTAATGATGGCTTAGCAAAAATCACAACTGCTTCACTCTTCCGTAAGCCCTCAATCAGAAAACGACTAACTGCCTCTGCTTGTGAAATATCGTTGTGACAAACTTCGACAATATGATTACCCGCCGTATTTGTTAAATGCCATGTTCGCTTTATGTCCATAGGTTAGCTCCTCACTCGCTAATATCCTTTAGCCAAAATATTTTAGAACACTCAATAAAAAAACCATATGCTGTTTATAGTACAGTAATTTTTTTCAATTCTACAAGAAATAATGTTATTTATTATCTGCAAATAGCGCAATAATTAAATACATCTCGTAGTGTATTTCACCACATTGATGCATTCAAAATACTTTTTTATCTCGGCAAAATAATCTATTTTGACACCTTGCTAAATCTCACCATTTGAATCAGGTACTTAAATTACACTACTGTTAAGCGCATCTCGAATCTGGTCAAAAAACTGTTTTTCATTGTCACTAAAACGTTCGCCTCCAAATCCTAGAAAACTGCCTTCTGTTGTTGCCATTGCCACATTTTCAGCAATAGACATTGCCCATTGCTTATACTCATCAGCTTCCTGTTGAGAAGATTTAGCAGACAGAAGATAGGCAACCGCTTTAACATCCTCTAAAGCAGCATTTCTATAGGCTTCAACAGAATTTACATCTTTAGCTTTCAAACGATCACGCCCCCAATCTCGGATTTTTCTAATTTTTTCCATGGCACCCGATACGCCTTCTGTCATATTGGGTAATATTGCTTGAATCAATGCATTATTAGGATACTCTTTAATACCGGACATGATCGACTGGTTACTCATGAACATTTCTTTGCCGGTACCAAAAAACCCACTACTCCCAACAAATGCCATTGCAGAACCAATAAAGTGGGGGGTATGCGCTAATAAATTCATCTCTTCCTCTGTATAACGCGAATTCAAATCCATCTTACTGTCTCCTTTCTGTTTCAGTGGTATTAATTTTTCGTTATTTCTAAAAATTCAATTTTTATTAGCTATTTCAGATATATACAGAGCCTGGCCTTGATTTTAAAAAAACTATTCCTTTCACCAATAACCTGTGAAAAATTGCAACGCAAGGATCGCTTTTCAGCGGTATTCTCCCCCAAGAAACTATTTCTGAATAAATAGTCCGCGAAAAAATTGTCTCTGCGCACCTGTTTATTAAAGAGAAATTCATTTAAAAGATTAACAAACCCTGTAATTATTCTGCAATCGCCGTACAAAAAAGAAACGACAAGAGTATTTACTTGTCGTTTCGTTATCTATACTTGAAGCCGTAAATTTGTTGCAGAGCGTGTTAAAAATACCCGGCAGCATGTTTTTCTACCCTCTTACCTGCATTGGCACGACCTTTATCAGCTTCATGTAAATATTTAGTAAGGCTTGTCTCTTGCCTTCAGCACCACCGCATCATGCACTTATCACATTGTTACTATTAAAAAATTAATAACCTGAGCTTGATGGCATCCCTGAGGCAGGTTGACCTGCTCCACCCGGAGTATTTAAATTTGGTGTGGCTGGATTATTGGCGCTGTCAATAGGTGGTGTATTAGTTGGATTCTGTTTAATAGAATCTGTTTGGGGTTGAGTAGTCTTTTCATCAGAATAGCCATAAGATTTTTCAGAATCAGCACCGAGGTTCTCAGATACACCCTTATCTTTTTCCTGAAGCAATGAAGGATTATGTGATTGCGCAATATTCACTGCTTTCTTATCAATATTAGTTTGGGTATCGGAGGAATTTGCAAAAATGGATAAACTCGGTAGTAAAAATAAAACAAAACTCAACAGAAGCCCTAATAAGCTATTATTCCGTATCATGATTTAACTCCTATCTATTGTGACAAAATTACTGGTAGCTGACGTTTGAACGTAACTATGATTAATCTTTTTCCAGTTCAATTAATGAGCCATGCTCATCAACCTTGAATTCAATTTCTGTGCCATCAGATTTCTTCACTTCAACTTCATAAACAGTAACTTCTCTTTTTACTTTTTCTTGCTCAATACTTTCTATTGTTCCGCCTTGTGCATTCAGCTTTATTGTTTCCTGAACTTTTGGCGGCAATGTTGATAATTCAACTTTTTTATCTAAAAAGCCTGCGAGGCTGGGTGGTGAAAAAAATAATCCTGCCACCATTGATGTTGCTAAAAATAATGTAGTGATAAATAATTTGATCTGCATGTTAACCTCCATTACCCATTGTTGTAGCAATCTAAAATTAAAGTGCGGTTTTAATGCTAACTCTATTAATAAAAAAAGAAATTAACTTAGGTTAATATTTTGAATTAGGTGGTTAGCCAAATCGTAAGGTATAAGGTTTGCAAAGTTTATTTATCCTCTGCAGTTTGTCTTCATTATACAAGAGGTTATTTTCAAACACCTCTTCGTACATTGTTTGTAATACTACAGCCTTAAATGCTTTGTCTGAATCTATTAAATCGTTACAGATGCAGAATAAACAGAGAAGAAATGAAAATTTAGAGCACTTCAGTTAATTTTATTCTATCAATTCGGAAAGCTCAGCCTTCTTTAGTTTAATCTGATAAAGCAACTTGTCATAATAATGAATACGCATAATTGAACGAACAATCAAATAAATGCTTAAAGCAATTAAAGCAAGATTGAGTAGCCCCAGTGGAATCAGAAAATGCAAAACGTTTAGCGCATCGTAAAGTCTTGAAGTAGCGACTAATACGCTCATCACGGATAGTGGCAATGCTAGGATTGCGATCCCAGTGCGCATTAAGGAAAGAGAGGTGCGTTTCTCCGCCAAGATGAGCTGAACTTCATCCATGACCACTTTAGGGTCTACTTTCTCGATATCTTCAATCAAATGCCATACCTATCGAATTTATTAAAAAGCTCATTTTTTAGGCTTCCTACCAAGCAATACCAATAGTTCTCAACAGGTTGGAAAGATAGCCGCCTATTTTCCCTCACTGATACCGATCAAATTGAAAAATATACAATCAACTTACGTAGAAATTGCGCATCATGCCCATATCTTCATGCTCCAGATTGTGGCAGTGATAAAGAAATAAACCGGTATAGTCTTTGAATGGTTTAATAATTTCGACTTCCTCGCCTGGCATCACCAGAACCGTATCTTTCCAGCCATTGTTAATAAATCCATCTTTGATACTGTTATAACCGCTATCGGAATTAGCCTGTTTCCGGGACAGAATCTGGAATTGCTGACCATGCAAATGAATAGGATGCGGCATTGACATCATCATTCCCATACCGCCACGACCACCGCGCATTCCGCGCCCCATTCCACGGTTATCATGAAAAATCCGTATTCTCTGAACACTATTCACTGGAATTCTTTCAAGTTCCAAATAATCGTCCATATCAAATGTTCTTCCATTTAACTGGAAAGTCATATGCCGCATGCCAATTGCAATGGGAACAATTTTGTCGGGACTTGAAGCATCTTGAGCGGTTAAGCGATGCAAGGAAACCAATTCGGCAGGTAACTTTGGCGAATCACTGACCTCTTCAGCAATCTCAAATTGAGCGATGGAAATGACACCATCCTGACCTAATGTACCGCCCATCATGCCCATTCCACGCATACCTTGACGCATACCACCACCTCCCATCTCCCGTTCCATATGTGGCGTAACGTGATAAGGCAAGCTTTGCAGGATAAGTACGGAACCGATTTTACGGCCACTGAAATCAATCCATAATTCGACTCGTTCCGCTGGCGCGAGCATGATATAAGGCAAACTCTCCGGCTTCTGCAACAATGCCCCATCACTACCAATAGCGATCATTGGCGTGCCATCATCCCAAGCCAGCTTATAAATCCTGGAATTCGATCCATTCAGGACACGCACACGATACGCTCTTGTTTTGACTCTAATTTTATTGTTTTCCAGGCCATTAGCCAGAATGGTATCACCCAGGAAGCCCGTCATTCGCTGATGCATGTTCAGCACATACCGCAGTTGATTGCCATTGGAAAAACTGCGATCTTGGATAACGAGTGGAATATCATATTCACCACTCGGCAGATCCAGCTTCTGTTCAGCCTCATCGGATATGGTGATTAATCCTGCTAATCCTTGATAAACCTGAGTAGCCGTCAATTCATGAGTGTGCGAATGATACCAGCAAGTACCGGCTGGATTCTTTACCTCGAATTCGTATACGTACTGCTCACCTCTAACAATCGCATACATGGGATGCCCATCCATCATCTGCGGCACATGCATGCCATGCCAGTGCGTAACGCATGGTTCAGGCAACTCGTTATAAAAAACTATGCGAACTTTCTGGCCTTGTTGAAAATTAAGAATGGGACCCAAATAACCTGGTAATTCTTTGAGGGTGTTTTGTGGACCATTTAATAACTTCGCAAAATATTTGAAAACATGTGTTTGTGCACCTGAACGAATCGGCACATCAGCCATCCGAGCTGTCAGTGCAATTTCGACATCGGCCTTAAATGCCGGATTGGGTGTAGAGTTAATCCGCCGGCTCTCTCCCAATGCAAAACCAGGTAATGTAACTGTCAAGGCACCCAATGTCACATTCTGTAAAAATCGCCGTCTGTTATGATTAATATGCGTCATAGTCATTTATACTCTTCTAGTAAAATAATTTTATTTTAAGCTACACACGAAATATCGCGACCCCAGTTCGATCTCGCACAAAGCTTACTGTTCGGCCATCCGCAACTTCTGATCACTTTCAATCGCTTTCTGCAACACAAGATTTCGTTCATTTTTTGGTAATTTACTCAGTTTTGTAACTGCAGCAAAAAACTGCCCCATATCCTTGGCATGTTGCTGGAGAATCGCCTGGAAAGCAGGCAATAACTGTGTATAAATCGAAACAGTTGCCACAATTGCATTATTCAAATTTTGCGCGAACCATTGATCGTATACGCCAAATTCACTTCTGTCAGCTTTCAGTTGTAAAAATTCTGAACGTAAGTCATCAAAAATGCGTGCCTTTCGCACCCGCTTTTCTGCATCACTGAGATCCGACTGAAACAATTCCCGTAACCGTTGCCGATGTCTTAGTACCATTTCAACAAAAACGGTTTCTCTTTCCTGCCTTGCACTCAATGCAGCTTGCTCAAAAGCTGTTCCCGTGCTTTCAAACCAGCGCCGAACGCCTTCGTGTTCCACAGCAGTTGCAAATGACTCATTGAAAACACTATCACCAGGCACATAAACCACTTGATGAGCCAATTCATGAAATATCAAACGGGCAAGATTCATTTCTGAGTAGCCAATAAACGTGTTTAACACTGGATCACTGAACCACCCTAGAGTTGAATAAGCACGAATACCGCCGACATGAACATCATAACCTTCATTCCTGAGCTCTTCAGCGTAACGCTCCGCGCTAGCTTGAGAAAAAAAACCACGATAATTCACACAGCCCACTTCGATAAAGCACCATTTCTTGAGCTTAAACGAAAGCTCTGGCGAAGCAAAAACATTCCATACCACATAAGGGCGTTCCAAGTCGGCATAGCTTGTATAGCTCAAATTATCCGGTAATTTGAGTTCACGGCTGGCAAATTCACGCATGTGTACAATCTTTTTTAGTGACTGCTTTAATTGTGGATCTGCGTCAGGATTCGCGATAATTCTGTGGATGGGTTGCGCGCGATGTACAACCTCAAAATGTCCACTAATCGCTTGTGCATAGTAAGGAAGATTAGCGCAGGCACTGAGCCCAATAGCCTGCCCGGCAACAAATACCAGCTTGATAGTACGTGTAACGCGAAATGTCACGCTGGTTCTCGAAAAGTAATGGGGCAAAATCAAAAGGAAAAACCGCTGCACAAGACAAAGCATCATACCCATTTTTGCGTCCCTCTTTCAATAAACTACTTGTAACCCAATCAACTATCTTCCATAAGATTGCACTCGCAGTGATTAATTCACTTGCCAGCGCGGCAATTTCTTATGGCGCTCTCCACTTTTTTCAATTACTTCCGATATAAACATCTTGTTTTATAAGGAAAGACAATATTCACCATGCATTCTCAGCAATATTATCTCGTTACAAATGACACCTCAACTCTGGCAAACGATGCAAAAAAATTGCTGTGGATAGCTTTAATGCTTTTAGCAAAAGCGCTTTTTCACATTATTTGAACATTATGGAAATCAAAACTGAAGCGTATTTAATCCTGGGTGTTACCCCGGCAGGTCGCCCTTTTCGCCCGAGCGATTGGGCGGATCGGCTCAGTGGAGTACTCGCTAGCTTTGACAGTAAAGGCCGCTGGGTATATTCGGAATATGCGCAACCTGTGATTCATGAAGGATTAGTCGGCGTAAAAGTAAAAACGGCATTACAAATTATCAATAGCAGTGCTTATGAATTCATGATGAATTTTGCCAGCGACAATCGCCTTAAAGTGATTGCTGACAGAAAAATAATCTATATCAATCAATTTATTGCAAAACAAGATAATCCCCCAGAATTAAAAAAGCAAACCGCTGGATGAGTTATAGTGTTTTAAGATATTCAAGCAAATCCAGGCGTTGCTCTTTTGTCAATGCGGGAAGTATGGTTCCATCCGGTTGTGGCGTTCGCCCGGATGCGTATTCATGGCCACTATTATCATTACCCCAAATACGGGTGCGGAACACGAAACCATTATAGCCGTCCGTTTTAAAACCCACTCTATGCGCATCAAATTCGCGTGAACCCACCACGAATTCATCTGGCCGGTACTCACCTTCCGCTGGATCATTCGCTCGTTTTTTAGGCAACAGCAAATCATACAGCGTAGGCACTGAACCATTATGCAGATAAGGTGCTGTAGCCCAAATGCCATTGAGTGGACGAGCCTTATATGACATTACCGAAGCAAATGGCTGAGCTGTTGTGTCAGGGATGT
Organism: uncultured Nitrosomonas sp.; assembly: GCA_902826055.1. Classification (GTDB taxonomy): domain Bacteria; phylum Pseudomonadota; class Gammaproteobacteria; order Burkholderiales; family Nitrosomonadaceae; genus Nitrosomonas. The sequence goes on along the minus strand of CADEDJ010000007.1, from coordinate 30,335 downwards.
AATGGCCGCGTTTAATGGAAGGTTGAACTTCGTTATCAAAAAAAGTGTGCGCAAAGTCAAGTGAGCGCTCTATCCACCGGCGCACGAACCATTTATCGGGATCAGGTGTGGTAACCACATTACGTGTTGCAGCGGTCAACAGGACAACAGCTGATGCTTGTTGTTGTATTAAGATACTTCCCACACCGGTTTTGACATATTGATTGCGCAAAATACCGCTATATCCCATAGATGCCTGACTATTTTCAGCCATTTTGGCATCTGTACCTACTAAGGGAACAGCCATCATTTTAGCCACCACACGGCGATCAGGATCCGTTCGATTAATGTGCTCGTGACACGCGGAACAATAACGTGCATAAAGCCTTGCGCCATTAAACAATCGTGCTGTATCAATCTTAGGCAAAATATGTTCGGGCCAAAGCGGTGATGTCAATTTGCGCAAGTGTGTTTCCACACGGCGCAAGTTACGGATATCAATGGACGATTGGAAATCAATAGGCTTGCTGCTGAAATTCTGTCCACCTAAAACAGAGGACAATGTAAAACCCGTTTTTTCCTGCCAATCGAGCGTGCCAAATACGCCAATCATCTGTCCCGCATTACGTGCCATGGGTCCTAACTCGCTGTTACCAACTCTGCCGTTCCATTGCACATAATCATGCACAGGCACATCCCAAAGAAATGGATAACTGACCGGAGCATCAGCCGGATTATAGATTTTATTTCGCAACTTGATGAGCTGCTTATCGCTCAAGTAGGTTTGTATTCGCTCAATGATATGATCTCGATTATTACTAGTTAAGACGGGCTCAACACTTTGCATCACATCGGTCAATTCGTCCGAAGATAATATCTCAGCAAGCAATTCCCGCATTTGCTGCGCGCTCATAATATGCTCGAGTACACGGTTATAAATGCGCCCAAAAGCGTCTAAACGTGCGTAGCCATAGCGCGTAAGCGGACGTTTCACATCTCGGGGATTATTAATAATGGTATAGGTTTTAATCCGTTGAGCATATTTTTTCAAATCCGCAATAACAGCATCGGCATTGTCATAGTGACCTTGTTTCAGTACGTTGGTAACAAAACGCTGCAACTTTTCCGGAAGCTCTAACGTTGCGTGTAAAGCACCCGCCAAATCAATCATGAAACTTTCCATGTCGGAATTGGCCGGACCACCGTCGATACGCATTCCAATATCTTGATAATTGATCTGTGTCGTATGGCAGGCTGCACACGTGAATCCCATGAATGCTTTACCTTGATATTCGTCGCGCACCATCCCAACCGGCAAACCGTCTGGATTGCTCACAGTTGGTCGTTGCGGCAAATAGCCATAGCGATCGATATTTTCATCACTTCGAAACAACTGATTTGAATCAGCCTGCTCCAACACCAGAAAAAAACTGTAAGGCAACAAGTTTGAACCTTGTGTCACTGTGTAGAACCACAAACTATCCGAAGGTGACCAGCCTTGATCAAGGTACACCACGCGGGAATACTGATCGCCGAATTTATCGGTTGCCCCAGTAATGGCTCCTCGATTAGGATCATCATCACGAAATTCATAGGTTCGAAAAAATACCCCAAATGCTGCCCATACACCGACAAGAATTAACACCCCCCCTGCCAATAATTTTATTCCATACCAAAAATGACCTGAAATATCCGAACTCATGCCGATTGCTGCCACCAATCCGCAACGACCTTACCCATAGCAGGATTGACTAAATAGCCATACGAACGATGACAGTTCAATCCGTTCTCGTTACGATAAAAATTATAAATTCCGTCACAATGGTCTTCGATAATATCGATGATTCCCAAGGATATCATCGGTGCAAAATCATCTGCGAAAATCCTGTCTAACGCAGTCATATCACCAACCGAGGAAATATTTACCCACTGCCGAATATTCGTTGGATATTTCTGCTTTCCTGACAAATGATTACCCATTAACCGGCGTTGTACATAATTCATTCCTAGTGGACTGCCAAGAGTAAGAAACAAATCGATTTTACCCGGTAAGCACTCGAGATGAGAAAGCTCCCATAAGGCGTCGTAAGCGATTACCGAGCCCAGACTATGACCAATCAATAACACTTTTTCATTATTTTTCAGCATAGGGCGCAATTCCTGTTTCAATAATTCACGTATTTCGCAGGCAATATTATTTCTATTCTGAAAATAGCGTGTAATCTCTTGTGCCGTCAAACGCAGGGCTTTGGGAGTGAAATAAAGCAAACAAGGCAAATAATCAACAATTGTGTAAAGCATTCGATCCAATTTGCGATGCCATGCATTAGCTTCGTTAATATCTTGCTTAGTCGGACCATGTTGATTGATCAAAACATCAACCCACGTAAGCTCACTGTTGATATCCTTGTTATTGAGATAATAAATATAATTCCACGCAATGAGTTTAAAGTTTTGAGCATATTGACTCAGATCAGAAGCAGTTTCAGGTTCTGCACGACGCACACCTTCTAACAAGGTGCGCCATAATAGCTTTTGATGCTGAGCTGCAGGAGGTTTGGGATTTTTTCCTGGAACAAAAATGATTTGCCGTTGAGTCATTCTAATAATTGCCGTACGTTAGTAAATTCCAATGGTATAGCGCCATAAAGCCATTATAAATAGCTCCATTATCCTTCTATCTGTCTTCGTTCAGCAATCATTCAGTTTCCTTCCGTTAGAGTTAAATCCGATGATTTGAGTGTACATACGATCAATTTTGTTGTTAAAAACAACAATAAAAACCTAATTACCCGCGTTATTAATGTTGCCGAATCTCTAAATTCGTATATTATGACAAACAATTTTTGTGAAAAAGATGTGAAGAATTTCACTTCTCCGTCAAAGAAAAACTCTATGCAAATACTACCATTTCGATTTTCATCATTTTCCAGCATATTCATACTATTCACAGCAACTAGCGTAGCAGCACAACCATCCGTTCCACTTCCTATCGGAGCGGATGGATTACAACCACCGGCACTCTCATCACCGCCTGCGCGTGAATTGGCTCCATCTACAACTCCATTCAAGAATGAATTACCCAAGCGGATACCGCTTCCTCCAACAGCATCGCAAGGACCCGCAGTGCCTTATACGATTGAAGAAGTGCAACGATTGGGTTTACAAGCCAATGGCCTAGTACTTGCAGCACGTTCGCAGGTTGGCATGGCCAAGGGTGGAGTTGTTGCTGCCTCGGCATATCTTAATCCTGAAGTCATGTTTATGATGGGCCCGATGGACAAACAACTTCCAGAAAGATTCACAGGTCCATCGAATCACCAACATTCGGTGACAGTAATTCAACCCATTGAGAATCCTTTCATGCGTAGTGCGCGAATTGGCGCTTCAGAAGCCATTGTTGATGCCAGCCGCGCCAGTCTGGATCAAATCAGTACCGACCTCGCTGCACAACTGCGGGTTCGTGCTTATGAGCTGTTGCTGCGACAAGAGCAAGCTGCTTTGGAACAAAGTATTTACGACTTACTCAGCGACGTGCGGCGGCGCATTGCAGCAAATGTCGAGCGAGGAGAAGTGGCTCGCTTTGAATTGATCCGTGCCGATACGGAATTGCAAAGTGCAGATAACCGCAAGGAAGCGGCACGATTAAACGCCGAACGCGCCAAAGTTTTTTTGATGCAACTGACAGCCGGCGCATTACCAGCCAATTTTCAAATCAAGGGTTCATTAAAAGATCCGGTTGATCTACCACCATTGGATGTATTGCGCCAGCAAGTGCCCACTGTCAATCCTGATGTAGTCCGTCTGGAAGCTGAACAGGAACGCGCTAACAAGCGTATCAGTCAAGAACGGGCATCCATCTTACCGTCTATCAATGTCTTATATACCAATTATCAAGATCAACAATTTCAATCTAATACCGCTGGTATGAGTGTCAGAATCCCGATCTGGTACCGTCGCCGCGGTGAAATTGATACCGCTATTTTTGATTCGGCGCGAGTAAAGGAATCGCTTGAATACCGCCGCTATGAAATCAGTCAACTATTCGAAGCAGCATGGCAAGCTTATCAGATTGCTGTGCAGCGTGTCGCCATGTTCGAAGGCGGTTTGATTAAGGAAGCGGAAAATGCAGTAAAAGTTGCTGAAGCTGCTTACAAGTTTGGCGAGCGCGGTTTGATTGAATTTTTGGATTCGCAACGCATTTTACGAGGAATTCTGGGTGATGCTCTGCTCGCCCGTTTTGATCTGCACTCTGCAGCCGCTGAAATCGATCGGTTGCGCGCCCATTATCCCAAGGAGTTAGTTCCAGAATGAAATTTAAACTTTCTTTTATCAACTGCATTGCTATTTCTATCTTATTACTAACCGGGTGCGATAAAAACGAATCAGCCAAAGACTCCGAGAAAGCAACAGTTCAGCAAGATGCTGAGGAAGAAAGGGATATCAATAGCATCACCGTGCGACCAGAGCTGGCCAGTCGATTAAAAATCGGACAGCCGTCGTTAATTGACCTTGCTGATAAAATACTCGTACCCAGCAGGGTACAGGTCGATGAAGAAAGAACCGCACAAATTGGTTCTTACGTCACAGGACGCATCATCGATATGTTTGTCATTTTGGGTGATTATGTTAAGCCAGGCCAACCACTTGCACGCATTACCAGTCCTGATTTAACAAACTCTCAACTGGCCTACTTACGAGCGTTGTCACGTGTCGTCGTAACACAGAAAGCTGCGGACCGTGCGCGTCACCTCTTGGCTGCTGACGCGATACCGGTTGCCGAAGTTGAACGGCGACAATCCGAACTGGAAATCGCTAAAGCTGAATTAGGAGCAGCGGCAGACCAGCTTAGGTTGTTTGGTATGGGTGATGCGGAAATGAAGGAACTTAACAAAAAGGGAAAAATCCTACCTTGGCTTGATATTAAGGCTACTCGCGAGGGTTACGTGATTGCCCGTAATATCATCGTCGGTCAAGTGGTACAACCTTCCGATCCACTATTTCAAGTCGCTGATCTATCTTATGTATGGGTAGTGGGCGATGTACCGGAACAGATTGCACGCGATGTGCGGCTGCAACAGCATGTGGAAATCAATGTACCTGCGATCAGCGGTACCGATTTTGATGGGGTAATCATTTTTGTATCCGATACAGTCAATCGATTGACGCGTACTGTAATGACCCGTGTTCTGGTAGAAAACTCTGAGCGTAAATTAAAACCGGATATGCTGGCCAATATGCACATTACCGATACGCAGCAAAAAATCCTGGTCGTTCCCGAAGCGGCTGTTGTGCGTGAATTAAACCAGGATTATGTTTTTATCCAAGTTAGCGACAACCTTTTTCAACGCATACTTGTTGAATTGGGTCCCGAAGTTGCCAATTATCGGCCTGTACTTGGCGGACTGACAATTGATCAGCGGATTGTATTAGAAGGCGCTTTTCATTTAGATAGCGAGCGCAAGCTGGCTGAATTGGAGTAATCCACCATGGCTGCAATCGTACGTGCGATGTTAAACCAGCGTCTACTGGTATTGGTAATCGGATTGATGCTGTGTGTTGCCGGTGGATTTGCTGCAAAAAATCTATCGGTAGATGCATTTCCTGATGTTACCAACATCCAAGTTCAAGTGGCCACGGTAGCCATTGGCCGCAGCCCGGAAGAAATGGAGCGACTGGTTACGGTGCCGGTTGAAATTGCCATGACCGGCTTGCCTGGATTAGTTGAAATGCGTTCCATGAACAAAAGCGGATTATCGTTGATCACATTAGTATTCACCGATCAAACCGATGTATTTTTTGCCCGCCAATTGGTCATGGAGCGGATTATTGATGTAACACCACGTCTGATACCAGGCATTACGCCGGTATTAGGTCCCGTTTCAACCGGCTTGGGTGAAGTGTACCAATATACTATCGAACACCCTGATGATGGCAAACGCTCATTGACGGTCGAAGAATTAACCGAACGGCGCACCATTCAAGACTGGGTTGTACGTCCCTTGTTGCGCTCAATCCGTGGCGTGGCGGAAGTCAATTCGATTGGCGGACATGTCAAAGAATATCAAGTGTATGCTGATCCCAATAAGCTGCGGCATTACGATCTTACGCTAACAGATGTGGATCGCGCATTAGCCATTAATAATGCTAACGCCAGCGGTAATATTCTGGCCTTGCATTATGAGCAATACCTGATCCGTGGCGTAGGATTAATCGCTACCTTGGATGACATTCGCAATATCGTGTTGAGAGAAATGAATGGTGTGCCAATTTATGTGCGTGATGTTGCTGAAGTAAAGTTTGGCGGAGAAGTCCGTCAGGGCGCAAGTATAAAGAATGGCTATAGCGAATCCGTTGCCGGCATCGTGATGATGTTACGCGGCGGCAATGCCAAAGAAATTGTCACGCGGATCAAAGAAAGAGTAGCTGAAATCAATGAGCGAGGCATGCTACCTAACGGTCTGCAAATCGTGCCATTTTATGATCGCACGGATTTGGTCGATGGCGCGTTATCTACAGTACAAAGCACGCTAATGGAATCCCTGATTTTGGTTATCGTAGTGCTATCGATTTTTTTGGGTACCGTCCGTACCAGCATTGTCGTTTGTTTTACCTTAATTATTACGCCACTGGTCACTTTCATGGTGATGAATTACTACGGTATGCCCGCTAATTTAATGTCTTTAGGCGGGTTAACCATCGCATTGGGCATGATGGTTGATCCAACCGTGGTAGTGGTCGAGAATATTTATCAGCGTTTGGGTCAGGCAAAAGATACAGGACTATCCAAATTTAATGTTATTGTCAATGCCGTGGCTGAAGTTGGCACACCGGTTATTTTTGGCGTATTCGTTACCATCCTGGTATTCCTGCCGCTGATGACGCTCGAAGGCATGGAAGGAAAAACCTTCAGTCCATTGGCTGTGACGATTGCCATCTCACTGCTGGTTGCACTTTTTGTTTCAATATTGTTGTCGCCTGTATTAAGTGATTATCTTCTACAAGGCGGCAGTGAACAAGATACAAAAATCGTGGCTGTACTAAAAGGTAGTTACTTGCGTGTCTTTAATCTGGCCATGAGCAACCAGAAAAAAACCATGATCATTGCGATAAGCTTGCTGATGTTTGCATTTGCATTGTTTCCTTTCCTGGGTAAGTCATTTATTCCCATCATGAAGGAAGGCGCAGTTACACCGGTAATTATCCGTGCCCCGTCTATTTCTCTGGATGAGGCTATTAAATTGGAAACTGAAGCGATGAAACTGATTGCCGCCGTACCGGGTGTAAAACATGTGGTGTCTAAATTAGGGCGTGGGGACACACCAGCTGATCCGGCATCGCAGAATGAATCCGATCCGATTGCGGATCTGGATCTGGAAGGATCAGGCCGTACACAAGCGGAAATTGAAGAAGACATCCGCACGGCATTAGCCGTGTTACCCGGTGTCAATATTGTTCTATCACAGCCCATTGCACAGCGTGTAGATGAAATGGTAACCGGCGTACGCTCGCAGATAGCAATCAAAATTTTTGGTGATGATCTGGAACAATTGCGCATACTTTCGGAGCAAGTAGCACGCATTGTCAAATCTACCCCTGGTGCCAGGGATATCCGAATTGAGCGTTTATCCGGTCAACAAGAATTGACTATCAATATTGATCGTAGAGCTATTGCCCGTCATGGCATCAATGTGTCCGATGTTAATGAATTGATCTCCACGGCAATTGGTGGCAAGGCTGTTAGCCAGGTTTTTGAAGGCGAACGGCGCTTTACATTACTGCTAAGATTTCCAGAAGAATTCCGCCATGATGTGGAAGCGATCAAAGATCTTTTGTTGAGGCCCGTCAACACAACAGTACAAAATGGCATGGCACAAGGCGGCATACTGGTACCGTTGAGTGCAGTAGCGGATATACAAGTTGTTGATGGTCCTGCAATTATCTCTCGCGAATTTGCCAGACGCCGGGTGGTTGTCGGTGCCAACGTACATGGGCGCGACATGGGGGGATTTGTAGAAGAACTTCAGCAGCGTACGGCAAATGAGATCAAACTGCCCACTGGTTATTATTTTGTCTGGGGCGGACAATTTGAAAATATGCAACGTGCAATGGAAACTCTTTCCGTAATTGTTCCAATAACACTGACGGCCATTTTCTTCCTACTGTTCATGCTGTTTAATTCTGTCAAGCTGGCAGGGCTTATTTATCTGGTATTACCTTTTGCCTCTGTTGGCGGAGTTGTGGGACTTTTTGTTTCCGGTCAGTACCTATCTGTACCTGCATCGGTAGGCTTTATTGCCGTATGGGGTACCTCCATCCTCAACGGTGTAGTACTCATCTCTTTTGTACGCGAATTGCGTGAAAAAGGTTTCAGTGTTGAAGAATCTGTCAGAAAAGCATGTGAACAACGTTTCCGTCCGGTAATGATGACTGCCGCCACCACAGTCCTGGGATTGGCGCCATTCCTCGCTGCAACAGGATTGGGTTCGGAAGTTCAGAAACCCCTCGCAATCGTAGTAATTTGCGGTTTGACCACGGCAACGATGATGACAATGGTGGTCATGCCTATGCTATATCGCTGGTTCGACGATCCACCCGTAAAAAAGATATCGGATGATACGGAGTCACCAACTCCGGTAATCGCGCAAATCCCAACTGAGAAAAATTAAAATTTGATAACAGAACTGGATAAGTAATCCAGTTCTGTTGCAATTGCAAAAATCTCATGCAATCAATACAAACAAGCGCTCACATCTTAAAGTACTCGAAATGCGATGATCGCTACAAACGTCGGCGGCAATGCTGCAATCAATAATCCCAGTGGATGAATGGATTGATCATCGAACTTTTCACGCAGAATGGCGAAACCTGCAGGGTTAGGTGCATTGGCAATCACCGTCAAGCCGCCACCGGTCACGGCACCGGCTACCAGCGCTATCTTAAACTCCTCTGTTAAACCTTCAACCAATGAACCCAAATAAGTCAGTGCGGCATTATCAGTAATCGCAGTCAGGGCGGCTGCTCCAAAAAATACGGCAGTATCATCCATATCCATCAACAGCGGTTGTAACCACCATTGCTGCTGACCGCCCAGCACAACAAGCCCGGCAAGGAAAAATGCCACTAATAACGCCTCACGCAAAATAAGCGGAGTTTGATACCGCTCATAAGCTGTCACAAACCCCAGGAAAAGCAGGAAAACACCCATGAACAGCACGGAGTAATGAGCAAACAGGACTACCAATGTCAGAAACAGTATATGGATCAATACTACCGGAATCGGTACGCGTGATTCATTGGTGTTTCCTTCCAATTTCAAATGCCTCAATTCATTCTTGAACAACAGCATCGCTGAACCCGCATTGAACACAACAGCCACAGCTGATTTCCAGCCAAAATTAGAAATCATGAACATGAAATCCCAGTCCCATTTAGCTGCTACCATCAACACAGGTGGCGCTGCAAAAGGAGTCAAGGTGCCGCCGATGGAAATGTTCACAAACAACACACCAACCGTCACATATTTTAATTTCGTCGATATCGTCTTGCTGAATAACATCTCGCGCAACATTAATGCAGCCAAGGTCATTGCAGCAGGCTCAGTAATGAAGGATCCCAGCAATGGTACAAAAGCCAGGATTAAGAAATACATCGCCATACCCTGACTCAGAGGCAGGTAACGTGCAGTCCAATTGACGGTAGCTGCCGTAAAATCCAGAATCGGCCGCGTACCGGCAATAGTCATAATCACAAACACGAACATCGGTTCGGTGAAGTCACGCGAATTAAGATAAGCTACAACATCTTGTTTACCACTGATAACAAACATAAAAACAACCAGAACCGTTGCCCAAAAACCAAATACCACTTCCACTTCACCCAGCAAATGCCATACACCTGCATGACGTGGCTGGGTATGTGCCAAACGTTCAAAATATTTGGTTGAGAAAGTATGAATGACAGCTAGGGCAAACAACAGTGTGCCAATCAACTGAATAGTTGTAGGATTAGTCATAATTTTAATAATAAATTAATATTTGATGATAATAGCATTTTCCACTTTGGCGGCGATTAATCCTTTCCTAATTCATCCAGAAAAGAACGAATACGCGCTGCATTGGTTCCCAAATCCCCTTTTCCAACCCGAGAAACTGAACGCATATCAACTTGAGTTTGCTTTCCTTTTTTTTCTATCCGGATTATCACATCGTCTTTAAAGCCCATGATAAGGGTAGTATCTGTAGCTTCAATCCTGCCGTTAGCTGCAGAAATAACAGTAACTTCCCAACCCCGTTTTTTGACCAGCGCTACGGCTTGCTCAAAAACAGTTTCAAACGGACGATCAAGCAATAATGAAACAAGATCAGGGTAGCTTTGTTTTTGCAAAGCAGCCAAATTTTCTGGCTCATTGCGTTCCAGCGAGTTATCTGTGACTGCACGTAACGCCTTAATCGCAATAAACTCAGGAGGATGTTCCAAATCGGTAGTAATATCATGAATCATTGGCGTCCCAATACCGGCCAGCAATGTTACGAAAATCGGAGCAACGACTAATAAACCCAAAGTTGACCCGGCTGCTGGTGAGGTTGAAACTATTGGTGTTTTTTGTGTTTTCTTTGCTTTTGTTGCACGAATCATTTCAAACAACCCAAAAGCAATAGCCAGTAATCCAATCAATGTGCCAAGCGCAAGTCCCAGGAGAGCTGGCTGGAAAGCCACGATACTCAAGCGATGGCCCAATATAGCCAAAATCATGATCAGTGCAGCAACTACCGCCAGCTTATAGCTCACCGAAGTAAAATCATATGAATTGTTCATAATAGAGCCACCTTAAGCCGAACAAATTATTTAAATACGCATTATAATTTTTAATCAATCTAAGTTTAGGGTAAATATTTCTTGCTTCTACAATCAAGCAGCAAATTGTTCAAATTGCCGCTTTTTTTCTTCTTTACCCGAAAGGAGAAATCGAATAGTATACAGCGCTTTCGTAGGATAATTCTCACGCAAGCCCTAGAAATACATAGTAATTACCTTCGCATCTAACTGTCGCATATCTTTTGTTAATCCCCAAATAAATCACCCCTACTGCATGAAAAAACTTTCCCTCTTGCTATTTGGCGTTGCCATCATCACATCCTTGTGGATTTCATCGATAAATGCAAAAGCCATTGATATTACGCAAGAATATGCAGGAACCATAGGCGAATATATGCAGGTTTATCAGAGGGATGATATACATTTAGAGGCTTATTCTGCCTTTGAAGCTTTTAGAAGTGGACAATTTTCCTCAATTAATCATTCTGTTATTAATTTTGGCATCAATTCAAAGCCAGTATGGTTCGCACTCCGAGTTAACAATCCACATCATAACGCTATTCATCGGAATATTCTGTTTGAAGTTCCTTGGTTAGATAACATTGACGTTTATTTTTTTCGGCAAAATCAAATAATCAACAATCATCATATCGGCGATACGCTGCCTTTTTCAAAACGGCCTATTAATCATCGCTTCTTTGTCATTGATCATAGTTATGAAAGCGGTGAAACCATTGTTTTGATCCGCATACAATCGATTGATGTCATGATGTTGCCCATATATTTCATGAGCGATGAGAAGCTCGCAGATAGAACTACTGTACAAAACTATAGCTACGGCTTTGTATATGGTTTCATATTGGCGCTTGTTGCTTACAATTTCATGCTGTATATCGGATTACGTAGTAATCCTTATCTGTTTTATTCCATTTATCTCTTGAGCTTCCTGATTTTAAACATTGCTTACACAGGTCACGGATATCAATGGCTTTGGCCTAATTCTCCAACATGGCAGCAGTGGTCAAATCCTATTTTGATTATCGTTTGTTCAGTGAGTGGATTATTTTTTGCGTTACATTTCCTTAACATTAAGACAACGTTAATCCGTGTCTACCGTATTGTCATTGGATGTTGCCTAAGTTTCAGTGCATTAATCGCTGTAATGATGCTGAGTGGTAACTACGCAGTAACGTTATTGACATCACTTTTTTTCATTTTTATTTCCTCGATTTTGATGATCATACTGGGCATCATTTCGCTGCGGTTAGGCAATAGATTCGCAAAATATTTCTTATGGGCATCTATTTGCACGATTTGTGGCGCAGCTGTCACAGCAAATGCCATATGGGGATTAATTCCCTTTAATTTATTGACTTATCGTGCAGTTGAAATCGGTATGATGGGGGATGCCATTTTACTGGCGCTTGCACTCACCAAACGCTTCAACATTAGTCAGGATGAAAAACTGATTGCCGAAAAAATGGCAGGTATTGATTCTCTCACCAACCTGAATAACCGCCGCTCATTTTATAAATTTGTAAAACCAATTTGGGCACTGAGCTTACGAAACAAGAGCCATACTTCAATTGTTATGATCGATATCGATAATTTCAAAATATTTAATGACAATTACGGTCATGCATTTGGCGATCAAGTATTAATCCACTTCGCTGATACTTTACAAAAAGAGGCGCGTAGCGGAGATATCTTGGCACGATGGGGAGGTGAAGAATTTCTAATTTTTTTGCCTGACACTAAATTAGCAGATGCAATAACTTTAGCCGAGCGACTACGCGAAAAAATTTCAACTATTCAGCTTGCCACTGCTATAGGTAAAAAAATTTCACTCACTGCAAGCTTTGGCGTCGCTCATACAAATGACAATGAAATTTCTCTCGATGAGTTGATTTGCGTTGCAGACCAACAACTTTATTATGCAAAAAAACAAGGGCGAAATTGCGTATATGCAAAGGAAGCGGGTTAATAACCATAGCTAGAAAAACAACAAGAAGGCACCTGTAGTCTCTATAGCCCCGAGTCAAAAAAATTTTTTAGTTATTCGCGCATCATCCAATTGTGTTTTCACACATCACCACTCTCATCAGAGTCATCGTTGCTAGCTTCTAACTCATCAATAAGTTTTACAATCCGACTATCTGGAATCATTCCATCCGCCAGTACACTTTCATCATCAATCGCATCAATATTAATAAAATCGACAGCATCTATATTATCAGTTGAAAGTTTTTTCATAACCATGTCAATCTCCTTGCGACATTGGTTGAAGACACAAGCAGTAGAACACAATACAGTGATAGATAAATCATGGATTACAAATAGTTTTTCCTAATAATTCGTAAATTTAGAAAAACGGGATCATTAATAGCTATTAAGATTCTTATTTGATTATCCCTTAAGGAAACTCTGAATAACCCTCGATGCCATTGCGAACAAAGTGAGGAATCTTTGGCAATCAATACCATCGATTTCTCGCTATGCTCGAAATGACAGTTATTCTGAGTTTCCTCAAAGTGACGAGGCACTAAGTACGCTCTCCAAGCTATTGGTTCTTAACTAGCTTTTTGTAACAACCAAGCCTTCGTGTGCAAATTCGATTGTTTCAATCGCTACTTCATTACCTTCAGATTTCAAATCAGTGGCAGTAATCTTTGTCGGCCAAGCATTCGTTAACGTCCAAACCATCGTTGCATCACCGGTTTCATCCACCAAAGTAATGGTAACTGGCATGCGCTGGATAGTGTTCATTTTGATCTGATTGAACAAACTCCAAAACTTATTATCGCTTTTTAAAATACCTTTTTTCATAATAACATTACTCATTTTCTTCAATCCTGGCGTTTTAAACGCTGAAAATGGCAAGTTACCACCGTGGCGATAGTTGATCTCTTCAAATGAGATATCTAATCCGCTCACTTCTTGAAATAACATCACCTGCGAATCCCAATTAACCTGAAAATGGAATTTAGGGATGGGCCATATAGTCGCTGACTGTTTTGATCCATCATCTGCCATGATTTACCTTTTTCCCGGATATGTATCCATTAACATTTCTTCTTGAATCCTGTAACTCAGATTAGAAATTCTTACAGCTTATGATATAACTTGAGACTGTGAGATTGTTAAACTTTATTTTGCAAACCTCTATACACAATTAATTAAAAATGAAACTGGATTATGACATCATCATTGTAGGTGCTGGCAGCGCAGGACTCTCTGCATTGCGCCAAGTAAAAAAACATACGGATAATTTCGTCATTATCAACGATGGCCCCTGGGGAACCACCTGTGCCCGGGTCGGATGCATGCCATCCAAAGCGCTGATCGAAGCGGCCAATGCGTTTTATCGGCGGAATACATTTGAAGCGTTTGGTATCCTTGGCGCAGAAAAGCTGTCTATCGATAAAAAGCGGGTATTTGAGCGTGTTCGGGCATTACGCGATCGTTTTGTCTCTGGAATTGTGGAGGACACCGAATCGCTTGGGGAACGTGCAATTTCAGCCAAAGCACGATTATCAGGACCTCACCAGGTTCAAATTGGTGACAAGAAATTGCGCGCAGAGCGCATTATCCTGGCACCCGGATCACGTTCGATTATTCCCCCAGAGTGGCAAAAACTGGGAAAGCGGCTCCTGACTTCCGATACATTATTTGATCAGGAAACCATTCCTGAGCGCATGGCAGTGATCGGTATGGGACCAATCGGTATAGAAGTGGCACAAGCACTCAGCAGGATTGGTGTTCAAGTCTATGGATTTAGCAGAAATCCATTCATCGCCGGAATAACCGATCCACTCATTAACCAAACGATCACGGATGCGATATCGCATGAGTTTCCATTATTTCTAAATAATAAAGCCGAAGTCGCAAGCAGCCCCGAAAATAGGGCGATAACAATTTTGGCGGGTGACCAGCAGATAGAAGTCGATGGTGTCTTTGCTGCCCTGGGACGTCAACCCAATGTCGATGATCTGGGATTGGATACGCTGGGTATTGCGGTTAATGATCACGGTCTACCGAATGTCAATCCCTCTACTATGCAGATCGAAGATTTGCCGATTTTTTTAGCGGGTGATGCCAACAATCATCTGCCATTGCTTCATGAAGCAGCCGATGAAGGCTATATTGCCGGCGTTAACGCAAGTGCAGGCTCAATCACTTGTTTTCGGCGGCGCACACCTTTAGCGATTACTTTCTCTGACCCTAACATTGTGACTGTTGGCGCTTCTTTTCAGCAATTGCAAAATAAATCCATCGGTATAGGCCAAGTCAGCTTTGATAATCAAGGCCGCGCGCGTGTAGCGCAATTGAATAGAGGCATGCTGCGTATTTACGCGGATTCAAAAAGCGGGCAATTATTAGGGTCGGAATTATGCGCACCAGCGGGCGAACACATAGCCCATCTGTTAGCGTTAGCAATCAGTCAGTCATTAACCGTTTGGGATCTGTTACAAATTCCTTTTTATCATCCGGTACTGGAAGAAGGTTTGCGCACAGCACTGCGGGATCTGGTGTCCAACTTGCCGCCCGGGATCAATCGATCCGACTTGTCCGCATGCCCAGGATTTAATACTGATGTGCAAAATAAAGCATGAATTTCTGACGGTATGGACAATCGTCAGGGTATCTCTAAAAATTCACAGTGTTAAACAAAACGAGGTGAAAACAAAAAATGGTAACGCAGCATGCGCTTGTATGGTAAGGAATCATTTTTTCAAGTTATAACGTGTTGCGACAAAATTTAAATTTCTAGAGATGCCCGTTTGTTGTGTTTAACGCCGTTTTTGACCCAACAAAGATCCTAACAAACCACGAGTAATTTCGCGTGCAATGGAAGTTCCGACCGAGCGCGCTGCACTTTTTGCAAAGGCATCGATCATTCCCTCACGACGCCCACCACGAGGTCCGGTTGAACCCAACAGTAAATCGCCCAATCCCCCTAAAATCCCTTCACTCGCCGGTTGTTTTGCATTACCAACAACAACTCCTGCTGCATTTTTAGGTGTATCTTCGTTACCAGCACGCGCTTGCAGCAATTCAAAAGCGCTTTCACGGTCAACTTCCTGTTCGTACACACCCGCCACAATAGATGATTGCATCAATTGTTGCCGTTCCTGCGGCGTAATCGGTCCGATCTGACTGGCGGGTGGCAGAATAAAGGCACGCTCGGTAACCGCAGGTGATCCATCGGAGTCAAGAAAAGAAATCAGTGCTTCCCCCACGGACAACTCCATAATCGCCAGTCTGGCATTGAGATTGGGATTCGGCCGCATTGTTTCTGCAACCGCATTCACCACCTTCTGGTCTCGCGGGGTAAATGCCCGCAATGCATGCTGAACACGATTCCCCAATTGCGTTAATACTTTTTCCGGGATATCAAATGGATTCTGCGTCACAAAATAAATACCCACACCCTTGGAACGAATCAACCGCACAACTTGCTCGACCTTCTCCAATAATGCAGGGGATGCTGTGCTAAACAACAAATGTGCTTCATCAAAAAAGAACACCAGTTTAGGTTTGTCGAGATCACCGGCCTCAGGCATATTTTCATACAGCTCGGATAACATCCACAGCAAAAACGTACTATATAGCCTCGGTGAATTTAGTAACTTGTCAGCGGCAAGAATATTGATTACACCTTTACCGTCAATAGCCTGAATTAAATCCGCGATATTCAGCATGGGCTCGCCGAAGAACTTGTCTGCACCCTGCTCTTCCAACTGCAATAGACTGCGCTGAATCGCACCGATCGAAGCTGATGAAACATTGCCATATTGGGTTTTGAATTCATCCGCATTGTTACCGACATATTGTACTAAAGCACGCAAATCCTTCAGATCGAGCAATAACAAGCCATGATCATCAGCCACTTTAAAAACCAGCGCTAACACGCCTTCCTGCGTCTCGTTCAGATTCAATAAGCGCGCCAGTAACAGCGGCCCCATATCGGAAATGGTAGCACGTAAAGGATGACCATTTTCCTGCAACACATCCCACACTGTCACCGGGAAACCCTGCCAGATGGGCGGATCAATTTTGAGTTGATTGAGCCGTGTTTTCATTTTTTCAGAAAGCGATCCAGGTTTGCAAATACCGGTTAAATCGCCTTTCACATCCGCCATAAAAACCGGCACACCAATACTGGAGAAACTTTCTGCGAGTTTCTGTAATGTGACTGTCTTGCCGGTACCGGTCGCACCGGTTATACAGCCATGACGTGTAGCCATCGCTGGCAAAAGTGTTAAATCAGCATTACCTGCCTTTGCAATAATCAGTGGCTCAATCATAAATTCTCTCAAGGTACTATTTTAAAAATAACCCTATAACTATAGAAAAATCATATTCTTCTAGAAGTTTACAGAAATTTACTTAATGTAATTCTATATGTCAAATCACAGCAAACGCGATGAAAATTCCCAAGTCGATGTATACTAGTCATAAAAGCCAGTGGCAATATTTATTAGCTTTGCAACAAGTAACTTGATTAATTTCTGGATTGAACAATACTTGAATAAGCAATTCCTATACGGCGATATCGGTGGTACCAAAACAATTCTGCAAATAGCGGAAATAAAGCATGGAAAAATTCATCAGCAATTTACACAACACTATGAAAGTCAGGCTTTTGTAACTTTCTCTGATCTGCTAAAAGACTTTCTCGCTTGCACGGAAACATCGAGTTCACCCCTTGCCGCATGCTTTGCAGTAGCCGGACCAATCGTTGCCCAGCAAGCAACATTGACCAATCTGACCTGGCAAATCCATAGCGGCGACATTGCCCAGCAATTTTCAATCCCCACGGTCAAGCTCATCAACGACTTTGAAGCGGCCGCATTGGCTGTTGAAGCGCTCTCACCCGATGATCTGGTAACCCTCCAGACAGGACATATTCATGAACAAGCCATGCGAGTAGTGTTAGGCGCGGGTACTGGTATGGGTGTAGCTTGGCTCACCTGGCTCAATGATCGTTATTATGCGTTCGCCACTGAAGCAGGCCATATGGATTTTGCGCCAACCAATGAACTACAAATCCGTTTGTTGGAAACACTCCATCACAAATTTGGGCATGTATCGGTGGAGCGTCTGCTATCAGGATCGGGGTTAACAAGTATTTTCAACTACCTGCAATCGAACCAGGAGAAACCTTCAGACTTATTAGCGACACACCTGAAAGAAGATAGTGGTGCCACTATAACGACACTAGCACAAACTCACAGTCATCCGATTGCAATCAAGTCACTGAATGTATTTGCTGAAATCTACGGCGCTTACGCGGGTAATCTGGCGTTGACAGGATTATGCCGTGGAGGAGTATATGTTGCCGGCGGCATTGCACCCAAAATTATCAATATCCTCAGTTCCGGCAGCTTTATGCATGCTTTTCGCGACAAAGGAAGGTTTTCCCCGTTAATGCATGAAATTCCAGTGCATATCATCACAAACCCTGAAATCAGCTTGCTGGGCGCTAAACGGGAAGCTCATTATTTATTTATGCAGCAGAATTAATCATGCAGTAATTGTAAGTTTGAATATCCGGTATGAATAAATACGTTACTGCAATAAAATAACAAATAATTTCCACTAAGGAGTCTCCATGTTTTCGCGTACAGCTTTTACCGTCACTGTTAATCCAAAAATACCACCGCGCCTTAAACGTTTAGAAGAACTTGCCAATAATCTTTGGTACAGCTGGGATCGTGCCACGCGCACACTCTTCTCACGGCTTGATCCCCATTTATGGGAAGCCGTTGGGCACAATCCTAAAGCGTTTCTCAAACGAGTAGACGAATCAGCACTGCTAAAAGCTACGGAAGACCGGGTATTTCTTGCCACCTACAACAGTATTTTGTCGACCTATGACTCGTATCATGATGCATCCGCCGCGCAGGAAGACGGCGAAGAACTGAGTTCACACGATCAAGTCGCCTATTTTTGTTTTGAATTTGGCTTTCACGAAAGCTTGCCCATTTATTCCGGCGGCCTGGGCATTCTTGCCGGAGATCACTGCAAAGCAGCCAGTGACTTGCATCTACCGTTCGTTGCGATTGGTTTGCTATACCGCCAAGGATACTTTTCTCAAATTATTGATATTCAGGGAAACCAGCAAGTCACCTATACCATGTCCGATTTTGACGATCTTCCTGTCACACCGGTATTGCGTAGCGATGATTCGAATTTGACGATTGAAGTACCCTTGCCACAACGCAATGTGATTGCAAAAATATGGCAAGCAAAGATCGGGCATGTCACATTGTATCTGCTCGATACCGATTTACCCGAAAATTCACCGCAAGACCGCTATATCACCCACAATCTCTATGGTGGCGATAAAACCATGAGAATCGAACAAGAAATCATTTTAGGTATGGGGGGTGTGCGTGCACTACACGCACTTGGCATACAACCGACGATATGGCACATCAATGAAGGTCATGCAGCTTTTATGATCCTGGAACGCATCCATAATCTTGTTCAACAAGGGCTTAATTTTGCCAGTGCCTTAGAAAGCGTTGCAGTCAATACCGTATTCACAACACATACCGCCGTTCCTGCCGGGCACGACCACTTCAGCCCGGACATGATACAAAATTATTTTGACAGTTTTTATCGCGACCTGAGCATCACCCGTGAAGAATTCATGGCACTTGGTCATATTACTGGCAGTCCCGATTTTAATATGACAGCTCTGGCGATTCACGGCTCGCGTACACATAATGGTGTCAGCAAAATACATGGTAATGTGTCGGCAAATATTTGCCGGGATCTATGGCCGCAAATCGAACCTGAAGAAAATCCGATTTCTTATATCACCAACGGCGTACACGTGCCAACCTTCCTGGCGCAGGAGTGGTCTGATCTGTTTGATCGTTACCTGGGTCATGAGTGGCGCAATAAAATGTGCGATACCGAATACTGGTCACGCATTGATGCAATTCCGGATCATCTGTTTTGGAGTGTGCGTCAATCCCTAAAATCCCAGATGTTTTATGGCATTCGTTCACGCGTCACTGACCAGAATGCCAGAAATCGTGGTTCTGAAGCCCATCTGGATCGATTGCTGAAATTTGTTGATCCAATCAATCCTAATATCCTGACATTAGGTTTTGCGCGTCGTTTCGCAACTTATAAACGTGCCACCTTATTATTCGAAAATCTCGATTGGCTTCGTAAAATCATCCTTGATCAGGAACGTCCGGTATTGCTGATTTTTGCCGGTAAAGCACATCCGGCAGATGTTCCCGGTCATGATTTAATCCGCAGTATTAGCGAAATTGCACACCTTCCTGAGTTTGAAGGGCGTCTGTTATTAATCGAAGGCTATGATTTGCGCCTTGCCAGACGCTTAGTCGCTGGCGTGGATGTCTGGCTCAACAATCCCATCTATCCGCTTGAGGCCAGCGGCACATCCGGCATGAAAGCAGGCATTAATGGCGCCATTAATCTGAGTGTGCTGGATGGCTGGTGGGGCGAAGGTTACGACGGTAAAAATGGCTGGGCGATCAAACCCGGACCGGAAGATATGGATAGCGTGCTGCGCGACAAAGAAGAAAGTCGCGCACTGTATGAAATCGTGCAAGACCAAGTCGTTCCACTGTATTACAACTATGGCAAACTCGGCTATTCACCGGGATGGGTAAAAATGGCTAAGCATTCGATGAAATCACTGTTGCCACGTTATAACGCTACCCGCATGGTTGATGAATATGTAAAAAAATTCTACCGTTCCGCCAGTCATAAAGGCACGCTCTATGCAGCTAATGACTTTGCTGAAGCGAAAAATATTGCAGCATGGAAGGCCAAAATAAAGAATGCCTGGCATGGCGTCACATTACGTCGATTAGATACCCTCAGTGAGCGCATTTATTTTGATCAAACACTGAATTTCAAGGTTGCTGTCAAGCTGAATCATTTGGCACCAGAAGATGTTGTCGTAGAATTGCTTATATGCCGCCAGTTCAAAACCACCAAATTATCTAATTTCAAGCACTTCAAATTTGAATCTACAGGCATCCAAGAGGCAGGAGAACACCTGTTTGAACTGAAGTTGACGCCTGAATTATGCGGTAAACAGGAATATTTCATCCGTATGTATCCCTGTCATGCGCTGTTGACTCATCCTTTGGAAATGGGATTAATGGTTTGGCTTTGAATAAGCCGTCGAGTAAGAGGAAGTTTAAGGCAGATTAAGCAAAAAAATATCTATCACATAGATAGGTGCATTTCCGAGTACTGTCTAGCGCAGTACTCTGATTGCGCAGACACTGATTCAAAATTTTCTTAAGAATTAACATACTTAATATTCTTTAGGCATACTCCTGACTAAGATACTGATCATGAATATACGAGAAGCGTATGTTCTATTTTGATGAGTTACTGAAAAGGAGATGTTCACTATGAATTGGGATCAAGTTACAGGTAACTGGAATCAGCTTAAAGGTAAAATCAAAGCGCAGTGGGGTCATTTGACTGATGATGATCTTGCGGTAATCAACGGTCAACGTGATCAATTGGTCGGCAAATACCAACAGCGCCGAGGTGCAAACAAAGGACGAACAAAAAAAGAAGTAATGGATGACTTCAATAACAGGTGGTAGCTGCATACTGATTAGGCTTTCTAATTTATATCTCGGATATATAGATTATAGATGACTGCCTTACAATTGGATTTAAACGATCAGCATAATCCAATTGCAAGGAAAAGGATGAATAAAACGCGCAACAATCCATGCAGCAAGTGGCTGATTTACTTGTTGTTGGACTTTACCACGCCTCTAATATTCATTGCTGTCAAGGCCACCTGTAATGTAGCCAATGCCCAGGCTGAATTAGGAATAGCCCAAATAAACCAGAGTAGATTACTCAGCAGAAGTAGCCAGAATCCCCAATTCCGATTCGCTTTTCTCTCAGCTGAGACATACCATGAAGCTGTTATAGTGACAATCATTGCAAGCCACTGAAGATGATTAAGGAGATCTGAATATGCCAATTTTTATCCACAGTAGAAAGTATTACTACATTTAATATTCATTAAGTTATCAAATCAATGAATAAAATAAATCTACCATGAGTTTTATTTAAATTTTATAACCTATCATATGTTTTATTGAGATTCATAAGATAAATAGGTTTTCAATAATAATTTTTTAGCCCTGAAAAGAAAGGATATAAAAATGAACCGAACATTTAACGCAAGAAAAAACGAATTATTATCAGACGTCCGCAATATTCTAAAAGATGCTGAAGATCTTTATGAATCGATTGTCGATGATGGCACCGATAAGACCAAGCAACTCAAAAAGAACTTGAAAGCAAAGATCGACAAGGCAAGAGGCCAATTTGACGACATCGAGGATGGTTTGACAGATCTCGCGAGGACGACTGCGAAAGAGACCGACAATTGGATACGCAGCAATCCTTATTCTGCACTGGGCGCTGTATTTTCCGTCGGAATGGTAATTGCCCTGTTGCTGAAAGACAATTCCCGTCGCTAAAATGATATAAATATAATTTACACTTATTTAATCATTTACACTTAAACTGGCGGTTACAACAAATTCAGGCAGCTAACGTAACGACAGGAAATCGAATTGGAACAATTGCGATATTTAAAAGATTCTGCTTTTACTCTATTTGAGTTGCTGATCGTGCGCTTAAAAATGGCGCGAGTTGAATTGGCTGACCTGAAAGCTGGCATGGTCAAAGCTGTTGCAATGCTGGTAACCGCTGTGTTTATGTTTTTCTTAGCCTTTATTAGTTTATTATTCGGTTTGAATACGATTCTTACTGGTGAACAGAAAATCTGGGTGTTTTTCGGTATTGCAGCCGTATGTTTTTTGCTAATGATCATTTTGTTCATTTTCGCAGTGTCTAAATTGAGTGCGAGCCAGAATTTTATGCAAGAAACATTGCAAGGCATTAGCGATGATCTAGAGATAGTAAAAGGTAAGAAGGCCCTGAATGACCTCAAAATAAAAGAGCTATTGGATGAATAAGGCATTGAAAGAAGAACTCGAGTTACTGCGTTTGGAGTCGCGGGCATTGCAATTAAAATTGCTCATCTCACAAGCTAGCCACAGAAAAAATAATAGTAACATCGATAATATGTTGGAAATGCTGGATAACATTCCCGGAACCGCCAGTTTCGCATTAAAAGCAGTTAGCATGCCTCAAAAACTTTCGACCAAATTGCTGGTAGGTGCTGCATTACTGGGAATAGCTTATATTCGCTACCGCACGGGTACAACTAACCGCTAGAAGAAACTCATCCCTAGAAGAATATTCAACTTTCTTTATGTCATGGATGTAATTTTATTTCAGATGTTCTAAGTGATCCATGGGTATGCGCATACACCCAAGTAAATTCTGCACCATATAGGAAAATCTGTGCAGAATAATAAACCCATACTAACACTACGATAAGCGAACCGGCAGCACCAAATCCCGATGTTACGCCACTATATCCAACGTACAGACTAATAAAAACTCGTCCTATAGTAAAAAGCACAGTCGTCATAATGGCGCCCATCCAAACATCAGACCATGCCATACGGACACGAGGGATATATTTGTAGATCATTGCAAACATGAGGATTGTCAGCATAAATCCTACTGACGCATTGATCATTTGCAATAGCTGATCCCATCCGCTGAAATAGGGTGCCCACCATTTCTGCATAGCAGCAAATACTGCACTGAGTATCAAAGATACCGTAAGAAGAAATCCTATTCCCAAAATCATACCCAGCGACAATACGCGCGCTCTGAGTAAAGCAATTAGGCCCCAATTGCTATTTTCACGTGCCGGTGCACGCCAAATATGATCTAAAGAAGCTTGTAATTCAGCAAATACCGTTGTTGCACCAATAATCATCACGGTAACGGCGACAATTGAAGCAACAATCCCTTGCACAGGTTTATTAATACTCTGTAGTAGCCCATCAATCGTTTGCTCGCCTTCAATTCCCAGAAAGACATTGAGTTGACGGAATATTTCATTTCGCACGGTCTCAACATCAAAAATAAATCCCGCCACCGATATCACAATGAGTAACAGGGGAGCCAACGAAAAAATTGTATAGTAAGACAGTGCAGCTCCCATCGTGGGCGCCCTATCTTTTTCCCATGCTTTGGCTGCTGCAACGAGCATCTTGATAATCCCCATACGCGCCGGTATGGCAGAATTAGGCGTATCCATTACACAAGGGACATAAATGATTCAAATACTTTTTTACAGCGAAGGCATTCGTGAAGTAGGTCATTTAATTTAAAGCTTTTTGTCGATGCTATCAGAGAAATTGATAGCATCGAGAGGAGGAGAACTTCAGCCTAAATCTATGCTACTGATTTAATCCATCTTATTCTTCATCTCTGAAGATTTATCCTTAATAGTATCTTTTGCTTCTTCTGCGCGATTACCGATTTTTTGTTTTGCACATTCCGCATCACTACCGGTACAAGCCGATTCTTGAACACGATTAACTGCCTTGTTTGCATCGCGTTTAATATCGTTAGAAGTAGCCTGAGCTTTTTCGGACACTGTTTCTGTAGCAAATAGTGTTGCGCAAGATAGCGACAATATCAAGAGTACTACTATATGTGACAATTTCATTTTATATCTCCTTTAATTTGATAATAATTACTTGAATTGCTTACATCTCTCATAAAAAACCATCTTCAGGTTGGCGGCGGTCTTCTCCCTAAAAAGAAAAACACCACAGCCAAGATGAGCCCGGCAACAAATAATGTTTGAGCGGCCCACGCCATGGTTCCGGCAATACCTGCAAACCCTAGAATTCCTGCTATCACAGCAATAATAAAAAATGTCAAAGCCCAACTGAACATAATATTATCTCCTCTTAAAAGATTTGCCTTGCTTGAGGCAAAATAAGGATTACTCTTTTAACTTAGTAATGAAACAATCAAAGGCTTCACTTAATTTGTTCCATTTTTTTTCTGCTTCATCTTTGATATCTTCCCAAGCATCATCTGCTTTATCAGCCAATTCACTCAAATATGCTGACAGCTCGGTTTTTTTCTTATCTAATTCATTGAGTTGTTCTTCATACTCCAGTTTTGCATCTGCAGCTAAATTATTACTTTTTGCCTTCAATAGCTCGATTTGTGCATCCCATTCTGCTATTTGTGCAGCAATTTTTTGCTCATACGCATGTTTTTCATTGTGCATAATTTTTCTTCTCTTAAAGTTATGTTAGTCACAGGATGCATTTTAGATAGATTGCGGTATAACAATTATTAACTAGGTTAATTTTTGTAAATCTTACAAATCTAAGTGCTTAAAAAACAATTAACTTGCCGAACTGAAATTTAGAAATGTATACACTCGGATGTGCTCATTCTTCTAATATCAACCAAGCTATACAAAGAGAGCCGGTTGATAGGGGTTTGACAAATGTTGCAGAATAAAAAGATGGCAGCCATTTCATTGCAATTCAATGAGCGATAACGGATTCGATGAAATTCTTATCCATTGAGATTTTGATAAAATCTATGGGGAATTGAATATAACTTTTATTGGTGTTTCACAAAAAAGTTTATTTGAGCTATTACTGGAGTGGCGCTTTTGGTTAATTTTCCGAGTTATTATTCTTGAATTTTCTGAAGCTTTTTTTCTATCTCATAAAGACTTTTCATCTGCTCAAGATAAGTACCTTTATATTCAGCGACTTCCTTCAATCGATCAATATTAATCAGACTTATTTTGTGTGAACGAATTTTTATAAGATTTTCAAGACGCAGTCTGTACAAAGTGCGATTCATGTGAACTACGCTTAATCCCAAAGTATCTGCCAGTAAGCTTTGAGTAACAGGAAGATAAAAAGACCGGTGATCGGTAAAACCTACAATTTTTAGGCGATGATAGAGTTCAAGCAATAAATGTGCGGCGCGTTGATAAGCTGAACGACGACCGATGCGGATAATTTGTTCGGCCATGGACGAGTCTTCACGACCGAGCATCCACGCATAAAACAAACCCAACCTAGGTTGCGTAGCAAATAATTCCATCAAATATTCTGGCTTATATATACTGACGCGCACGCTAGAAATCGTAGCAACTGAATAATTTACCCGTGGCATGACCAACGCAAATGGACTGATAATGTCTCCGGGAAGATAATAATTGATAACCTGCCTACTGCCATCGTATAAATCTGAATAACGATAAGCCCAACCATGCGTCACAATAAAACAGTATTTATGAACATCATCTTGACGTAACAGAACTTTGCCTTTTGCTATGGTTTTCTTGGAGGCATGCATTTTTAAAAGCAAGTCAGCCTCTTCGGGACTCAATGATTGCAAATAGCCAAACTTTCTCAATAATGGCGGCAAATCATCACTGAGTGGATTATTTTGTGACGCATTGTTTTCCATATGATTTAAAAAACCAAGTAATTACAGATAATGACATTTAACCGATGAGTATAACATTGCCCAATACTGTTGGAGATCAAAGTATTATCTCGGGCACTATTAATAACTCAATACTGTAATCGTTTGGAGAAAATAAACTTGCTCCGCGCGCCTTACCCTATCCCCGCGGCAAAACCGCGGGGTGTTACGGTGCAGAAAACCCAAAACGGCGCGCTACGCTAACTTCAAAAACACACACTATAATGCTTCCCGTGACAAGACCATGGGAAATTGCAAGTTTAATGCTATCAAGCAGTTAAATACATTTCAGGGGATGGCTATTTAACGACACCATCATTGGATGCTCGCAGCTACTTTCTTATCGTGTTCCGTGACAGACTTTTATTTGTCGTTGAATTTCATTGATCGACAGATACCAGCGGAAAAGCATCCGCCGTATCTTGACATACATAACCTGGTAATCACTTCTTATGTTCTCTCGCCTAAAATTTAAGCGGGTTATGTAAATTACATGACCATTTTTTGACCGACGTCAACATGTCATATGCCTTCTCCCTGTGGACACATAAACCATAATCCAGTAGCTGTTACCTTCGTATTGCAACTATTTTTATGAGCTTCTTCAAAAGCTACTGTGCATTTCTTCGAATCATTAAAATATCCCCTTCCAGAGTACCAAGGATGAGTATATGCTGAGGGATCTTTAAGCTCAGTTTGATTTAACATATAAGTGGTTAATCCACTCATTGAATGAGAGGCTTGGTTGGGGAAACGTATTTCCTGTATATGACGTTCTGGGTTGAAAAATATTTTATGAAAAATTCTTATATTCGCAAGAATTTCATAAGCATCATAAATACGGTAAATTCTAGCCTCTCCATTTAAATCTGATGAGTCACACTCACAGGATGCGAGCTGATTTTCAAGTGATTGTTTGACGTAACCTGTTGCCGCACTTGGATCAAATGCAATAGCTTGTGTAATTTTAGTTGGATATGAATATAAAATGTGCTGGGCTAATCCTCCTCCCAACGAATGGCCAGTGGTAAAAAATTGAATGGGTTTATCAGATTCGCCAAAATGTGCAAAGACTTTTTGCATAATTTTACGGGCAGCGGAATATTGGTCTTCGATAGGTAAAAATTGTGTAATCCAATGTAAGTTACCGTAAAACCAATCTTTTATTCCATCAGTGCCGCGAAAGGAGATAACCACTTGGTTTTTTTCATCAGATTCCTTTTTCCACACTCGATAAAATAAACCAATATCATCTTCGCAAGCAGAGAGTCCTTCAATATCAGTGACTTCTTTCCATTCTCTATTAGAAAGAATATTTTCGAATGTTTCTCGATCATCCGGGTTGATATGATCAGTCTTTTTTTCGCAATGCATATTTTCTTCATATGTCAATGATGACATGGACGCGAAATGAAGAAAGCGGTTTGCAACCGCTGACTCATCTTTGAGAAACATCCTAAAGTGTGAAGATTTTATACGAACTTTATTTACTCCAAGCACCTTGTCTTCAGGCAGTTTTCCCACGCAATCTTCAATTGCAAAATGGGTACATGAAAGCAGAAATAAGCTAACTGTTATTAAAACGAATACTTTCAGAAAATTATTTCCGTGAATCATCATCATTCTCCAAGTAGTAGCCGATGATTGCCCTCGCAATTTTTAAGTATTACTTCTATGTAGCAACTTAAACTGCCTGACGTACAATTCCAATTAAAGTGAAGTACCAATAGAGTTAAGGCTCCTAGCGATAGCGATGGAAGACGTAACCTTGCCCCGGTAATTCGTACATCTTGACGCGCTTATTATGCGATTTTTCCCAACTGTGCCACAAGCCAGTTTTTCTCAAACTTCATTGGACTGATGTAATTCAGTGTCGACGCAATCTTCTGTGGTTGTAGTAGTTAAGCCAATCAATCACTTCATCCATTGCCTGACGGCGTGTTTCAAATCGCATTCCATACAATCTGCCTACCTTCAACGACCCCCACAAGCTTTCAATGGAAGCGTCACTCAGTTTCCTTTTCTGCCCATTGAGCTGTACATGCCATTTTCAACCAGTGTGTTCTGAAATACCTAGCTGCAATACTGACTGCCGCGATCCGAGTGGAAGGTGAATCCCGATTCTGGTCGTCGTCTGAACCAGGCCATTTTGAGTGCATTCGTTACCAAGCTGCTCCGCATATGGGGTTGCATGCTCCATCCATCCCACAACCTGACAACTATACAGATCAAGAACCACCGCCAGATACAACCAGCCAGTATCGGTTTGGATATAGGTGATGTCGCTTGTCCATACACAATTAGGTGCGTCAGGATGAAAGTTTCGGTTGAGTAAATTTGGTGCAATCGGCAGACTATGCTTGCTGTCGGTGGTTACGATGAATTTACGCTTTCTGCGCGCTTTGATGTCGTGTTCTTCCTTCATGAGTCGTCGAATCCGTTCTTTCCAAACTCGCACACTATTTGCCCGAAGTTCTCGCCAAACCCTTGGCCAGCCATATTCGCCTTTGCTGGCTGCATGCACAGCCCTGATGTGAATCAGCAAAGCAACGTCGTTGATGCGCTTGCCGGGAATCTCCAGTTCGCTTTTTTGAAAATGGCGCGCTCCATTTTCACTTTTGTAAGCTCTGTCCTCAGTCGTGTCAATTCCATTTGTTCCGCACTTACCGGCTTGGCTCCTGCACCCGCCAATTGGCCTTTTACCGCTTGCCGAACCCAGTTCTCTAATGTCTGACTAGGCATTCCCAACACTTTGGCTATCGCCGAGCATGATTTGACTACCTTGAATCAATCGCACCGCTTCCAATTTGTATTCCAGTGTAAGATACCCTCTTGACCTTTTCTGCTTTCATTTCTTCGTCTCCTTAACTTGTATAGTGTAACCTTAGTTAAGAAATAAGTTTTTACAGGGCAAGGTCATTACTGATTCTTCTTATTAACATCGCTGTTGCCCGCCTTCCTCATGATCACACTGAAATCTGCCTGAGTTATCATACCGGCATTGCGAAGTTCCAATGCTTTGGATGCAACAGCATTTACATACGCCCCATGCGTTTGGAATCCTGTTTCCGGATCGGTATATACCAGGTTTCCATTCGCGTCTTTTGTTACCCGCACCGCGGCATCAACTGCCTGATTGCCAGTTACAGAAATATAAGGGGGCGCAAACTTTTGAATCATGTTCATTTTATCGGAAATATACATATTACCTGAACTGTCAATAGCTATTCCGTATGGTTCAATGAACTGACCTTCCGCCACTCCATGCACACCCCATGAGTTCAACAGAGCGCCGTCTGATGAATATTTCTTCACATGGCCATTCGTGTTATCCAGAGTATCGACAAAGTGCACGTTTCCATCTGAATCCAGCGCAATATCGCCCCAAGGCCCAGTTGTTTCCCACCTTGCAAGCTCCTCGCCATCCAGACTATATTTGACGATATCGTTTTCCTGTCGCAGGTATAGAAGGTTATTGTTTCGGTCTACTGCCAGCGGCGTATCGGACACCCCTGACACTACCGTTTTTATGAATGTGCCATTTGAGTCATATTTGTCGATCGTACCATACTCGTTCGCACTAAGATCTTGAACATATATATAGTTATAAGCATCCACAGCAATTCCTTTAGTGACTGCAGGTCCTTGTATTATAATTGATAATTGACCGTTCATATCTTTCTTATACACCGGGCCACCTGAAGAATTAAAATATACATTCCCCAAAGAATCCGCGGCTACATAACGCGGTTCTGACTCTATCTGCCATGCTGTTATAAACGTCCCGTTTGCCGAAAATTTATTCAATTTCAGCCCCCAGATATCCGCTATATAAACATATCCTGAAGTATCTATAGCAATACCTGTAGGAAATATGAATTGCCCAGGTTCAGTACCATAGCTTCCCCACTGAAGCAAAAAATCCGGCGGGTCTTCGGCGAGCACAGGAGAAGATAACGCAAGCACAAACACTAGGGTCTGTTGACATTTCACATAGGTAGCCACAGATATCCACAAGCCATGGCGACCATACTTTCGTAATTTCTCTTCAGTTTGTCATATCGTGTTGCCACTGCGCGATACTGCTTTAATCGCGCAAAAGCGTT
>CADEDJ010000006.1 GCA_902826055.1 uncultured Nitrosomonas sp. | reverse complement strand
CTTTTCAACGTTGATTTCACCCTTTCCCTGGTAATTTTTGCATGTTGATTAACAGATATCGCTCCTGCTTGTAAAAAATTCAAGGATAGCGATGATGTGCCAGGGTGTTAATATGGAAGGGTTGGAGGCTTACGGCTTACCTTCAATTTTCTTTCAAAATTATTGGGTGATAAGTCTCCAAGCTCAGAATACCTGCGGGTTGGGTTATACCAAGACTCGATCCAGGTGAATATATTTGACCCACAATCAGAAAATACGATGTGGCATTTTGTCGCATGTGACAATATGCCGCATTGACTCAAAACTCTGTGAGATTTAGCCTAAAAAAAGAGTTAATTCCACTCGGTTGGGATAACTGGGGACTTTTGCTAATTCGAGAGAGATTTTGGATTTATGTCGTGGGATGAAAGTGAAACATCAACAGTAACATACCTCGTAGTTATTAATCATGAAGAGCAATACTCTATTTGGCCAGATTATAAGGAAATTCCTGGAGGCTGGAGAACAGTAGGTAAGTCAGGCAGTAAAGATGAGTGTCTTGCGTATATCAATGAGGTGTGGACGGATATGCGCCCACTCAGCCTGCGGAAACATATGGCGCAGACTGAATCACAAAAGAAGAAATAAAGTGACTTCTCGGTTTGATTCTCTGTTGTGGTTTCCAACTGTTGAGCCAAATTCTTCAGCATTAATGCGTCTTTTTTGTTTTCCGTATGCTGGTGGAAGTATTACTGTATTTAGAAATTGGGCTAAATACCTACCTAGTTCAATCGAAATTTGTCCTATTCAATTACCTGGACGTGGCGCTCGTTTTCTTGAACCTTCCTTTCAACAAATTACACCTCTATTAAGTGCTATCTGTAAGAAGATCGAACCTTTTTTAGATAAACCTTTTGCATTTTTTGGTCATAGCTTGGGTGGGTTGATAGCCTATGAATTGGCACATCGAGTTCGCTCTAAGTACTCCAAGCAGCCAATTCACCTAATGGTATCTGCATGTCCAGCACCTGGCGAAATTAATAAACATAGATCACTGTGTAAGTTATCGGATAAAGATTTGATAACCGAGTTACGTCAGCTTAAGGGTACTCCGATGGATTTGCTTGAGAACGAAGAATTGATGGCACTTACATTACCTACATTGCGAGCAGATTTTTCCTTGTATGAATCGTATAACTACACATTTCATGAGTCTCTGGAGTGTCCTGTGACTGTATTGGGTGGAATGCAGGATCATGTAATTAGTACAGGAAAGTTGGAACGATGGTATAGGGAAACAACAGGAGAGTTTTCTTTCTACCATTTCTCGGGTGATCATT
This sequence comes from uncultured Nitrosomonas sp., assembly GCA_902826055.1. Taxonomy (GTDB): domain Bacteria; phylum Pseudomonadota; class Gammaproteobacteria; order Burkholderiales; family Nitrosomonadaceae; genus Nitrosomonas. The sequence continues at coordinate 79,923 of CADEDJ010000006.1, read as the reverse complement.
TTTTCTTACATAGTGAAGAAGCGGCTGTTCTTACGCTGATACAGCAAAAACTTCTTTCTTTGATTTATAAAGTTGCTTGATAAACCACATTGCTTACATGAATAAAAAAGAATATCGCAATAGAAGGAAATCAAATGAATTGCGGAATCAAATTACGCAAAAAGAGTTTGATGCAGAGGAGTTGCAACGTTGGATAAATTCTGTAGATTCTAAATCTTCAGTTTTTGATTTTGTGTCATTGCTGCGTTTCAGAGCATTAACAAATCCTGATTCTTGTGCTTATCGCTTTATAAGTGATGGCGGAATTCCTGAACATACGATTAGTTACAGCCAATTAGATGGTCGGGCACGAGTGATTGCAACAAGACTTCAAGGTATGGGTATGGAGAATAAACGGGCTTTATTAATATATCCTGCCGGAATTGAATACATCGTTGCTTTCTTTGGTTGCCTCTACGCAGGTGTTGTTGCAGTACCTGTTTACCCGCCTTCACGGCATCATGCCAATCGTCTCAGAGCTATTATTCATGACGCATCTCCTTCTGTAGTTCTGTCGGCTGAGAATTTGCGTGAAAAATTACAAGAAAATCACGAAAAAGATTGGAATTGCAAAAAGCTGGTGTGGCTCAGCACTGATTTGTTAGCGAATGACAATCCAGAAGCATGGTTACCGTTTTCTGTACAACCGGATAATTTGGCTTTCTTACAATATACATCGGGATCGACAGGCGACCCAAAAGGTGTGATGGTAAGTCATGGCAATCTGATTGCAAACCAGCGAATGATCAAACAAGCCTTTAATCATACCCAAGAAAGTGTAGTAGTGGGGTGGTTGCCGCTTTATCATGATATGGGATTAATCGGAAATGTATTACAACCCCTCTATCTGGGCGCTACAGCAATTTTAATGTCGCCATTGACGTTTCTGGAGCAACCGATTCGGTGGCTACGGGCTATTTCAAGATATCGAGCTACAACCTCAGGCGGCCCGAATTTTGCCTATGAATTGTGTGTGCGAAAGGTTACAGATGAACAAAAACAAGAACTGGATCTGAGTTGTTGGACGTTAGCTTTTAATGGAGCGGAACCGGTTCGTTACGCCACAATTGAGCGGTTTTCACACGCTTTTAGTGAGTGCGGTTTTAACGACGCTGCTTTTTTTCCTTGTTATGGATTGGCGGAAAGTACGCTATTTGTAACAGGAGAAAAATTACATACTAAGCCTTCTAAACATACGGGCAAGAATCTATCCAAGCGACAGAATTTGCCGAATGCAACGATAAGTAGTGGTCATGTATGGGCTGATCATGCGGTATGTATCGTTAATCCTGAAACTGGAATTCCGTGTCCTGATAATGATGAGGGAGAAATCTGGGTTGCTGGCCCGAGTGTAGCGCAAGGTTATTGGAATCGTCCTGAAGCATCAGAGAGTATTTTTCGCGCGGTGCTTTCATTACCGGAAGAAAGGCTTGATTTAAGCAATTGGAATACAAGAAATATTCACCAAAAATATTTTGATTATCACAAGTATACGTTTCTTCGCACCGGAGATCTTGGAATTACAAAGCAAGGTAATTTGTTTGTAACGGGGCGTATTAAAGATCTCATTATTTTACGAGGGCGAAATTATTATCCGCACGATTTTGAACAAGCAATCGATGATAATGTAACAAAAATAAGACCCAATAGTTGCGCAGCATTTTCCGTAGAGCATGAAGGTGAAGAACGATTAGTTGTTGCGGTTGAAGTCAAGCGCAAAAAAATATCCAATCAAGAAGCAGATGAGATATTCAGCACTATCCGCGAAACATTAGCAGAAGCAAGTGATGTATCGATTGGGGAAATATTGTTATTAGCTCCCGGTTCGATATTAAAAACATCCAGCGGCAAAATTCAGCGTCAAGCGATAAAGAAAGCTTATCTGAATAATGGACTCAACATCTTAGCCCGCATGGGTGGTAAGCAATCTTGTTATTTATCCGCACCACACCACATTACCCGCGAGAATAGTTACATAAATCTCTCGCGCGAAACATTGTTAGCCTTACCCAATGATGAGCGATTACAGTTGATTATGCATTTTTTGCAATCGCAAGTAGCGAAACTATCGATGATTCCCGAGACAAACCTATCGCCTGCACATTCAATTCGCAGATTGGGACTCGATTCTCTTCGCTTGGTAGAGCTTAAACATGTTGTGGATACATTATTGGATAGTGAACTATCACTTACTTTATTCCTGTCAGAAATAACCATTGCTGAGTTAGCCGAGAAATTGATTAGAGAACTGAGCGAGCCACGGTTTGATAAAGAAATCTATCCCCTGCAAAAAGAGAATCAAAAACTTTCATGTGCACAGCAATCCATCTGGGCGGTTCATCAGCTCGAGCCTAATAGCATTATTTACAATTTACACCTAAGTCTTTATTTTCATGGATCTCTCGATAACGTACTGTTGCATCGGGCATTAGAAAAACTATTGCAACGACATTCCCAACTCAGGACATGTTATCGGATTGATGGCGGATCGGTGCAACAGAATGTTATTCCCTGCAATGAATTATCAGACTATTTTTCTACCGTTGATGCTTCAGAGTGGACAGAATCCGCTTTACAGTCCGATCTTACAAGACGCCTATGCGAGCCATTTGATTTGTCGTCCGGACTGCTCCTGCGTGTTATAAGCTATCAACTCAGTCAACACATTCATATCGTACTTTTTTGTGCGCACCATGTTGCTGTTGATTTGTGGACAAGTATGGTTTTACTGGAAGATTTGAGCGCTCTGCTTCAGAACTTGAAGCATGATAAGCACTTTGATCTTCCACAACTGACTGCAAATTATCAAGACTTTGTAACGTGGCAACAACATTATTTAAACAGTAAGTCTTGTCAGGATGACAGGATTTACTGGCAGAATAAACTGGAAGGTTCGCTTCCTGTTTTAGAGCTATTCACTGATTTTCCCCGTCCGCTGACATCAGCATACCGGGGTGCATCGCATACATTGCGTTTGAATCGAGACTTAACAGATAAGCTGAAGCAGCTTGGTCAGAAATATGATGCAACACTTTTCATGACACTCCTCGCGGTTTATAAAGTGTTACTCCATCGCTATACCCATCAAGATGACATTATCGTAGGAACGGCATGTAATGGCCGGCCTCAGTCGCGATTCAAGCGTGTTACCGGCTATTTTGTTAATCCTGTTGCTTTGCGGACTCATCCTAGCGCGCTACTGTCTTTTGCATCCTATTTAATGCAAGTTCGCGATACTGTTATCGAAGCACTAAGCCATGCAGATTATCCATTCTCGTTATTGGTAGAACAATTGCAACCGGAACGCAGTGCGAATCATTGGCCAATTTATCAAACCCTTTTGATCCTGCAGCAGAGCCCTGCTGGCATGGACGAAACCTTAGCTCATTTTTCGCTGGGAGAAGAAGGTACCGATGTGACATGGGGTGATTGGAAGGTTTCATCAAAAGAAATCAAAGAGCAAGTTGAGAATTTTGATATAAGGTTAATGGCTGCTGAAGATGACCATGGCTTGCTACTGTCCTTCAAGTATCGGGCTGATTTATTTGAAGCAGCTACGATCGGGCGAATGGCAGGTCATTTGCAAATGTTATTGGAGCAAGTCATTACAAACCCTGATTGTTGTCTGAGGGAACTTTCAATGCTGACTCAAGCCGAGTGCATGCAACAGCTTTGTGTTTGGAATCCTAGCTTCACAGCAGTCAATGAAAAAAGATGCTTGCATGAGTTGTTTGAAACACAAGTGATCCAAACTCCGATGAAGGTGGCGGTGGTATGCAACGGCGAGCGATTAACGTACGCAGAACTGAATAAGCGCGCTAATCGTCTTGCGCATTATCTGCGATTACAAGCAGTCGGCCCTGAAATTGTTGTAGGACTTTGCATAAGACGTTCATTAGACATGGTCGTCGGCATTTTGGGGATACTGAAGTCTGGAGGAGCGTATGTTCCGATAGATCCGGATTTTCCTCGGGAGCGAATTAAATCACTTTTAAATGACTCGGGAGCAGCATTCATCGTCACGCAGCAAGTGCTTGTGGATAGGGTGCAAGCATGCAATATTCCATTCGTATGCCTGGATAGTGAGAATGAAATCACCCGGATGGAATCGAATGATAATCCTCGGAATGCCTGTCTATCTGATCATCTTGCTTACATTATTTATACTTCCGGTTCAACTGGAAAATCCAAGGGAGTTGCCATTTCCCATGGCAATGTTGTTCATTCGACTCAAGCACGCTTTAAGACTTATCCAGATCCCATCGAAGGCTTTTTACTGCTTTCATCGTATACCTTTGATAGTTCGATAGCCGGTATTTTTTGGACATTGTGTCAGGGTGGTTGTCTTCATATTCCAGCAGACGGAATGGAAAAGGATCCTCACTTATTAGGCAAAATTTTAGCGACTGAAAAGGTTTCTCATTTGTTGTGCTTGCCTTTATTTTATAGTTTGCTATTGGAAACTTTGCCACTATTCGTATTTGATGAAATGAAAGTGGTTATAGTAGCTGGTGAGGTGTGTTCATCTGATTTAGTCGCCAAACATTACCTGAAGCTACCACATGTTTCTCTTTTTAATGAATACGGTCCTACAGAAGGGACTGTCTGGAGTAGCGTATATCCTATTCAAGCAGATGAGTTTTATACCTGTGTTTCAATTGGTAAGCCCATTCAGAACGTACAAATCTATTTGCTTGATCGTGATTTAAATCCGGTACCGACAGGAGTGTCAGGAGAAATTTATATTGGTGGCAAGGGCCTCGCACGTGGATACCAACGTGCTCCGGATTTAACTGCGGCACAATTTATTCCTAATATTTTTGCTAGTAATAAAGAGAAGGTTCAAAGCACTACGTCTATCGATGGCATTTTGGAGGGCAGCCGACTTTATCGCACCGGAGATCTTGCGAGGTATCGCCCTGATGGAAGTATTGAGTTTCTAGGGCGTATTGACCATCAAGTCAAAATTCGGGGTTTTCGCATCGAGCTCGGAGAAATCGAAGCAAAGCTGCAACAACATCTGGGTGTAAAAGAGGCTGTAGTGTTAGTTCATGAAAATTTTTCCCGTGACAAACGGTTGATTGCATACCTTAGCGTCGATTCAGCTCAATTCTTGGATCATGTTCGTTTTCCTAGCACAGGCTTTGATTCTAATCTTCTCACCAAAGACTTATTAGCTTGCTTGTCAGGGTCCGATAAAGGAGTAGCTGGGAATTTTCTGTGTAATCAATATCTCCAGCAGTTTCTCAAAAAAAGTTTGCCAGATTTTATGGTGCCGTCAGTCTTTATTTTTATGAAGAAATTACCACGACTGCCTAACGGTAAGCTGAATCGAACAAGTTTTCCAATAATCGAAAATATATCACCGGCAATTACCTATAACCTGGTGGAGCCGACTAATTCCATTGAGAAAAGCATTCGAGAGATCTGGAAAGTAGTGCTTAATATCGAGCATCCATTGGGTATTCACGACAATTTTTTTGATTTAGGCGGACATTCCATGTCAGCCATTCGAGTGATGGTTTGGATTCAGAACGAATTCAATATTATTTTACCTGTTGCCAAAATTTTTGAAGCGCCAACCATTTCGCAATTGGCATATTTGGTAGCACAGCTTCAGATTGAAGGGCAGGATCAAACGTTAATTGAGTCTTTGTTGGATGAGCTCGAACAGCTCCCAGATGAAACCGGATTTATTGATGACCGGGAAATTGCAAGCGCACGGTGGTCGCATGAGTGAACGGCAACTTTATCATTTGGCGGAAAATGTTATTGTCGAACCATTGATTGATCGGTGGATCGCGTGGCCACATAACTTTTCTCCAGTGCTATATGGTTTGCATCTTTTAAATTATCAGAAGGAAGTGCTGACTTCCTACCTCAAGAATCCGAGCTTCCATGTGAAATCATGTCGTAATCCCAAGCTTTTGGGAGGGCCATTTGTTGATGTCCCGCAGGAAAGGATGAAAGAAATTAATAGGTTATTGGAGGATATCGAACAGAATCACATGGATTTATTGAAACTTGGACGTGATCTAATCGATTTCCAGAATAAACTCATACAAGCAGCCACAGGCCAGTGTATTGAAATATTTTATAACCACATTCCTGAATCCTTGCGTGGTCTTGTCGAACTGGGTTATGACTATCACAACCACCCTATAGTAAGGTGTATTGAGAGCCTTTTTTATGAAAGTTCATATTATAAAAAAGCATCGCAATCTTTCCGCTTAAGCTCTCTAATACATGACGATGCTCGTCCGTACTACATGAGCACGCCACGTTTGATGGATGCCAATGATATCGAATGGCATATACCTTTTGATAGTTCGAAAGTTGATGAGTTATTTAAACTCGATATCCAGCCACAACCATTGAACACCATCCGTGATTTATTATCCTTGTCAGTTACCGATGAATCGCGGCTATTGCAGTTTCTGTCTGTAAATCAACCGGTATTTGCTAAGCCCTGGAATGGCGCTGGGGCGCGTTTGCGTTACTTCGGTCATGCCAGCGTATTGTTTGAAGCAAATGGCGTATCGATTCTTACCGATCCGTTTATTTCAGTTTCCCCCCAACAAAGCGAAGTTGAGCGGTTTACCTTCAGGGACTTACCTGAAAGAATTGATTATGTGTTGATCACACATGGGCATCACGATCATTTTGTGTTCGAGTCTCTGTTACGCTTGAGGCATAGAATTGGGACTGTCGTGGTGCCTAGAAGCTCCGGCATTTTTTATGGAGATATTTCTCTTAAACAGCTTGCTCACAGACTGGGATTCAGCAATGTCCAAGAACTGGATGCACTTGATTCACTCTCATTTTTGGGAGTGAAAATTACTGCGATACCTTTTCTTGGGGAGCATTGCGATCTACTTCATGCAAAATCAGGTTATGTAATTGGCTTTGGTGGTGAACAGATTTTATTCGCTGCAGATTCTTGCTGCCTCGATCAACATTTGTATGAGCATGTAACAAATATTTTAGGATCAATTTCCACTGTATTTATCGGGATGGAATGTATTGGCGCGCCTCTGTCCTGGGTATATTCACCGTTATTACCCACCAAACCGGAGCGTACTCATGATCAATCGCGCCGATCACATGCCAATAATGCACAATCTGCGCTTGCGTTACTTCGAACCGTACGTGCACAACGTGTCTATGTTTATGCATTAGGTCGGGAGCCTTGGCTGAAGTATTTCATGGCCTTAATTCCTGCTGAGGATGATCCTTATATGCAAGAAATCAATCAGCTCATTGCTGAAGTTAGCGTAAATGGTTTGATGCAAGCGCAGATGCTGTATGGCAAGAAAGATCTTTATTTGAGTATTAATAAAGATAATTAGGAGATTCCATGACTTCAGAGAATTCAGTAGGCAGTAATAGCCGATTATCCGATCGCATAGCCAATTTATCAGAAGAAAAACGCGCAATACTGCTGTCACGTTTAAAAAAAATTGAGTCGCAGAAGGATAAAAAGATTCCTAAACGTACAAATGCACAAAAAACAATTCCCTTATCGTATGCCCAAGAGCGCTTGTGGTTTCTGTCGCAGTTAGGGTCGGATACTGCGGTTTATAATGAAGCGGGTGCGGTTGCACTTGCCGGTAAACTTGACACCTATGCACTTAAGCAAAGTTTAGAAGAAATTGTAAAGAGGCATGAGATCCTCAGAACCCGTTTTACGAGTATAAACGGAAATATCCAGCAAAGTGTCTTGCCCGAATTACTGATTGAATTGAGCTGCGAGAATTTCAAAGAACTGTCTGCTCATGAACAAATCGCAAGAACGCAGCAATGGCTGGTTAACGAGACTAAACGGCCGTTTGATTTAAGCGTTAATCCATTAATTCGATTTTCGTTACGCCAACTTGCACCTGAGAAACATATTTTGTTCGTTGGGTTGCACCATATTATTGCCGATGGCTGGTCAATCAAGATTTTAGTGCATGAATTAAACATAATTTACAATGCCCGTTGTAATGGTCAATTATCTCCTTTGCCTGAACTCCCGATTCAATATGGTGATTATGCGTGCTGGCACCGTGAGTGGCTACAAGACTCGATATTGGATAAGCAGCTTACTTATTGGAGAAAGCAATTAGGGGGCAGGCTGCCGTTGCTTGAATTGCCCACGGATTTTGCTCGGCCCAAAAAACTAAAACACCGTGGATCAAAACACCGCTTTTGCTTATCGCAAGAGATTGCTAGGGCTTTAAATCACTTGTGTAAGCGTGAAAACGTAACTGTATTCATGGTATTAGCTGCTTCCTATGCAGTGCTTTTGAGTCGTTATACCAATCAGTTTGATATTTGCATTGGCTATCCGATAGCAAACCGGCCACGTGCAGAGTTACAAGGGTTAATCGGTTTCTTTGCCAATACGCTGGTATTACGCGTTAATTTGTCGGCTAACCCAACATTCTCTGAGCTTATACAACGGGTAAAGAAAGCTTGTTTAGAAGCACAAGACCATCAAGATATACCGTTTGAGAAATTGGTTGAAGAGTTGGCTCCGGAACGAAATCTCAATCATAACCCGCTGTTTCAGGTATTTCTTAATCATACCATTGCGGAAAATTTACCTGTCATGTCTGGTGTGGAATTGACTGAAATTGAGATAGAAACAGGAAATTCAAAATTTGATTTAACGCTGGATATTAGAGAAAAGAATGGGAGTTTGAGCGGTTGGTTTGAATACAACACGGAGTTATTTAAGGAAAACACAATTGCGCGTTGGGCAGTCAACTTTCAAGTTTTCTTAGAAAGAATTTGTGCAAATGCTGATAAACCTTTATCAGCAATATCGATTTTGCACAAAAAAGAGCGCGAGCAATTGCTTATTTACTGGAATGCAACCAAAGCTGTGCTTCCTCATTATCAAGCGATTCATCGATTGTTTGAGCAGCAAGTAGCGTGGCAACCTCATAGAGTGGCTTTGGCATTCGATGATAAATCAATTACTTATCATGTGCTTAACTCGAATGCTAATCAGCTCGCGCATTATCTACATAATCGGGTTGCCGGACCGGAAGCATTGGTCGGAATTTATATCGAGCGCTCGATTGAAATGATTATGGCATTGTTAGCCGTACTAAAAGCAGGTGCCGCTTATGTTCCGATTGATTCTCGTTATCCTGTTGAACGAATTGAACAAATATTGCAGGATGCTAAACCCAACATCATATTGACGCAAGAATCCTTGCAGGGGTCACTGCCAATTAATGCGGAAAGGTTTTGCTTAGATACTCAGCATAGCGAAATCGAATCGGAGAGTACTAAAAATCTGGAGCATGTAATTTCCCCGCATAATCTTGCTTATGTGATTTATACCTCTGGATCAACTGGTAAGCCTAAAGGCGTGGGTGTTACTCATCATAATGTTATTCATTCTACACTTGCCCGGCTGAATTATTATCAAGTGCCCATCACAAGTTTCTTATTATTATCTTCCATTGCATTTGACAGTTCAGTGGCCGGTATATTTGGCACTTTATGCCAGGGCGGGCGATTGGTGCTGTCATCGGAAATGGCTGTATTGGATCCAACAGAGCTCGTCCACCTCATTGCCACTCAAGAAATTTCCCATATGCTTGCAGTACCTTCAGTGTGTGAAATGGTATTGCATCAGATATCGGTTGAAACCGGGAAAAGCCTCAAGCAAATCATTGTAGCCGGCGAATCCTGCAAAAAAACTGTAGTTGAGCTGAAACATGACAAATTGCCACATGTGCAACTGTTTAATGAATATGGGCCGACTGAAACCACGGTATGGAGCAGTGTCTATAAATGTGAAATAGACGATCATTTTGTTGTACCTATTGGTCGTCCGATCGCAAATACAAAAATTTATCTGCTCGATATTTTCTTAAATCCTGTACCCGTGGGTGCAATAGGCGAATTATATATTGGCGGAGAGGGCGTGGCCCGTGGCTATCTCAATCGAATGGATAATACTGGAGATCGTTATCTTCCAGATCCATTTGATGAGTCTGGTAATCGTCTATACCGAACTGGAGATTTGGCGAGATATCGCGATGATGGTGAAATTGAATATGTGGGTCGCGCTGATCATCAGGTAAAGATTCGTGGATTCCGAATTGAACTGGAAGAAATCGAATCGATGTTGCTGCAGCATGCTGATATTGCTGGAGCGGTAGTAATTGCTCGTGAAGATAGTCCTGGTGATAAACGCTTAGTTGCCTATATTGTAGGCAATAGTTCGGAATTAAATGGCAGGGATATACGATCATACTTGGCAGAAAAATTACCCGATTATATGGTTCCTGCAGCAGTAGTGTTTTTGGATAAATTACCCCTCAGTTCGAATGGAAAAGTAGACCGTAAATCTTTACCAGCTCCTGAGAGCCATATTCAATCTGCCGATCAGCCCGTTGAATTTCAGATGCCTACTGAAAAAATGGTGGCTGATATCTGGTGTGAAGTGCTTGGTCTGCAGCGAATCGATATCCAGGACAATTTCTTCGAATTGGGTGGCCACTCATTGTTGGTTATTCAGGTGATCTCTCGTGTGTATGATGTTTTTGCAATTGAGCTTCCCCTGCATATTATTTTTGAAAAGCCTGTTTTGAGAGATTTTGCACGCGAGATTGATCATGTCAAAGCGGAAGATAAAGCGATTGAGATTATTCAACTGGAGAATGTGTCAAGAGATCAGCTTCTCCCCTTATCCTATTCGCAGGAGCGGTTATGGTTTTTGGATCAATTTGAGCCGGGCGGGACGTTTTATAACATGCCGGGTGTGGTACGCCTGGTAGGGGAGTTGGATGTAGAGGTTTTGGAGAGGAGTATAAACGAGATTATCCGCCGTCATGAAGTATTGAGGACGACATTTAATGCAGTGGATGGCAAGGCGGAGCAGGTCATTGCATCGTCATTGCATGTGGAGATCAAGGGGGTCGATTTAAGGGATTTAACGGACGGACGGCGTGAATCGGAAATTCGACGGTATTTGGAAGAAGATATCCAGCAACCTTTTGATCTATTGCTAGGGCCGTTGGTTAGAGCGACTTTGCTTTTTCTGCGAGAATCGTCACCCCCGGAAGAAGCCGAACACATTTTGTTATTTACCTTGCACCACATAGTCTCCGATGGCTGGTCGACAGCGATCCTGATTCGGGAATTCATCGCGCTGTATGAAGCCTACCGGGCGGGACGTGCTTCACCATTACCGGAACTGACAGTTCAATATGCCGATTATGCGATCTGGCAACGCAAGTGGTTGCAAGGCGAACGGCTGGAACAGCAAGTCAATTATTGGAAACAACACCTGGCCGGAGCGCCGGCAATTCTCGAGCTGCCGACCGATTATCCCCGGCCGGTGGTACAAAGCTACCGGGGTGCGACCTTATATACCACCATTCCACTATCTGTAACCGAGCAATTAAAGCAACTTGGGCGGCAGCAGGACGCCACGTTATTCATGGTGCTGCTGGCTGCGTTTAACATTTTGCTATCCCGCTACAGTGGTCAAGATGATTTATGTGTAGGCACACCCATTGCCAATCGTAACCGGCTGGAAATCGAAGGATTGATTGGTTTTTTTATCAATACACTGGTATTGCGAACGGATTTATCAGGTAACCCAACTTTTATAGCACTGCTCAAGCGAGTCAAAGAAGTTTGCCTGGGTGCACAAGCGCACCAAGATCTACCGTTTGAGAAGCTGGTTGAAGAATTATCGCCAGTACGTGACATGAGTCACAACCCATTGTTCCAGGTCATGCTGGCGTTACAGAATACACCGGAAACGACGCTGGAAATCGAAGGATTAAAGATTATTCCCGAGGTAATGGAAGTTGGTACCTCGAAATTTGATTTAGATCTGGAGATCACTGAAAGCGGGCGCGGCCTGGAGATTCAGTATAGCTACAATACAGACCTATTCGATCGCCCGACCATCGAAAGATTTGCCGAGCACTTTGGCCTACTGCTGGAAAGCATTACGATCGATCCGAATCAACTGATCAGTGAATTGCCGCTGTTGACGACAGTGGAACGCAATCAACTGTTAATTGAATGGAGCGGTAATGAAGTGGCCTATCCCGTCGGGCAATGCATCCATCAACTATTTGAAGAGCAAGTCACGAAGCACCCTGATGCAGTAGCGCTAGTTTTTGAAGACAAGCAACTGAGTTATGAAGCGCTCAACCAAAAAGCCAATCGATTAGCGCACTTTCTGCGCAGCCAGGGAATTGGGCCGGAAGTTTTGGTTGGCATCTGCATTGAACGCTCGCTGGAAATGATAGTGGGCATACTCGGTATTCTCAAGGCAGGAGGCGCTTACTTACCAATTGAACCGGAGTTACCGGAAGGAAAGCTGCGACTGATTTTGCAGGATGCAGGAGTAGAGTGGGTACTGACTTCATCGACGTTAACCGGGAAGATACCGGAACGCTATCACACCCTTTACCTGGACCAAGAGATAAGTGCCGAATATTCAACCGAGACTCCTGCAAACATTGCGTTGAATCCACAACAATTGGCGTACATGCTGTATACCTCGGGTACAACAGGTATTCCTAAAGGTGTGGGGGTAACACACGGCAATTTGATCAACCAATACTATGCCTGGCAAGAAGCTTATGAATTAGGTGTCAGTGATGTGCATCTTCAAATGGCGCGTTATACCTTTGATGTGTTTGCAGGCGATTGGATACGGGCGTTGTGCTCAGGGGGAAAACTGGTGATATGCCCGCGGGAAACGCTGTTACAGCCGGATCGGCTGTATGCAGTGATGCAAAGTGAGCCTATCACGGTTGCTGAATTTGTACCGGCCGTGCTGCGCGCATTAGTGGATTATCTGCATGACACGCAGTGCCGTTTGGACTTTATGCGCCTGCTGATTTGCGGTTCTGATCGTTGGTATATGGAGGAGTACAAGCAATTTTCAAAACTATGCGCCCAAACGACGCGCCTGGTCAATTCCTATGGATTAACAGAAACGACGATAGATAGTACATATTTTGAATCCCCGCCGGTAAAAGTGTTGACTCAAGAACTGGTTCCGATCGGGCAACAATTCGCCAACACCCGTTCCTATGTTTTGGATCGGTGGCTAAATCCCGTTCCGATCGGCGTTGCTGGTGAGCTTTATATTGGTGGAGCAGGGGTGGCGAGGGGATACTTTAATCGGCCGGAATTAACTGCAGAGCGTTTTGTTCCTAGCCCATTCAGTCACCAGCCGGGAGAGCGTCTATACAAGACGGGTGACGTGGTGCGCTATCTATTAGATGGAAACATTGAACACTTAGGCCGCAGCGATCATCAGGTGAAGATCCGGGGATTGCGTATTGAGTTAGGAGAGATAGAAGCCGCGCTGTTACAGCATCCCGATATCAGACAAGCAGTGGTGGTTGCGCGGGAAGAAAGGATACCGGACGCGCAACGTTTGGTGGCTTATGTGGTGGGTAATGAAGCGCAATTAGGAATTACAGAACTGCACAGCTATCTTAAAGCATACCTGGTTGATTACATGATTCCATCAATCATTGTTCTATTGGATGAGATGCCATTGAACGCTAATGGCAAGATCGACCGCAAGGCGTTACCGGAGCCGACTATTGATGGCCGCATGATTGATCAGTATGTGGCACCGCGCAATGAGATCGAAGAAAAGATTGCAATCATTTGGGCAGAAGTCCTGGGAATAGATCAAATCGGCATCCACGACAACTTCTTCCAGCTCGGCGGTCATTCCTTATTGGCGGTTCAGATCATATCCCGGCTTTACAAGCAATTTGGAATCAAGCTACCGCTTCGTGAAGTTTTTGAATCAGCCACCATTGCATCGTTAGCAGAAGCAATTGGAGCTCTTCAGTGGAAAGAAATGAATAGCATTTATGATCATGATCTGGAGTATGAAGATATTGCCATATGAGCTTTATCGATAAGTTTGATTCAATCAGAGCTTTTAAAAAAGCATGTATTACCAATCAATTGCATGAAAAATTATTCCACCGTTGACAATAAGCGTAAGCAGGTTTGGCGTCAGTTATGGCTCGATATTCATTTTTATCTGGGGCTGTGGATTGGTGCATTTTTAGTCATACTCGGCTTAACCGGCAGCATTTTGGTTTTTTTCCAAGAAATTGACGAATGGTTGAATCCTGATCTGTTGACAGTGTCAGTGCCCCGATATGTTGCGGATGACGGTAAATCCATACCTTATCCGATTGATCAAATCATTCATGCGGCTGACCAGGTCGCTGCTCAAAACAGTAGCATTTCTATGATTTATGGGCCGCGCAATAAAGAAGGTGTATTTGCAATCTATGCTGATCAGGAATCTGGAGATTGGCAACGCATTTTTGTTAATCCTTATCAAGCAAAGGTAACCGGTGTTAGAAGCTACAGCGAAGATGAATGGTTCCCCGATTATCTGATTGATTTTATTTTTCAACTTCATTTCAGTTTGCTGTTAGGAAGCAATGGTATTGTGTTGGTAGCCATCATTGCTTTACTTTTGTTGATTTCATTGACGACTGGGTTAATTGTTTGGTGGCCGAAAACAGGGCAATGGCGTAAGGCATTGACGATTAAATGGAATGCTGGCTCGATACGATTAAATTTCGATTTACACAAAACTTTCTCTTGTTATTTCTGTGTGGTATTGGGTGCATTGCTTTTATCCGGCGTGTACATGAATCTAAATGACCCCTTTGTTTGGGTTACGCAACAATTTTCTCCCGCTACTCGCGATTCGCCGCATCACCTTGTTTCGATTTCATCTGCTGCAATGAAACCAATCCGAGCCGATCAGGCTTGGACTATTGCGGCAGATCAATTTCCAGATGGAGAATTGAAGAGTATTTCCGTACCGGATAGCGATACAGGGGTTTATGTAATTACACAAAAAAATATTCCCGGATTAAGCACTTTTTGGTGCGAGCGGCATATTGCAATCGATCAATATAGCGGTGAAGTTTTGGATGTACGTGCACCTGATACACGCCGTAGCGCCGGAGAGACATTTTTGGATTGGCAATGGCCATTGCACTCTGGCAATGCATTCGGCTGGATGGGGCGTATTCTTATTTTTCTTTGCGGTCTTGCGTGCCCCATCATTTATTTTACGGGAGTAATACGTTGGATACAGAAGCGGCGGATTTATAAACTAAAAGTGAATACGCAGCGGACAAGTGTAGCAGCTAATAGACAATCGGGAGATGCGGTATGAATTTAGTTGATCTCTTAACGGAGTTAAAACAAAGAAATATCTATTTATACTTGGAGAATGGCGATCTTCGAGGAAAGGCTCCTCCGCATGCAATGACTCCGGAACTTAAAATCGGTCTACAAACGCATAAATTGAAGTTGATTGAGTACTTACGTCAAATTGATACAGATGAGAATGATGTTTTACGGACTTATCCGCGTGATAGTAACTTACCCTTATCCTATTCGCAGGAGCGGTTATGGTTTTTGGATCAATTTGAGCCGGGCGGGACGTTTTATAACATGCCGGGTGTGGTACGCCTGGTAGGGGAGTTGGATGTAGAGGTTTTGGAGAGGAGTATAAACGAGATTATCCGCCGTCATGAAGTATTGAGGACGACATTTAATGCAGTGGATGGCAAGGCGGAGCAGGTCATTGCATCGTCATTGCATGTGGAGATCAAGGGGGTCGATTTAAGGGATTTAACGGACGGACGGCGTGAATCGGAAATTCGACGGTATTTGGAAGAAGATATCCAGCAACCTTTTGATCTATTGCTAGGGCCGTTGGTTAGAGCGACTTTGCTTTTTCTGCGAGAATCGTCACCCCCGGAAGAAGCCGAACACATTTTGTTATTTACCTTGCACCACATAGTCTCCGATGGCTGGTCGACAGCGATCCTGATTCGGGAATTCATCGCGCTGTATGAAGCCTACCGGGCGGGACGTGCTTCACCATTACCGGAACTGACAGTTCAATATGCCGATTATGCGATCTGGCAACGCAAGTGGTTGCAAGGCGAACGGCTGGAACAGCAAGTCAATTATTGGAAACAACACCTGGCCGGAGCGCCGGCAATTCTCGAGCTGCCGACCGATTATCCCCGGCCGGTGGTACAAAGCTACCGGGGTGCGACCTTATATACCACCATTCCACTATCTGTAACCGAGCAATTAAAGCAACTTGGGCGGCAGCAGGACGCCACGTTATTCATGGTGCTGCTGGCTGCGTTTAACATTTTGCTATCCCGCTACAGTGGTCAAGATGATTTATGTGTAGGCACACCCATTGCCAATCGTAACCGGCTGGAAATCGAAGGATTGATTGGTTTTTTTATCAATACACTGGTATTGCGAACGGATTTATCAGGTAACCCAACTTTTATAGCACTGCTCAAGCGAGTCAAAGAAGTTTGCCTGGGTGCACAAGCGCACCAAGATCTACCGTTTGAGAAGCTGGTTGAAGAATTATCGCCAGTACGTGACATGAGTCACAACCCATTGTTCCAGGTCATGCTGGCGTTACAGAATACACCGGAAACGACGCTGGAAATCGAAGGATTAAAGATTATTCCCGAGGTAATGGAAGTTGGTACCTCGAAATTTGATTTAGATCTGGAGATCACTGAAAGCGGGCGCGGCCTGGAGATTCAGTATAGCTACAATACAGACCTATTCGATCGCCCGACCATCGAAAGATTTGCCGAGCACTTTGGCCTACTGCTGGAAAGCATTACGATCGATCCGAATCAACTGATCAGTGAATTGCCGCTGTTGACGACAGTGGAACGCAATCAACTGTTAATTGAATGGAGCGGTAATGAAGTGGCCTATCCCGTCGGGCAATGCATCCATCAACTATTTGAAGAGCAAGTCACGAAGCACCCTGATGCAGTAGCGCTAGTTTTTGAAGACAAGCAACTGAGTTATGAAGCGCTCAACCAAAAAGCCAATCGATTAGCGCACTTTCTGCGCAGCCAGGGAATTGGGCCGGAAGTTTTGGTTGGCATCTGCATTGAACGCTCGCTGGAAATGATAGTGGGCATACTCGGTATTCTCAAGGCAGGAGGCGCTTACTTACCAATTGAACCGGAGTTACCGGAAGGAAAGCTGCGACTGATTTTGCAGGATGCAGGAGTAGAGTGGGTACTGACTTCATCGACGTTAACCGGGAAGATACCGGAACGCTATCACACCCTTTACCTGGACCAAGAGATAAGTGCCGAATATTCAACCGAGACTCCTGCAAACATTGCGTTGAATCCACAACAATTGGCGTACATGCTGTATACCTCGGGTACAACAGGTATTCCTAAAGGTGTGGGGGTAACACACGGCAATTTGATCAACCAATACTATGCCTGGCAAGAAGCTTATGAATTAGGTGTCAGTGATGTGCATCTTCAAATGGCGCGTTATACCTTTGATGTGTTTGCAGGCGATTGGATACGGGCGTTGTGCTCAGGGGGAAAACTGGTGATATGCCCGCGGGAAACGCTGTTACAGCCGGATCGGCTGTATGCAGTGATGCAAAGTGAGCCTATCACGGTTGCTGAATTTGTACCGGCCGTGCTGCGCGCATTAGTGGATTATCTGCATGACACGCAGTGCCGTTTGGACTTTATGCGCCTGCTGATTTGCGGTTCTGATCGTTGGTATATGGAGGAGTACAAGCAATTTTCAAAACTATGCGCCCAAACGACGCGCCTGGTCAATTCCTATGGATTAACAGAAACGACGATAGATAGTACATATTTTGAATCCCCGCCGGTAAAAGTGTTGACTCAAGAACTGGTTCCGATCGGGCAACAATTCGCCAACACCCGTTCCTATGTTTTGGATCGGTGGCTAAATCCCGTTCCGATCGGCGTTGCTGGTGAGCTTTATATTGGTGGAGCAGGGGTGGCGAGGGGATACTTTAATCGGCCGGAATTAACTGCAGAGCGTTTTGTTCCTAGCCCATTCAGTCACCAGCCGGGAGAGCGTCTATACAAGACGGGTGACGTGGTGCGCTATCTATTAGATGGAAACATTGAACACTTAGGCCGCAGCGATCATCAGGTGAAGATCCGGGGATTGCGTATTGAGTTAGGAGAGATAGAAGCCGCGCTGTTACAGCATCCCGATATCAGACAAGCAGTGGTGGTTGCGCGGGAAGAAAGGATACCGGACGCGCAACGTTTGGTGGCTTATGTGGTGGGTAATGAAGCGCAATTAGGAATTACAGAACTGCACAGCTATCTTAAAGCATACCTGGTTGATTACATGATTCCATCAATCATTGTTCTATTGGATGAGATGCCATTGAACGCTAATGGCAAGATCGACCGCAAGGCGTTACCGGAGCCGACTATTGATGGCCGCATGATTGATCAGTATGTGGCACCGCGCAATGAGATCGAAGAAAAGATTGCAATCATTTGGGCAGAAGTCCTGGGAATAGATCAAATCGGCATCCACGACAACTTCTTCCAGCTCGGCGGTCATTCCTTATTGGCGATGACGGTAATTGAACGGATGCGCCGCCAAGGATTACATGCTGAAGTGCGATCGCTTTTTATTTGCCAAACATTGCAGGAATTTGCTGCAGGGTTGAATAAGAACCGCGTTGTAGACATACCTGATAATTTGATACCGCCATGTTGTGAACGTATTACACCGGAAATGCTGCCTTTAATTACACTAAAACAAAGTGAAGTCGATAGCATTATCCAACATGTTCCGGGCGGTGCGAGAAACGTCCAAGATATTTATCCGTTAACTCCTTTTCAGGAAGGCATTCTTTTTCATCATTTGATCACTCGAGATGGTGATCCTTATGTACTATCTTCTTTGATGGCATTTGAGGATCGCTACCAGGTGGATTGTTTCTTGAGCGCAGTTCAAGCTGTCATTAATCGGCACGACATTTTACGTACGGCAATTCTTTGGGAAGAATTGTCTGTGCCGGTACAAGTTGTGTTGCGTGAAGTAGTTCTGCCCATTACAGAAGTAACTTTTGATCCAATATTAGGTGATCCAGCCGAGCAATTACGAAAGAAATTCGATTCTGAGCATTTCAGGATCGATATTCGTCAAGCACCATTAATGCAAGGTTATCTGACTTGGGATGAGTATAAGAATCGCTGGATTTTATTGATATTAGAACATCACTTGGCGCTTGATCATGTAGCCATGGAAACTGTTCTTAAAGAAGTGAGTATTCATTTATTGAATCGATCTGAACAACTTCCACTTCCACTTCCCTTCAGAAATTTTGTGGCCCAAACACGTTTCGGAATTAAATCCGAAGAGCACGAAGCTTTTTTTACCCAGCTATTGGGTAATGTTGATGAGCCGACCGCCCCTTTTGGATTGCTTAATATTCAGGGAGATGGTTCAGAAGTTGTTGAAGCTAAAGTTGATTTGGAAGCTAATTTGAATCAACGTATACGTGCATGTGCAAAATTAATAGGCGTAAGTGCTGCGAGCATATTTCATTTGGCTTGGGCACAAGTATTGTCTCTAATTTCTGCTAAGGAAACCGTGGTGTTCGGCACAGTTTTATTTGGCCGTACACAAAATGTTGCTGACGCCGACCGAATGCTGGGTATGTTTATCAATACGTTACCTGTTCGTTTTGACGTCAATGCAATCACAGTTACAACCGGTGTGCGAAAAATGCATCAACTATTGGCTGATTTGATGCGTCATGAACATGCTTCGTTATCGCTTGCTCAGCGGTGTAGCGCGGTTCCGCCGCCCGCCCCTTTATTCTCGGCTTTGCTAAATTATCGTCATAGTACCGCTGCAGTAAATGATGTTTCCGAAACAACTGCGTCACTGTGGAAAAGTATGGGCATCGAAGTGCTTAATGAGGATGAACGTACCAATTATCCATTGACACTATCTATTGACGATTATGGGACAGCTTTTGGCTTGACGATGCAAGTGCAATCTCCGATCGAACCGCAGCGCATCATGCGGTATATGCAAACTGCACTAACAGGTTTGGTCGACGCATTAACCGCAAATCCGCAGAAAGCGGTATGTACTATTAATGTACTGCCAGAATCTGAACAAGAACAACTATTAGTTGAATGGAATAGGATCAAGACGGATTGTTTGCAGGACCAATGCATTCACGAATTATTTGAGCAGCAGGTAAGAAAAAATTCGAACGCGATTGCGGTTGTTTTTGAGGATAGACAGCTTACGTATAGCGAACTTAATGCCCATGCCAATCAGATTGCGCATAGTCTACGTGCGAAAGGAATCTGCTCGGAAGTATTGGTCGGATTATTTTTGCCACGCTCCGTGGAAATGATTATCGGTATTTTAGGTGTACTTAAAGCAGGTGGTGCTTATTTGCCGATTGATCCTAGTTACCCACAAGAGCGTATCGCTTTTATGATTGACGATGCCAAGCCACAGGTGATTGTGACGCAGAGTGAGTTCATGGAATTGCTGCCTGATGCGCCTGAGAAACTCAGTTTGGATCATAATTTAGCGGCTGAAACTGATTATTTTGATAGCAATCCGATTTCAACTGCCGCGGCCAACAATCTTGCTTACGTCATTTATACCTCGGGTTCAACCGGTAGACCTAAAGGAGTAATGGTTACACATCACAATGTTAGGCGACTGTTTGCAATTACTGAGCAAGAATATCATTTTAACAATGAAGATGTTTGGACCTTGTTTCACTCTTATGCTTTTGATTTCTCTGTATGGGAA
Organism: uncultured Nitrosomonas sp.; assembly: GCA_902826055.1. GTDB lineage: Bacteria > Pseudomonadota > Gammaproteobacteria > Burkholderiales > Nitrosomonadaceae > Nitrosomonas. Next base: position 59,208 of record CADEDJ010000006.1, on the reverse strand, counting down.
ATTTGGGGCGCATTATTATATGGCGGACGATTAATTGTTGTGCCGGATCGGATCAAGCACTCGCCCGAAGCTTTTCATCAATTATTGCAACAGCAGGGTGTTACCGTACTCAATCAGACACCCACCAGTTTTTATCAATTGGATCATGTTGATAAATATGCCTTGATGCAGATACCGCTTGCATTGCGCCTGATCATATTTGGTGGAGAAGCACTCGAACTCGGCAAACTTCAAAAGTGGTTTGAGCGTCATGGGGATATAAAGCCGCAGTTAGTGAATATGTATGGCATCACGGAAACTACTGTTCATGTAACACGGGCACCACTTTCTCAGGTTGATGCAGAAAACTCCGGATGTAGTACGATAGGACATCCAATTTCCGATTTACAAGCGTTTATTCTCGATCAACAGCATAATCCTGTTCCCGTCGGTGTTGCAGGAGAACTTTATATCGGGGGCGCTGGTTTAGCGCGAGGCTATCTCAATCGGGCCGATTTAACCGCAGACCGGTTTATTCCACATCCTTTCAGTAGTCGCGATGGTCAGAGATTGTACCGAACCGGTGATTTGGCATGTTACCGAGACGGTGGCGATATTGAATATCTCGGACGTATCGACCAGCAAGTAAAAATCAGAGGTTTTCGTATTGAGTTAGGGGAAATTGAGAATTTACTGTCACAACATCCTTGGGTCCGAGAATCAGCAGTTGTTGCTCGCGAAAATGCTGAAGGTGAGAAACGGCTAATCGCTTATATAGCAAGTGACGAGGCCGGTGAGCTGGATACGAGAATTGATAGTCTACGAACGTATCTTCAGAAATGCTTGCCGGATTATATGGTGCCTGCTGCTTTTGTGTTTTTAGATACCTTGCCATTAACTGCGAATGGTAAAGTAAACCACAAGGCCTTGCCGGAACCGGATATTTGTAATCAAATGGCTAATCAATATGTAGCGCCTCGTAACCCAATCGAACAGATTTTATGCCAAATTTGGGAAAAAGTTTTACGGTTGGAACGTATCGGAATTGATGACAATTTTTTTACGCTGGGTGGCGATTCAATTCGCGGTATTCAAGTGGTTGGTCTCGCAAAAGAGCAAGGAATTACGCTCCCGATGGATCAACTTTATCGATGCGGCACAATTCGCTCGCTTGGTCAGAATTTAACTCAAGATACATTAGATTCAGCACCAGTAACATCACTGAGCCCATATGCACTTATTCCGGCCGAAGATAAATCGAATCTTCCTGGAGATATCGAAGATGCGTATCCACTGACTGCAATGCAAGCAGGCATGATTTTTCACAGTCAGCAGGAATTGGGTGCATACCATGTGATCGATAATATCAAATTGAAATGTGCACTTGATCCAGGATGCTTACAAGCAGCATTGGAACAAATCTTTTCACGTCATGCAATTTTACGTACAACTTTTGATTTAGGCGGTTTCAGTAAGCCTCTGCAATTAGTACATCGGCAGGGCGTTATTTCTCTAATAACTGAAGATCTTCGCGGTTTGCCGCCATCACAACAAGAACAAATTCTAAAAACCCATATACGGAAATTAAACCAAGACTATTTTGATGTTACAAAATTGCCATTGATTAAATTCTCGGTGTATTATTTGGAAGATAGTGAACTTCAGTTCTCAATTGCAGCGCATCATGCAATTCTCGATGGTTGGAGCCTGGTTTCGCTGTTAATCGAGATTTTTCAACAACATTTTGCTGTTCAACACAATAAGGTCATTGCAGTCAGCCCGCTACCAAACGCTATGCGTGATCTTGTGATACGCGAGCAAAACGCGTTGCAATCCAAGAGTGATCAAGAATTCTGGAGCCGCTGGTTGGACGGTGCCACCCTGAGCAGTTTTCCTCATCTGATCCAAGTATCCAATGCCGTTAAGCCTATGGCGCAAAATTGGCCTGAGGTTGAATTGCGACTAACAGCCGAGTTGTCTCAGAAATTGAAGCAGTTTGCGCAATCGCAATCGATACCGCTCAAAAGTGTATTACTAGCAGTACATCTACGAATACTCAGTCTTTTGTATGGTGAAACAAAAATTACGACTGGCCTTGTTACGAGTGTGCGTCCTGAAGAATTAGGAAGTGATCAAGTATTGGGTGTGTTTTTGAACACGCTCCCGTTGGTCATTCAGTTATCCGGAGGAACATGGGGTGCTTTGATCCATCAGGTTTTTAGGATGGAGCAAAGAATGTTGAAAGCCCGTTATTATCCATTGGCAAACTTACAGAAGCTGCATGGCGGAAATAGAATTTTTGATACGACATTCAATTACTTGCATTACCACAACGGAAAAGATTATGTAAATTCTGATCAAGTCAAAATCATTGAATGGAATAATCCAATTCAACCTAATTTTGCTTTGGAAGTTACATTTAGTTTGGAAGTCGAGACGGATGTCATCGAACTTACATTGCAGGGTGATCAAGCAAGATTAGACCAAGCGCATTTGCAGAGAATCAGTGAATACTATATCAGTGCACTGACGGAAATCGCTGAAGAACCGGTGAACCGGTACGATGAAAAATCCTTGCTGAGTCAATCTGAATTACAGCAATTGCTAATACGCTGGAATCAGACTACAGCCGATTACCCCGATCGGCAGTGTATTCATGATTTGATTGAAACTCAAGTCGACCAAACACCGGACTTCACCGCAGTCAGCTATGAAAATCAGCAGCTTACTTATGATCAACTCAATAAAAAAGCCAATCAATTGGCTCATTACCTGAAAGACAGAGGTGTCGGTCCGGAGGTATTGGTAGGTCTATGTGTTGAGCGGTCACTGGAGATGATTGTTAGTATTTTAGCTATCCTCAAAGCAGGTGGTGCATATTTGCCCATTGATCCGGATTATCCGGCAGAGCGGATAGCTTTCATGGTAGCGGATGCATGTCCGACAGTAATATTGGTGCATAGTGCTACGCGAGATATTTTGCCAGGTAATCAGAAATTGGTTGATATGTCGGCTGAAGCGAATGCTATTGCACAATTTGGCGATGAAAATCCTACACATAGAATTCATCCGCACAATTTAGCCTACGTCATTTACACGTCAGGTTCGACGGGAAAGCCTAAGGGATCAGCATTAGCGCATCAAGGCGTAGTCAATCGATTGGCGTGGATGCAGAAACAGTATGCATTAGATTATTCTGACAAAGTACTGCAGAAAACACCGTTTAGTTTTGATGTATCCGTTTGGGAGTTTTTCTGGCCTTTAATGGTGGGTGCCCGATTAATCATGCTGGCGCCTGGTGCGCACAAAGACAGTGATCGTCTGATTGAAGCGATTAATCAAGCGCAAATAACAACGCTACATTTCGTTCCATCCATGCTTGCCGCATTTTTAGAATCAGATCAGGCATCATCTTGCCAATCATTGCGCCAGGTATTTTGTAGCGGGGAAGCATTGCCGGTCGCAGTGCAATATAAATTTCTCGAAATAATTCCTGCAAAACTCCATAACTTGTACGGACCGACTGAAGCTTCTGTCGATGTGACTTTCTGGGCATGTAAGCTGAAGTGTGGCAACGCATCGGTTCCAATAGGCCACCCAATCGACAATATTCAAATTTACCTGCTTGATGCCGGCCTGCATCCGGTTCCAGTGGGTGTGGCGGGTGAACTATATATTGGAGGAATCGGGCTGGCGCGTGGTTATTTAAATCGCGCCGCGCTAACGGCTGAACGCTTTATTCCAAATCCCTTCGCTGAGACAGGCGAGCGTCTTTATCGTACTGGTGATTTAGCTCGATATCGTGATGATGGAGCGATCGAATATATCGGCCGCACGGATTATCAAGTCAAGATTCGAGGTTTTCGGATCGAGTTAGGAGAAATCGAAACCGCATTACTGCAATATGCGAATATACATAATGCTGCAGTAATCGTACGTGAAGATACGCTAGGAGATAAACGATTAATTGCTTATGTGGCAGCTAAAAATGCACGGAATCTAGAGTGCAATGATCTGAAAGTGTATCTAAAAGAGCATTTACCTGATTACATGATTCCTTCTGCATTTGTTGTTATGGATCACTTGCCAATCAGTGCGAACGGTAAATTGGATCGTAATGCTCTGCCAGCGCCTGATATTTCGGCGCAATTTGCTCATCAGTTTGTGGCACCGCGTACGCAAAACGAGAAAATCATCGCATCGCTCTGGGCTGAAGCACTTGGGCTTGAGCAAGTTGGCATTAATGACAATTTTTTCGAGCTTGGTGGACATTCACTTTTATCATTGAGCTTAATCGAGCGCATTCGGCGGCAAGGGTTTGATACAGATGCTAGTGCTTTGTTTTCTACACGTACATTGGCTGAGTTTGTTGCAACATTAAGAAAAGGTCGCACCGTTACCGTTGCTGTACCCGGTAATGCAATTTCTGAGCAATGTGAAAAGATCACACCTGAAATGCTTCCTTTAGTTTCGCTCAATCAATCAGAAATTAACAATATTGTAGAACGCATACCTGGCGGTATAAGAAATATACAAGATATTTATTCATTGACGCCATTCCAGGAAGGAATTTTATTTCATCATATGATGAGTAGAAGCGGTGATCCTTATTTATTGTCTTCTTTGCTGTCGTTTGAGACACATGAAAAGTTAGATGATTTTATTGATGCGCTGCAAATTGCCATCAATCGGCATGATGTATTACGAACAGCCATTGTGTGGGAGGAACTATCAACACCGGTGCAGGTTGTATTGCGTCAGGTTGCACTCACAGTTACTGAAATTGAATTAGACCCAATTTTAGGAAATATTACCAAGCAACTGCATGAGAGATTTAACCCGCGTACTTTCAAATTTGAGTTATGTAAAGCACCGTTACTAAGCGCGCATGTAGCATATGATCCCGAACAACACTGCTGGTTGTTATTGATACTTGTTCATCACTTGATTCTCGACCATGAAGCCGTGGAGGCGTTATTAAAAGAAGTGCAAATCCATCTTATGGGACGGTCAAGCGAGCTTAAACAAGCAATTCCCTTTAGAAATTATGTTGCTCGAACAAGAATGGGCATAAAACTTGAAGCGCATGAATTGTTTTTCCGCAAAATGCTGGAACATGTGAGTGAGCCGACCGCTCCTTTTGGCTTAATGGATGTACAAGGGGATGGAGTCGATATCGCAGAAGCAACGTTAGATGTAGACGAAAAACTTGCTAAGAAAATTTATACCACTGCACGTTCATTAAGTGTAAGTGCAGCAAGTATATTTCACCTTGCTTGGGCGCAACTGTTGGCACAAACTACCGGTAACAGAGAAGTTGTATTCGGTACGTTATTATTTGGACGCATGCAAGGATTTGATGAAGGAGGTCAAATGTTGGGTGTGTTCATTAATACGCTGCCTATTCATTTCAAGGTGGATGCAATGCGTGTACAGGATAGCGTACGGAAAATGCATAAACTCCTGGCAGAGTTGCTTGATCATGAGTACGTGTCGCTTGCTACGGCACAGCGCTGTAGCGGAGTGCCTGCGCCGACACCTCTATTTTCAGCATTACTTAACTATCGTCACACCCCAAAAGCTATTCAGACAATCGCAAAAGAAGATGCCTGGTCGGGCATTAAACTGCTGGCAAGTGAAGAACGTAGTAACTATCCGATTTCACTGTCAATCGATGACTTTGGCGATAGTTTTCAAATGACAACACAGGTTCAATCATCAATTGATCCTCAACGCATTAACAGTTACCTATACAACATACTCGAACGATTGCTTGAAGCGATTGATAACTCTAATACGGCGATGTGTACATTAAGTATTCTGCCAAAAAAAGAACGTCAGAAACAGCTAATAGAATGGAATAACACCAAAAAAGATTATCCTTCCGAGCAATGCATTCATCACTTATTCGAAGAACAAGCTGCGAAAAATCCACATGCCGTGGCTGCGGTTTTTGCGGCACAGCAAATGACTTATGGTGAACTAAATCATAAGGCCAATCAGCTCGCGCATTTTTTAATTGGTGAAGGGGTAAAGCCGGATATGCTAGTGGGCATATACATCGAGCGCTCATTAGAGATGATCGTCGCCATCTTAGGTATTCTCAAAGCAGGTGGCGCTTACTTACCGATCGATCCTCATTACCCTGAGGATCGCATTCACTATATGGTGAACGATGCGAAATTAAAAGTTATTTTGACACTGAGTGATTCACATCAATTGATACCTGATAGGGTTAAAGTCATCGATTTATTGGATAAAAAGCATGTTATTTCCAAGCAGTGTGAGGGGGATTTACGTCGTTCTAGTGTTGCACAGAATCTTGCCTATATGATCTATACCTCCGGATCAACTGGAAAGCCAAAAGGGGTTAGAATCAGTCATCGAAATGTTGTGCATTCCACATCGGCTCGTTTTTGTTTTTATGAGAAACCCGTTGGGTGTTTTTTACTGTTACCCTCTTTTGCGTTTGATAGTTCTGTCGCTGGTATTTTCTGGACACTAACCCAAGGTGGGTGCCTATGTCTACTTCACGAAGAGAAGTTGAGGGATCCACTAAGCTTGGTTAAAGAAGTTGAAGAAAAACAAGTAACTCACTTATTAACGTTACCCTCTTTTTATCAGTTAATTTTAGAGCAGAAGAGGGAGAAGTTGCTTTCTCTCAGAACTGTCATAGTGGCCGGAGAATCTTGTCCATCAACCCTTGTTAACAAGCATTTCGAAGTTTTACCGGCTGCTGATTTATATAATGAATATGGCCCAACAGAGGGCACAGTCTGGTCAACTGCATGCCGACTGGAGTTAGATAATGCTGATGATGTTGTTTCAATTGGATACCCCATTGCTAATGCTGAGGTTTATCTGCTGGATGAATTTCTTAATCTTGTACCATGGGGAGTGAAGGGTGAAATTTATATCGGTGGCGAAGGGATAGCTCAGGGGTATCTGAATCATCCCGATCAAACTGCGGAGCGTTTTATTCCAAACCCATTTCGAGAAGATGGGTCTTGTTTGTATAAAACTGGAGATTTGGCTTGTTATCGAATTGATGGGCAACTTAATTTTCTGGGGAGAGTGGATAATCAAGTCAAGATTCGTGGCTTCAGAATAGAACTTGGTGAAATAGAGTTTCGCTTGATGCAATTGGATGAAATTCGTGAAGCCGTGGTTCTGGCAAAGGAGTTCAAGCCTGGCGATCTTCGTTTATTTGCATATTGTGTACCGCAATCTATTATAAATAAAGTCTATCCAAATGAAGAAAATGTACGGGCCAAGCTACAAAAGCTCTTGCCTGAGTATATGATTCCTTCAATTCTTATTTTTCTGGATGCGATGCCACAGACGCCAAACGGCAAGATTGATCGCAATGTGCTGCTATCGAGAAGTGTCAGTCAATTTATTACAAATAATTATCAGCCTCCCAAAAGTTTCACGGAACAAGCATTGGTTGAAATTTGGTCAGAATTATTGGGTATCGATCAGATCGGCGTGTACGATAATTTTTTTGAATTAGGCGGTCATTCAATTCTAACTGTAAAAGCAATTCTCAAAATAAACGCACAATTTAATCTCAACTTACCAGTCAATGTAATTTTTATGCGACCGACCATTGCGCAATTAGCAGAGATTATCGAAGGAAGAGAAACATTTTTATTGGAACAGGAATCGAGTGATGTGAATTTACATGCTGAGGCGCAACTGGATTTATCGATTCAACCCAATGGAGATTTGGTTTCCGATTATTTACTACCTCGTGAAATATTGTTAACCGGAGCTACCGGTTTTCTTGGTGCATTTTTATTAGTTGAATTATTGCAACAAACAACAGCTCATGTACATTGCCTGATTCGAGCGGAATCAATTGGCGAAGCCTTTGACAAATTACGAAAGGTATTAAACGGGTATGGAATCGACCATTCCAGTTTGATGAATCGAATTAGTCTGGTATGTGGAGATTTATCCAAACCGTCATTAGGTCTCTCTCCATGGCAATTTAACAAATTGGCGGATCAAATTGAAGCAATCTATCACAATGGGGCACAAGTTAATTTCACTCAACCCTATGCAGCTTTGAAAGCAGCCAATGTAATTGGAACTCAGGAAGTATTGCGATTAGCATGTGCTGGAAAGACTAAGCCTGTGCACTATGTTTCTACTTTGTCGATATTCGGTACACGGGAACCTTCTTATTTAGGTGGTTTTGTTGAAGATGATTTTCCGGATTCTACTGTGGAAATGGGGGATGGTTACAGTCAAAGTAAGTGGGTAGCGGAAAAGTTGATTAGGACTGCAGCCAATCGTGGATTACCAATTACGATTCATAGACCTGCGACGGTCGGGGGGCATAGTATAACCGGAGCATGGAATACGAATGATTTTCTTTGCCGGCTTATTAGAGGTTGTATAGAGATAGGTAAAGCGCCAGCAATTCAAGATCACTTTGATATTGTGCCGGTTGATTATGTCAGCAAAGCGATTGTATATCTTTCTCGCCAACCGCAAGCAATGGGTAAAGCATTTCATTTCAGTAATAGGTGTCCCATTATGAGCGATGACTTGATTGATTGGATCAATACCTTGGGGTATAGAGTTGAACGAGTACCATACGCTGACTGGCTCGAAAATGTAACCCAAACCGTCAAAGAGTCTAGCGAACATCCACTATATTCGTTACTCCCCATATTGCAGAAGAAAGTTATTGATGATCATGTATCGGGTACGGTGTTGAAAGAATATAACACGGATTATACTGAGCAAGTATTAGCGGCTAGTGGCATTGATTATCCGCGAACAGATTGGCATTTAATTGATGTTTATTTGTCGTATTTGCAACGCAGCGGGTCAATCAAGCAGTCTTCTCAAGATAATTTTTCACACTGAGCTTTGTGTGGAAATCAGGTATTTATTAATTTGTTTTGTAGGTATCCAATTTATTGATGATTAAGCACCTCAATCAGCCCTTTCCTATCGCAGCTTGTGTGTTTTGATTATTTAAATGTTTGACTAGAACAGGCTTCTGATTTTATGGATATTGTTTTTCATCTCATTGGGCGATCTCGAATCAGTATTTTGTTTGCTGTAATAATGGGCATTGTGAGTGGCTTAGGAAGTGCAGCCTTAATTGGTTTAATCAATACTGAACTGCATGCAACGACATCCAATATACATCTGACAATTTTGCTTTTTGTTAGTCTTGGAGTAGTAGTCATACTGTCGCAAATTTTTTCAACAATTATCATCATGCGCGCAGGACAAACAGCAGCGCGGGATTTACGGCTGCAACTCAGTCATCGTATTATCAGCGCACCGTTGCGTTTACTACAGCAACTCGGTGCACCCAGATTAATGGCAAACTTGACTGAAGATGTTGCGGTACTCGTTGAATCCTTTCAATTACTTCCGCAAATGTGCATTAATATCTCCTGGGTATTAGGGTGCATGTTTTATCTTGGCTGGTTATCATGGCAATTATTCATGATTGTTCTTGTTGTTATGTTGCTGGGTATTTTGACTTATCAACTGGGTACACGAAGCGCAATTAAGCCATTACGAGCTGCTCGTGAGCAGAATGACACCTTGTTTGCGCATTTTAGGAGCCTCATTTACGGAATAAAAGAAATAAAGCTTCATCATGAAAGAAAAAAAGCATTTCTTGATGATGTGCTCTATTCCACAGCAGAGGCTTACCGGCAAGGGATCATTTCTGCGATGACGTTATTTATTCTTGCTGCTATGGCTGGAACAGCATGTTTATATTTTCTTGTTGGATTCATTCTCTTTGTAGCCAGTAATTGGGAGACAATTACCAAGGAGATTGTATCGGGCTTTACGTTGACTTTGCTTTATATGATGGCACCCTTGACGACGATATTAAGTGATTTGCCAACTTTCAGCCGAGCAAAGGTAGCCATTGACAAAATTAATCACCTGCAAAAAGACCTTACTGAACAAACGGAGGTATCAAACGGATTGAAACCTGCTGAGGCTTCTGTGTCTCCGGGAAAACTCGAGTTAATAGCAGTTACCCATCAATACATTCGCGAAGGTGATGATCATAAATTTACTTTAGGACCACTACATTTAACATTTCATCCTGGAGAATTAGTATTTATAACCGGCGGTAATGGCAGTGGAAAATCAACGTTAGGCCTGTTGTTGGTAGGGTTGTATAGTCCAGAAAGCGGCCATATCAAACTTAATGGCATTGAAATCGATGACATGATGCGTGAAAGCTACCGACAACAATTTGCTGTTGTTTTCTCTGATTTCTATCTTTTTGAAAGTTTACTGGGATTAATGGGCGAGAATCTTGATCACAAAGCGCGTACATATTTGACCGAACTGCAACTTGACCATAAGGTAACTGTAAATGAGGGCGTTTTTTCGTCTGTAGAACTGTCTCAAGGACAACGTAAACGGCTGGCGCTCGTAACCGCTTACCTCGAAGACCGGCCTTTCTATGTATTCGATGAATGGGCTGCGGATCAAGACCCGCTTTTCAAAGAACTTTTTTATACCGTGATATTGAAAGATCTAAAATCACGTGGAAAAACAGTCATCGTTATCACGCATGATAATCATTATTTTTATTTGGCAGATCAATGTATTCGATTAGAAAACGGCCAAATTGCTGAGAATATACCTTTTATAGTGAGTTCTATACATTTAAATCAATCAAAAAAAGGGATAGCAGCTATCAAACATGCCCGAGAGCATCTATGAGAAATTGGCGTAAGCAGCATCTAAGGGGATTTGTTTGGATAGTTTTCGGGCATCTAGCTATATAACTACGCAGAATCGTTTTTCCCAAATGGATTTGCTAAGAAGGCATAGTGCAGGATGATTAGCAGAAAGATTTGATGAGGCGCTGGTTTTTTCAGATTAAAATCAGCGGATTTTAGGATTTCTGGGGTGGCAAAAGAAATTGTGAATAACCTTTCAGAAAATCAGAAGAATGCTCTTGTCGCGTATGTTGAAGGGTTCAACTGCGGCTTTCAACATTTCAAGTCCAATATCGCTTATTTCTGTGGAGTATTTATCATGAAAAAATGGACGTTTCAAAGAATTGTCCTGGCTACCAGTATGGCGCTTGCAGTTTGTCATGCAAGTAATGTTTTCTCTCATCAACTAAACAATAGCTTGACCGCGGCCGATGCTGTCGATCATTTTTTAGTAACGTGCGGTGAGGCAGGCAATCATCATTTATTTGTGCAAATTGACGATCTGAGGGTGGTGGATGGCAGGCAATTCAATGCACTCGTTATTAAGGATAAAGCGGTGTCCAGCATAACCAATCCCGACGGGAAATCGAGCCCTGTTATCCGCGTGGAAGGCGGTATGGGTGTCTATCAAGTTTACGTCAGCCAGACTGCGGGCGAAGACAAAGCGGCTAATTACCAATTGATGTTTCACTGCGAAGATATCGATAATGCCCATTTTGAAACATCCGTATTCACTAAAATCGATCAGCCATAACGCCAATCTCTGATCACTCGTTGCTGCCGGCCGGTCCGATAGGAATCAAAAGAAAGCCGGTATCCATGCTATTCCACGATAGGTAGACCTGCTTGCCATCCGAAATTAGTGCGGGGTGAGCGGATTGCGTAGCCGATTCGACAATTGAGCGTGCCGGTGACCAATGTAAGCCCCCATCCCGCGAATACATGGCTTCTATGCGCGTTTTCGAACCATCGAATACTTTCCAGGCTAACGCTACAAAATTGCCCACAGCCAGTACATCCGCTCGCCCGGGTAGTTTATCTTGATCGCCAATTTGCATAGGGCTAGAAAAAGTTTTGCCTTTATCGTCGGACCACGCATAAAAAAGCCCGCTGCGCTTTTCTCCTTGCGTGAACCAGGCCATGTGATAGCGGCCTTCCGCACTGATGGACAAGGCAGGACCATGAGCGGGGCAGCCTTCGATTTGCCAATCATCGAACGTAACGCGCCACGGCTCGCTAATTTCCCCATCGGGAGATAATTTTAGTAATCCATGATCGCGAATATTATCCGGGTACACAAAACGGGCTAATATTACCAAGCTACCATCGATATCCTCGGCTATGGCCGTTCGGCAGCAGGAACAGATGTTTTTGGCGATGCGCCGGTCGGCAGGAAAATTAGCAATTTTGCCGACCAGGGCGCTGGTATGATAAATGGATAAATCGCCGCCGCCTTGTTTTTTATATTCCGCCCTATCCCGTACATCATGCCAAATAAAATGAATGCGATTTTGTTTATCTACCAGCATTTCCGTTTGATAGTGGTACCAGGTATCAGCCATGAAACTGACCTTAATCGGCACACTGAATTGAGTGCCATTATCAGAATGGCTGAAATAACTGGTGCTGGCTTGCCTATCATCGGCGAAGTAGAGCACAAATAACCTGCCCTTGGAATCAACAATAAGCGTAGGCGGATTTTCATCCCATAAATGGATAGGCTTATCTTCCGGATCAATGCGAATTGGCTGACTAAAAGTTTTTCCATGATCCGTTGAATAGTCGATTGCGACAAATTTCTGAGATGGCGCAATCCGCCAGAGCCTGCCATCCGGGCCAAATGCAGCGGCGGTATAGATTTTCTGTTCGGGCAGCAATTTTTCCGGACTTGCGATTAATTGTTGCGATAAAGTCAGAAAAACGAGTGGCAGACCTAAAAAAACGAAATAGTTCATGATGTGTAATGGCTTACAAAATAATTTTTCTTTCAACTGCTTTCATAAATTCAGAATGAACCATCGTGGCTATTTGCGCTTTCACTTTAAAGGCGAAGCAAAAATGTTCAAGACTGGTTTACATCTTCGATATACGAGTGAGCATACCGCAGCTTAATTTATTCATGAATATTTTTAAGCATGGTTTCGAGGGTATTGGGTGGAACAGATCCACTTATGCCAATCCGCTGGTGATTTTTATCGAGAAAGTAAGTTCTCGGGACTTCACCATACCATTTAGGATCGATTTCATAACGAAGCTTTTGGGGGTTGGCCTCCGCAAAAATCCAGTTATCAGTCTGGCTGAGTTCATTATTATTCAAAATCGAATTAACTTGATCGGTTGCCGAAATGTCATCGGTAGCCAGCATGATTAAATTCAAATCCGGCATGTTCTTACGAAGTTCGCTCAGTTCCGGCATTTTCTTTAGGCACGAACTGCAATGAATAGACCAAATCATCAATACGAAAGGTTTGTCGGCATAATTTTTCAGAAGCTGCTGATAACTCCCTGATGCAAAATGTTTCAGATTTGCTTGTTCAGCATAAATCGGTAAACTACCGCAGCATAATAATAGTAAAAAACAAGTGAGAAACAGTTTAGATAATTTCATGATGATATTCACGAGTGTTCCTTGGTGAGTTGTATTAATCAAGACGTTACCGTCAAAGTGATGTAAATACGATCCTACTTATCATGGCTAATGAAAATCCTTATGCCATTAGCATAAAAAAATGATAATTTTTTTATTATCTACAAAGTTTGAATTCTTGAATATGCGACCAATTGTCGCAGCTTAATTAACGCATTGAGTTTTATGTGTTAGCTGCTATTGGGATTAATGGCCATGAATATTGTCTTGCGATTTTTGGACCAATATCTGTAACCCAGTCTTGGTAATTCTGAATATTATTTTCGAAATAGATGGCGCATATACTCCACCGTTTAGAGCTATCCAATGATATTCCTGCTCAGGTTGAAGTTTGGCAACTTGAATTAGATTTGCAGATAGCTATACAAGATTGCGATTTGGTACCTTTAAGTGAATCCGAACGTACCCATGCGTTACGCTTTTATGCGCATGCAGACCAGGTGCGTTCAATTGCTACGCGTAGCCTGCTAAGAAAGTTGTTAGCTGAAAAAACTGCGTCGCAACCTGAAGCATTGCATTTTGTGACGAATGAGTATGGAAAACCGGGTTTGCGGGATTATGGCGGTATTGAATTCAATGTTTCGCATTCAGGAAGCTTTGCATTAATTGCATTATCAATGGCTGGTGCAGTTGGCGTGGACATCGAACGTCATGATCGTCAAATTGATGTAAGAAATCTGAGTCAATATGTTTTTACCCGTATAGAACGAGAAAATCAGTTAGAGACGAGAGAAGCATTTATCCAAAGATGGGTCGCAAAAGAATCAGTGTTAAAGGCTCTAGGTGTGGGAATTGCAAACCATCTTCAAGCGATCTCAATCTTGTCAGATGACAATCGGCATTGTCACATTGTTCACGATAATCCAGCGTGGAAAGATTTAAAAGTATGGTGGATTCAAGCCCCAGACGGTTATGCTTCTGCACTCGCCATTAATAGTAAGCGGCTAGCGTGCTATACGGCCAAAGAGAATTAGCTTTTTTGATGATTCAGCGCGCCCTGGAAAGTTTGCCGGGGTTCAAAATTTCTCATTGGATTATTGGTTAGTATGGGCTAGCGCAGGGAAAAGAATGGAAAGTGGAATTAAAAAATAGAAGGTAGGTTTATTCACACCAATTAAATTCTTTTTCTAATAAAGACCATAACTTCTTATTATAAGGGCTATAAAATTTACTGAGTTTCAGCATACTTTCCTCATCTGGCGGCGGTAAAGAAATCGGGTTTTCATTGATTTTGTTGATGGCGGTAGGGCAGTCAAAATTAGGTAAACCCAAGAACGCAAAAATTTTTCCTAGGAAGTGATTACTATTAACAAAATAATCTTCTATATCAAGTGTCAGCACATTATTTCGACCGAAACACTCTATCCAGTAATTGACCGCCTTCCAGTAAATACCTGTTTGTAAAACTTCCGAATCGCAAGCTGTAAACATGGGATATTCAGGAAATACAGCTAGCGCCTTATTTACGTAGTCAGGAAATGTTTTTAAGAAGGGTAGCTTATCTGCACGTTTCCTGCCTGAGTTCAAAACTTCCCATTTCCAATGAGAATATACTCGTTTCACAGGATCTCTGAGAATTAAAACAATTTTTGTATTGGGTTGCGCTTGAGCAAGATTATAAGTTAACTCCATCCAGTGCAGAAAAGGGCCGAGATATGGGGAATATGCTGAGCCGTAACGATCTGCATGTCTTTTCTTTTGTTGTTGTGTGGGGTAATAAATACGCCAATCCTCAGGATCTGCACAATAAATTTCCTTAGAAAGCGGTGCCATTATATTGGGATGCATCATTAAATTGACAGCCAAGTCACTAGTGCCGCTTTTTATAGGCCCTATTACGCAGAAATCGGGTAAAGTGCGATTGCATTTGAATTTTCTTAGAAACAATCGCCAATTAGGCGGTTCTCCAAAATAGTGGGTAAGAAACTGGTACTCAATGACATTGGTTATATAATTTATTTTTGAACGCAAGTAATCTTCAGATACATATTCATTTTTTATAGCGAGGGATTCAGATACCAATTGATAACACCGAGAGAGCTTTTTTCTTTTTCTGTGAATTGCAGCGGTACCCATAACGTTATCCTATTCTTGGTTTGTTAAACTAACTAATTGTGTGCTTGTGATATTTCTATTTTTCAATGGATTAACGGAATAGATTTCGATGTTACTCACGAGGAAGAATTGCTTTGATAGTTTTAATGCATCTTAGATAGTATCGATTATTACCATAATCGATACTCGCGAGGTCCTCGATTTATTGCGTGTTCGTATTTGCAATACATAGCCTACTGTGACCGCTCTATATATGCGTTAATGGAAACATCTTACTTCATCGCTAACCTTATTAAGCTATAGGGTAGCGATGGGTCATTCCGGGTTTATCCTTAAATCTATTCTTTATGTATTGCTGAAATATTTCTAATCATCATGTTGTTTCTCTCGTTGCTTGAGCCACCAATCAACATTTTTCTGATGAACTTTGCGTCCTTTTTTGTCAACGGATACTGGTTTCAAGTATTGGTCGATGTCTTCTCGTGACGGGTATATTCCGATGGTTTCGCCATTTCCACAGTTACTGGGCAGTGGTTTGGTTTTCAAATCACGCAGCATACTTATAGCCAATGACCATTGCACGAGTGATTCTCCTAGCATTTCTTTGGACCATTCACTTGTAGTGCCGAGTAACCAGCCTGAAACGGAGTTAGTTTGACCAACTGTGCTGCAGAATTGTGCTGACGGGAAGAAAAATTGGACTTCTTTGACGCATGATGCTGCAGGAATCTCAGGAAAAGACATTGTAACTAATAGATCTGCATCATTATTATCGGGATGATCACCAACCCAGACAAGCGCACGAGGAATATCTTCTCCTGTGGAAGTTTTTCCCATGATGGGATAAACCTTGTTGAATGAAGCATGGCTATGGGGTTTTAACCACTGAATTGCCCAATCATAGCCGTTGGCATCGGGAGAAGCAGGACCAAGCTCCTGATAAGTTGGTTCAAAATTTGGAAAATCCCATGGATTAGTTAAGGTAGTATCAATTCGTCTGACAGTTGGACTTGTCGGTATGACAACAGCCACCTGTTTAGTTGTAACCATTGCTCCTTCAGTATGCCCACAAGCATGCTGTACATTGAACCTGACCGGACCAAATGCACCATCTTGATAGTAGGGCCAGTCAGCTTCTTTGCTCTTTTCGTAAAGCCCACCACGATCATAGACCGGGAAATTTGTAAACAAATGTGATTGTGCATTCGACATCAGTAACGCAAATGTAATCCCTGCAACAATCTGTAATTGTAGGGTTTTTTTCATAGCTACCTCTTTAATAGTAGGTTTATAAAGTTCAGGCTTTCATAAAAAGCTTTTATCTTTATGGCAGGTGTTGTTTATTTTCATAAGTTTTTTGAGAATCTGATTAAAGCAACCCGGTGTTCGGTTACTCAAGGTCGGATTCGAGCAATATGCTGATGGATAAGATTAATTAAAGCAATGTGACAAATTGTCACGTGCGACAATTTGTCACATTGCTGACAATGAATGGATCTCAGATAATGCCCTGTCATTAGTCGGGTAGTAATCTCCTGAATGGATCATGGTTTCGTTGCTTCATCCTTCAATTCTTCAGTGCGAAGCTCTATCTCACTATTCTGAATTCCATAAAAAAATAACTTAGTAAGAGGATAATTATGCAACCCATTTTGTTACCACGCTTAATCATTCAAAGTATTTTAGTGCTGATCATATTGACAGGTTTTACTCACCAATATGCACAAGCGCATACCGTCATCGAACCGCCACAAGTGACTGAAGGCCAAAAATCGGAGAACTACCTGGTAATTACGCACGGCTGTGGCGACAATCCGGTAATCGGTTCCAGCATTGTTTTTCCGGATGGTGTGGATTCGACAATCGTAGTCAATGGCAATCCCTATACTGGCCCGCTGACTGATTTCGTTACTAATTGGGGGAATGTGGTTCAACTGTATCAGGATCGCTCGGTTTTTAGCGAGCAAGATGTGAAACGGGATGCCAATAGTAATGTAGTGGGATTCTGGGCTGGTGGCGGCAGGGCAATTGCTTCTCATCTATACGGGCGCATTCCCTTTGTTACCAGCGCAGTGCTAATCAATCCGGAGTCGTGCGCGAAGACCGTAAGATTTGCAGCTGCGGCGGTTGATATTTGTAAAATAACCGGTATTGACGGTATCAATGGCGAAAATTCAGTGAGTTTCTGGACACCTGCGGTGGGTTCGAAATATGATGGAACGCCTGGGTCTCACGCGTATGATTTTCCAGTATTTTTTACGATTAATCGCGATTTACAAACTAATCCGCTACCCGAATCCTGTGGTGCTGGTCAGCAGGTATCTGTGAGGCCTTCCGCTGCACAAGTTGACCGCGATATGCCGATCCAGTTCAATGGAACACAAGTGTGGCCGCAGCCCTAATTTTTCAAGAAACTAACACGAATTTAAGGAATATTTAGCGATGGCACTAACAGAACAACAACAAACCTCCCTCATGCAACTGGCCCAAGCGATGTTTAAGGCATCACCCGGTGCAATTTTTCTAGAAGCATTGGGTAATCAATTAACAGCGGGACGATCATTAGCAGAGATTGCGCAATCCCTAGCGGCAAGCGAATTGTTTTTAGGTAAGAATTATGATGATGATCTGACACCGGAGGCTTTTGCAGAAGCTTTTGTAGCAGATTTGTTAATTGGCAGTGGCCCGATTCCAGCGGAAAATAAGGTATTGGCAGTGGAATACATTGTCAGTAGATTGACTGCGGGAGCCACCCAGAGTGAAGTGATTGCAGAAGTAACAGGAGTACTGTCCGCTTTTCCCCCATCGGATCCGGATTGGGGGAGCGCTGCATTAGCTTACAACACGGCCAATGCAAGTCGAATAGTTGATAACTTAGTTGCAGACACAGTGTCTGCAGATGACAAAGCCGGCGCGGTCGATTATATTCTTGCACAGCAAGCTGCCGGCCAAACCTTTGGCCAAATGATCGTGTGGGCGATTGCAGCACTTGATGGTGTGGATCATGTGGATCCAGTGTGGGGAAATGCATCAACTTTGTTCGATAATCGCATTGAAGTATCTCGTTATTATTCAGTAGAAAAATCAGGATCATCAACCAGCTTGTCTACCCTTCAGCAAGTTCTTGCTGGTGTAACCGCTGATGTTGCTTCGGTCGCAATAGCTAAGACTGCGATTGACAAGCTTTTGAATAATTCCGGCGGTTCGATCAATTTGGCTGAGCTTAACGGTGTTAATGGTTTTCGATTAGATGGCGCAGCGAGAAGCGACGATACCGGTGAATCGGTCGGTAGTGCTGGTGATATCAACGGTGATGGGTTTGATGACCTGATCATTGGTGCACCGCATAATTTTGATGATTTCTATACAGGCTCCGGTTTTGTGGTATTTGGAAAGTCATCCGGTTTTAGTGCGACATTGCCCTTATCCAGTCTGGATGGCAGCAACGGTTTCCGTATTAACGGGGTGGCAGGCGGAGATGGTGCCGGTCAGGCAGTGGGTAGTGCAGGCGATATCAATGGCGATGGTTTTGATGATCTCATTCTCAGCGCTGCACTGTCCGATGTGCCGCAACAAGACACTGGTTATACTTATGTGGTGTTCGGAAAAGCTTCAGGTTTCAGTGCTACGCTGGATTTATCGACGCTGAATGGCAGCAATGGCTTTCGTATGAATGTGGCTGAGGATGACCTGCTCTTGGGATGGTCTGTCAGCAGTGCTGGTGATGTGAATGGCGACAAAGTTGATGATCTGATTATCGGCGTGCCCTATAAAAATACACCGAATGGTGATAATACAGGCAGCAGCTATGTGGTTTTTGGTAAAACAACGGAGTTCGATGCAAATTTGGATTTATCCAGTCTGGATGGAAGTAATGGTTTCAGAATGGATGGGGCATTAGAAAATTCCTATTTGGGGAATGGTGTGAGTGCCGGCGATATTAATGGTGACGGGTTCGATGATTTAATCGGCGGTTCTTACTATGCCGGCAGTGGCGGTACAACTTATGTGTTATTTGGTAAAGCCTCAGGTTTTGATGCCATAGTGGATTTATCCAATTTGGATGGAATCACTGGATTCAGTATTGATGGAGAAGTTGTAGGAGATCAAGCAGGGTATTCAGTGGATAACGCTGGTGATGTCAATGGTGACGGCTTTGATGATGTGATTATTGGCGCCAGAGTGGCTGATATCAACGGAGAAGAATCTGGTGCGGCTTATGTGGTTTTTGGTAAGGCGTCCGGATTTGATGCTAGCGTCAAGCTATCTGACTTAGATGGTAATAATGGCTTTCGTCTGGAGGGAGTGGCGGCTGGTAACAAATCCGGCAGGTCGGTCAGCACTGCTGGAGATTTTAACGGTGATGGTTTTAGTGACCTGATTGTTGGGGCTTTTGGCGCTGATTCGAATGGTGAAGATTCGGGAGCCAGTTATTTGATATTTGGTAAATCTTCGGGATTTGGCGCATCAATAAACTTAGGAACCTTAAGTAGTAGTGAGGGTTTTGTGCTAGATGGATTGGCAGCGGGCGATTCGTTTGGTAAATCTGTCAGTAGTGCGGGTGATATCAATAACGATGGCTTTGATGATCTGATCATTGGCGCGCCCTTTGGTGATGGCGTTATCCCTAATACCGGCGTTGGCTATGTCATATTCGGCGGTATTTTCGGTGGTTAAAGCAACAGTTGAAAATTGGCAGTCATGTCAAGCTGTAATGATCGAATTACTGAATACAACTGGACACCATTTATTGAAAAAGGCTAATTTTCAATAAGCTGCTGTAGGGGTGGACTATTTTTTTCCAGGCGATGCAATGCACCGCTTGGTCTTTCGGGTATATAAAGCGAGAAAATTTCTTGATGATGGATAACAAGTGAATTCTCTTTAAAAATTATATCAATAGCCGATTTGTTGCGACTGAATGCTGCACGGTCTCCAATAGGTATTACCACTAGAATGAATACCTTCCTTTATTTTAATAAAATTGTTGAGCAATGAATGCGATAGTTAGTATCGCGATCCGTGTAGTATTTTCTGTTGTTTTGTTAAACATCGGTGGTTGCATGACGCCACCGCAGCGCGACGTGCAAGAGGTAGGCGCGGTGGTTCCGGATCATTGGGGTGAAACTCAGTCATCGTTGCAATCGATACCGCAGCAGTGGGTGGAGGAATTCGGGGACTGGCGCTTGCGGGCTTTGGTTGAAGCGGCCTTGGCCAACAATTATGAATTGAAGGCGGCTGCGGCAAGGGTGGATGCTGCGGTTGCGCAGGCGCGTATTGACGGCTCTGGACGCTGGCCGCAACTATTTTTTAGCGCGGATCATCAACAAGTGCAAATTCGCGAAGCAGGCTTTGGCTCATCGCGATTTGGCGTATTCGAAGCGTTATTCGGTGTGAGTTGGGAAATCGATGTATGGGGCCGGATACGCGATTTCCAGCAAGCGGCGATATGGGAAGCCGATGCCACGCAAGCCGATTATTACGGTGCACGGTTATCCTTGGCAGCGCGGGTAGCGCAAAGCTATTTTGAATGGGTGGAAGCCAAACTGTTAGCGGGCGTGGTCGAGCAATCGATCAAGGATCGCACCACTGTGGCCAATCTGGTGCGCGGCCGGTTTCAGCGGGGCCTGGTGCGGGGATTGGATTTGCGCCTGGCATTGACCGATCTGGCCAATGCGCAAGCAGAGCTGAAGCAAGTACACAACCGTATTCAAAGTACCGCACGGCGTTTGGAAATTTTACTGGGGCGCTATCCGCAAGGTGGCGAATTTGAAACCGCTACGTTACCAGCTCTACCTGGAATCATGACTGCCGGCGTGCCGGCTGAGTTATTGGAGCGCCGGCCGGACTTGATTGCTGCGTTTAATCGCCTGCAAGCATGGGATTTTCGTACCACCAGCGCTAAAAAATTGCGTTTGCCGCGCATCACGCTGACAGCGGCTGGGGGCACCCGAAGCGCTGACTTGACCGACTTGGTCGACCCCCGCTCGGCGGCATGGAACGTATTTGCCGGATTGATGCAGCCATTGTTTACGGCCGGTCGCATTGAAGGTGAAATTTTCCGCAATCAAGCGCGCGCGGATGAAGCGTTGAATGTGTATAAAAATACGGCGCTCAACGCTTTTCGCGAAGTAGAGCAGGCGCTGGCAGCGGAAGAATGGCTGCGCGAGCAAGAAACGGCGCTAAGGAAAGCGGTGGAACAAACCGAATCGAGCCAGAAATTGGCAGTGTATTCTTACCGCAATGGCTTGATTCAAATCCTTACATTGCTGGACAGCTACCGCAGTACGCTCGATGCGCAAAGTGCGCATTTGTCGGTTACCCGGCAGTTACTGAGCAACCGCATCAACCTTTACCTGGCGTTGGGTGGTCATGTGTAAAGGGCCGCTAGCGTGATTAACCGCCGCGATCCCGTCGCCAGCGAATGATGCGCATACGCCACCAACTCACCGTGGCAGGGTTGATCGCCATCATTGGAAGCGTGCTGGCGTTTTTTATCATGCACTCGCCGCCGCAAACCGATCAGCACGACGAAGTAGCCAAACCGCCGCTGGTACGATTTATCACAGCGCAACCTGAGAGATTACGTTTGGATGTCCGTTCGCAAGGGCGCGTCATGGCGCAAACTGAAATTGACCTGGTAACCGGTGTTTCGGGAAATATTATCAAAATCTCGCCAGCATTTGTCAGTGGCGGCTATTTCAAAAAAGGCGACTTGCTCGTTTCCATCGATCCGGCGGAATATGACTTGCGGGTAGCTCAGGCACAAGCCAGAGTGATGGAAGCGCAATACCAATTGACCCGAGAAGAAGCCGAAGCCGAGCAAGCGCGCGATGAGTGGCAGCAACTGGGACAAGGCGACCCGAACCCACTCAGTTTAAGAATACCGCAACTTAAAGAAAAGAAAGCAAAGCTTGCCGCTGAACAAGAAGAATTGAAAAACGCCCGGCTGTTGCGGCAACGCACGGACATACGCGCACCATTCAATGGCCGGGTGCGCAGCAAAGCAGTTGGAATGGGGCAATACATTGATGATGGCACCATACTCGGAAGAATTTATAGCAGCGACATAGCCGAAGTGCGTCTGCCTATAAGCACGCACGACCTGGCTTTGATAGCTGTTCCTGATTTGCCTCATAAGAAACAATCCGCTCAGCACACACCGGTTACATTAACGGCCCCTTATCAAGGGCAAAACCGCATCTGGTCAGGCAAACTGGTACGCAGTGAAGGCGTCGTTGACGCGGATACCGGGATGGTGGTCGTGATCGCGCAAGTAGCCGATCCTTTCGGATTGGAAATAAGCAAGGCATTATCAGCCAGACAAGAACCGGTCGGCGTCAGTTTACCCATAGGCTTATTCGTGGAAGCGGTCATCGAAGGCCGCTGGTTTGAGAATGTGACAGTGATTCCAGTGAGTGCAATGTATCAAGACAATCAAGTGGTTGTCATCGACACGGCGAACCGATTACGATTTCGTAGTGTAACGATACTCAGACGCGAGCGGGAACGGATCGTTATTCATGCCGGGCTGGAACAAGGCGAGCGGGTGCTGATCTCGGGGCTTCATCATCCCGTTGAAGGCATGGAAGTCATGGCCACCGAACACATGCCATGAAACTGGTTACCTGGTTTGCCAAAAACCCCATCGCAGCCAATTTTTTGATGCTGGTTATTGTTGCAGGCGGAATATTAGGTTTTTTTCAATCCAAACGATATACCATTCCTCCACAGCCTCAGGATCAAATCCAAATTACCGCTGCTTATCCCGGTGCGGGGCCGAGTGAAGTAGAACATGCGGTGTGCATTCCGATTGAGGAAGCCATTCATGAGCTAAATGGTATCAAAAATATTAATTCAGTAGCGAATCAGGCGCAGTGTGAAGTTACTGTGGAGTTTGATCCAGCAATTGGTGCAGTGCGCTTTCAATCTGAAGTCAAAGCAAAAATAGACACTATAAAAACGCTGCCCAAGGAAGTCGAGAAATTGCTTATTCAAGAACTGAAGACGGGTTCGCCAGCAGTTCTTGTCGTCGTGCGAGGGGAAGTTGATTTGCTTGTTCTGCAGCAGCAGCGTGATCAATTAAAGGCGTTGTTGAGCAGGCATCCGGATATCGGCGCACTTACCGCTTGGCCGCAGTATCCTCGTGAAATTTCGATTGAAATCTCAGAAGCCGAAGTGCATAAATACGGACTTAATTTTGAAGAATTATCCCGTATCATCAACGCCGCATCGCAAAATATTCCAGCGGGAGAAATAAAAAAAACGGATGGCAAGATTTTGCTCAGAAGTAAGAGTCAAGCAATGAATGCATCCGATTTTGCTGCAATTGATTTGCGGCCTGGATATCAAGGGGGGCGTTTGTTGCTCGGCGATATTGCTCACGTTCGGGAAACAGTGGCCGAGAAAGATATGCTCGTCAGGGTGGATGATAAGCCTGCGGTAGAAATTATCGTCATGCCCAAAGACCAGATTAAAACAACCGTAGATGCGGTCAATACCGTTATCGCAGAATTTCGCCCTCATTTGCCGCAAGGTGTCGAAATTACAACCTGGGATGATTGGTCAAAATATTATGAGCAATACATGGCTATGCTAGCCGAAGATGCCCTATCGGGGTTTATGCTGGTATTTCTGATTTTGTTGTTTACATTGCGATTTCATTTGGCGGTGTGGGTAAGTGCAGGAATTGTTGTCTCCTTGCTCGGTGCGCTTTGGATGATGCCGATGTTGGGAATTTCGTTGAATACCTATTCAATTTCTGCGCTTATTCTGATTCTGGGTGTTTTAGCCGATGATGCCATCGTAGTAGGTGAAAATATTTATACCTATCAGCAACGTGGATATACTGGCCTGACGAGTGCCATTCTTGGAACGCAAGAAGTCACACCGCTGGTTGTAATCATGGTGTTGTCCACGATAATTGCTTTCATTCCCGGACTTTTTTTGCCAGGATTGAGCGGTTATCTCATGTATACCGTTTCTATCGTAATTATTATGACGCTAGCGTTCTCGATGATAGAAGCATTATTAATATTGCCATCTCATCTTGCCATCCATTTTTCCCCAGCTAAAAAACGCAATGCATGCTCTCAAATAATCGATGACATTCAGGTACGTGTTGATGCTGGCCTGCACTGGTTTATTCGGCATGTGTATATCCCAGCACTAATAAAGTTATTGCGTTTACGATACATCACCCTGGCAGGATTTCTCGCCGCATTGTGTATTGTGATTTCGTTGGTATTGTCTGGACGAGTTCCGAGTGTTATGGATGCCGAAGTGAACGAGTATTATCTGCTGGCACAGATTGAATATCCACCAGGTACTCCGTTTGATTGGGTGGATCATCAAGTGAGGCGTTTGGAAGAGATTGCCAAACAAATGCGGGTAGAACTCGATGCAGAACTTGGCATTCGAGTTTCAGAACATCAATCGGGCAGTAGTTTTCAACATATCATCTCAATACTGGATGAGAATGTAGGCATGGTAGACATTGAGATAGCCATTGATGAACGTGTACGCTCACGCATGGATGAGCTTAAGAGGATTTGGCAGGAACGCTTTGGTGAAGTTCCGGCGGGTGCGACATTGTCTTTTCAAACATTCTGGCCACGAAATCTTGGCATGCCCGCTACGCAGACGGCAAAAGCCATAGAATTTAAATTGATCGCGCCGGATACCGCAATGCAAAGTGCTGCCGGAGAAATATTTAAAGCCAAACTGTCTTCGTATATAGGCGTGCACAGCGTTACCGGCACGATGCAGATCGGCAAACCGGAAATGCACCTCAAGCTCAAACCTGAAGCAGAAATGCATGGTTTAACCTCGCAGAGTCTTGGTGAGCAAGTGCGTAATGGTTTTTTTGGATTGCAAGTGCAACGGTTTTATCAGGATCGAGATGAAATCAGGGTGATCCTTCGATTTCCTCCAAAACAGCGACGCTCATTGGATAGTTTGCATGCTATGCCGATTGTATTGCCCAACGGTGCAATAGTTCCTTTTGCTACTGTTGCAGAGGTCGAATTGACACCCGGGTTTGCAAGTATTACACGACAGAATAGAGAGCGCATTCAGTTAATCAGTGCGGAAGTATTCAAGGAAAAAGTAAGTGTCGAAACCGTCTTATCCGATTTGCGTGCGCACGTAATACCGGAACTGGAAACACAATTCCCAGGATTAAGAATCGAGCCTGGGCAGTCGAGGCAAAAGCAAGAAGAAACGAGATCGGTGTTATGGGGTTATGGTGTACTGGCAATCATTGGGATTTACGCGCTACTCGCAATACCGCTTCGCTCTTATGGGCAGCCGTTGCTGATTATGTTGGCCATACCTTTTGGTTTTATCGGTGCTGTTTTGGGGCATTTGTTGCTGAAGATTCCACTTTCGTTGGAATCCTATGTTGCTTTGTTTGCGGTCGGGGGGATCGTGGTGAATGATAGTTTGATTTTGATTGCCAAAATTAATGAACAATGCTGCAAGAATGAGACAATGCTCAGATCTGTGATTTCTGCTGGCAAAGCACGTTTTCGTGCAATATTTTTAACTACGGCAACCACTTTTTTTGGATTATTGCCACTGATGTGTGAGCAAAGTCCTCATGCCGAGAAAATTTTACCGATGGTTGCAACCTTGGCGTTTGGGGTTTTGTTTGCTACCTTAGTTACCTTAATCTTGGTGCCGGTATGTTTTGTAATTTTGAAAGAGTTTTCTAATTTAAAGATTAGCCCAAAGCGTTGTTAGTTATGAAGGCTTTTTCAACTCCGCCCCGAGCCTCTAGCTCTCGGTGGTAGGAAATTTCCTAGACAGGCCACATTTTGTTGACCACATCGGTGGTTGGAGAATAAGCATTATGGGTTGAATGCGAATTTTAGCCCTATTTCCATGTGTCTTCTGTTTTCTCTTATTTTTGTTCTTGTTTTTGTCATTGTAATAAGCCCTTGCAACCCGAAATAGGTTAATAAGATTGTAAGAAGGTCAGGTTTTGGAATCGGTGAGGCAGGAATATTGGATGGAACTAACATTGGATTTAAGCTAAATCCACTTGCTGCTAGACATGGTGATGGACATGATTTTTTATTACTAAAATTTCTAAATTCAATCTTCGTGGGTGCTATTTGAAAATTACTATAGCGAATGATAGGGTTAATCCAATCTGCTGCGATGGCCTTATAAAACCCCGGTGAATTAATGGAAGTGTTAGTGCAATTATAAAGAGGATTACCACAGCAATCATAGTCAATATTCGTTAAAAAACCGGTCATCCGACCAGAATCGATAATATTATCTCTGAATTGACGGTTTATAGTAGATTTCGAGCTGGCAGTGGCCACTGCAGGTATTGATATGATATGAATTGCAACAAAAATAATAATGACAGACTTGAGCATGGAATATATAAATTGAATATTCTTACCTGTTGTATATGTTTGAATAAGTAACTACATAAGTTTAAGTAGCCGCCGTGATAAACGATGTGATATTTCTAACAAGAGTTAGAGTTTCTCAATAAATGATATCTGGTTTAGTGCTACGGCACTTGTGATCAAGAAAATACTCCTGCACTTAAAATTTCTTACAAATCTTTGAGTGAAAATTGCTCTAAAAATTAAGAAAATTTTATAGTAAGAAGCTCGTTAAAAGCCCTGAAAACACCGGAGGGTGAATGTATTCCAGGGCTTAGATAAACATGTTAGCTGTCAGATTAATATTGACTATAATTTGATCAAGTTAACCTTATCGATGCTAGTGCTCGTAGTGCAACAATAAAACTTCTCTCGTTAACGAGTTTGCCTCTTAGTTGCCTATTCTGGATGAAACTCTGGCTAATGCGTGTGCACTCATTGCAACATTATTACAATTACTATCAAAGTCAAATGCTATTTCCTCACCTGCAATTGGTTCTGGTGTAGAACTTTTTGCGCCGCTACCGGAAGTGATTTTTATACCGCAGTTGCCAAGGGTTTTATTATTGTCATCAATAGAGGTCCTTGACCAATCAGATTTTTTTACATTCAACCCGAATCTCAGCTGCATTTGTATCAATGCTAAAAAACGCGGTGGTGCTAAGACTGCAAAAACCATTACTAAAAGCTGCTGAGGTTTTAATGATCATTGATTTCATATCTTCTTCCCTGTGGTTTAAATTCGCTAGCGCCCATTTTACTGCTATAGTTGTGTAAATTTTTCCCACAAAAATTAACTATACGTGCGGAATAATACTATGTCAAATGGTTTGTAAGATTTTTCTTATAAAAATAGGTAAATTTCTTTTAGATAAACTATTTTTATTTAATTTATAGTTTATAAATTAATTGGTTAATAAAAAATTGATAGCTGTGTGTAATTTATTTCTTGATATCCAGTCAAACTATCAGGTTTATTCTATTACTTAATATTGCACGTGTTTTCAGTCTTTCATGAAGCTAGTGATAGGAGAAATAATGAAATTGCTGAGCTGGAATATTCAATGGGGGAGAGGTATTGATGGACGAGTCGATCTCTCTCGTATTTTGCATACCATTCATCAAATAGATGAATTTGATGTTATCTGCCTGCAGGAAGTGGCGGTTAACTTTCCCAACTTGCCTGGTAGTAGTGGTGAAAATCAAGTGGCTGAGCTATTAGCTGGATTGCCCGGTTATACTGCGATTTATGCCGTTGCGACAGATGTTCCAGATGGACATGGTGGTCGTAGTCTTTTTGGTAATGTTATATTTTCACGATTACCTGTAGGTCAAGTGTGGCGGCATTTGCTACCCTGGCAGGCTGAATTGACAACGCCCAGCATGCAACGGGTGTTGATTGAAGCGATCGTAACAGCGGATATCGGACCGCTTCGTGTAATGACTACGCACCTCGAATACTATTCGCAACACCAACGTAAAATCCAAATCGACGCCATTCGTCAGTTGCATGATGAGGCATGCATCATGTCAAAACGCAGCTTTTTGGCCGAAGAAAAAGGTGGAACTTTTGAAGTTTTTTCTCGCCCTACTCAAGCTTTACTGTGCGGTGATTTAAATTTTGCGGCTACGGCACCTGAACATATGCAGATTCTCGCCCCATTTTACAGTGACGCACCTAACTTTCTTGATACCTGGTCTATATTAAATCCTGGGATTGCGCATGCACCTACTGTTGGTATTCATCCAGTTAATTTTGTTGATCAACCGGAGTGTTTTGATTTTATTTTTATTACCGATGAATTGTCAGATTGTCTTAGAGTGCATGGTATTGATTCGGTGACGCAAGCTTCAGACCATCAACCCGTGTGGGTTGAATTAAGGTAAGAAATTTTACAAAATAAAAATGAGGCGTGACGGTGAGTATTGATACGACTCAAAATAGAAAAGTAAGGGTCTGCAATAAGATGTGTGCAAGGTATCTGTCGGTGTTAGATATTATTGAATGATTCATGATAGTAGCGCCGATAACTGTAGTCATTGGCAAACTGTCGATTACGATCTTTCAATACATTGGAGAAGTAATAATTTTCCGGCAGAGTTCGGTTCCGCAAAGATTGATGCACTATTACCGCCAACTGGAGGAGTTGGATAAGATGGATTGACTCTATAACTACCGGTCTTCTGGGAAAAACTGAGCCGATTCACGAACGCGAGGTCATAACCCTTTCCCCTGTGGACATTTAAGCCATTGATCATTTGTCACTTTAGTATTACAACTACAACTGTTCTTCTGAGCATCCATCATCTTCACATGCAGGCATCCATTTAACATCTGTCACTTCCTGCCAATTCATTTCGAACCCAAATTATTGTGGCGGGACGTGTGACTTAACTCAATTTCTGACAAGTTTTATATAAGGCGGTATATAAGGCGGACTCGCATAATCAGTCTAAATTTCTATATTTTTCTAAAATTGAACGGGTAATGATGCATATAAACTGAGATGGGTAAGGTATAATGCGCGATTTCTCAATTTTGAATTGTTGGGGGTCTCTATGCCAATTTATGAATATCTTTGCAATTCATGTGGTGCTGAGAAAGAGCATATACAGAAGATTAACGATGCACCCATTGCAGTTTGTCCTGTTTGCGGCGGTAGCAACTACATTAAACGTATTTCTGCTGCGGGATTTCAATTAAAAGGTAGCGGTTGGTATGTGACCGATTTCAAGAACAGCAAAGCAAAAGCGGTAGAGACCAAATCCGCAGTAAAAGAAAACACCGAAAACCCATCATCTACAGCACCTGCTTCTTCTCCTGCGGATACGCCAGCAAAAAAAGAGAACAACTCTACTGCTGTGAAAACAGCGACTGACTGATCACAATATTGTGGTTTTGCTCCATTATGGTATCCAGAAAACAATTTTTCCTTCAAATAACTGAATAGAAAGAACTATGCGTACAAATTACTGTGGCGCCATTAATACCGCGTATCTTAATCAAACGGTGACACTCTTTGGTTGGGTGCATCGGCGCAGAGATCACGGTGGTGTGATATTCATTGACTTGCGCGACCGTGAGGGGCTGGTGCAAATCGTGTGTGATCCAGATAATGTGGAAACATTTCAAACTGCGGAGAAAATACGCAATGAATTTGTGTTGAAAATTACTGGGAAAGTTAGACGGCGCCCTGAGGGAACAATTAATACGGCCTTAGTTAGCGGTGAAATTGAAATTTTGGTCGTCACCATCGATGTGCTGAATAGCTCGCTGACGCCGCCATTTTTGATGGATGACGATAACCTGAGTGAAGTGGTGCGATTAGAACATCGTTATCTAGATTTACGGCGTCCGGTGATGCAATCCAATTTACGTTTACGTCACAAAGTGGCGATGGCAGTACGCGTATTTCTGGATCAGCACGGATTTCTGGACATTGAAACGCCGATGTTGACGAAATCCACACCGGAAGGTGCGCGGGATTATTTGGTGCCATCGCGGGTTAACGCCGGGCATTTTTTTGCGTTGCCGCAGTCGCCACAATTATTCAAGCAACTGTTGATGGTATCGGGTTTTGACCGTTATTACCAGATTACACGTTGTTTCCGCGACGAAGATTTACGTGCTGACCGGCAACCGGAGTTCACACAAATCGATATCGAAACTTCGTTTTTATCTGCCAATGAAATCATGTTGTTGATGGAAGAAATGATACGTGGCTTGTTTAAAACAGTGAGCAATCTCGATTTGCCCAATCCATTTCCCCGCCTAACATATGCAGATGCTATGTTCAAATATGGTTCAGACAAGCCGGATTTACGCGTTCCACTGCAGTTTACCGAGCTAACGGATATTATGAAAGAAGTGCCATTCAAGGTATTCCGCGAAGCTGCGGAAAAAGTGGATGGCCGTGTCGCTGCATTATGCGTACCTAAGGGTGGGGAATTATCACGGAAAGAAATTGATGACTACACGCAGTTTGTCGCGATCTACGGTGCCAAGGGCTTGGCGTACATTAAAGTTAATAATCTCGCCACCGGTATGGAAGGATTGCAATCACCGATCTTGAAGTTTTTGCCAGAGGAAACAATTCAAACGATTCTTGCACGAACAAACGCCAAGAGTGGTGACCTCATTTTCTTCGGCGCAGATAAAGCTAAAATCGTCAATGAGTCCTTAGGGGCGCTGCGAATTAAAATTGGTCATCAACATGGACATGCCGAGTCTGGCTGGAGACCATTATGGGTAGTTGATTTTCCAATGTTTGAACGTGACGAGGAAGAAAATCGCTGGCAAGCATTGCATCATCCATTTACTTCACCGGCTGATGGGCACGAGGATTTGCTGGAAACAGATCCTGGTAAAGCACTATCCAAGGCTTATGATATGGTGCTGAACGGTTCGGAGATTGGCGGCGGATCAGTGCGGATTCATCGCCAGGATGTGCAATCCAAGGTGTTTCGTGCATTAAATATTTCCGCTCAGGAGGCACAGGAGAAATTCGGATTCTTGCTTGAAGCGCTGCAATATGGCGCACCTCCGCATGGTGGTATTGCATTTGGTCTGGATCGTATTTTGACCATGATGACCGGTTCAGAGTCAATCCGTGATGTGATTGCATTTCCTAAAACGCAACGCGCACAATGTTTGCTTACTCATGCACCGAGTACTGTAGATGAGAAACAATTAAGAGAATTAAACATCCGTTTGCGCCAAACTGAAACCAAACCAGGTTGATCAATAACTACATGTTCTGATGCACAAAATACCGGTTTCTGTTCTAGTAATTATTCATACTGCCGATTTACAGGTTTTGTTGTTAGAGCGAGCTGACCACCCAGGGTATTGGCAATCGGTTACTGGTAGTCAAAATCCTGGAGAAACATTGCTACAGACTGCATTACGCGAGGTATCGGAGGAAACCGGCTTGAATGCTGCCGATTATGCATTAACGGATTGGCACATTGAAAATCAATATGAAATCTATGAGGAATGGCGCTGGCGTTATGCACCGGGTGTGCGGTTTAATACCGAGCATGTGTTTGGCTTATGTTTACCCGCAATCAAGGCCATTCGGATTGCTCCGCGTGAGCATTTGAACTTTATTTGGGTACCTTGGCAACAGGCAATTGAACGGGTATTTTCAAGCAGTAACGCGGATGCTATTCGAAATTTACCTGTGTACCAACAAATCAATTTTCAATAATTGTTTTGAAAGGCGCAGAAGTAGATTCTTTAAAAGAAAAACTTTGCGCCTCATGATAGGTAAATTAAGCAACAGGTATGATATTTAAAGAGCCATGCCCTAATACGGAGGCCGTTGCTACATTTTGCAGCGTGATTGCTTTGGCGATGCGCTGTGTATACTCGTCACTGCCATTGCTGTTGATATCTTTTGCAGCAGTTCCAA
The DNA here is from genome assembly GCA_902826055.1 of uncultured Nitrosomonas sp. Taxonomy (GTDB): domain Bacteria; phylum Pseudomonadota; class Gammaproteobacteria; order Burkholderiales; family Nitrosomonadaceae; genus Nitrosomonas. Next base: position 26,987 of record CADEDJ010000006.1, on the reverse strand, counting down.
ATGCCCATGCGTCGACAACGAACATATCATATTGAGGTCCGTATTTTGCCCGGATTGCAGAACGATCAACGGTAGTACCTGATTTGGTATTTAACGCGATACCTAACTCGTTGTGTGCACCCACCAGTTCTTCGTAAGCAGCACCGCAATCTTGTGCAGTCTGCACAACAGTTGCTCTATCATTCGCAAAGAAATCAGGTTGATTTAAACGATTCTTAGCTTGATTAAGAATTGCTCCTTTTTCTACATCTGTTAGATTGATACCGTATTGACTGATTAATGACGCGATGTCATTAATGTGCTCTGTGATATGTTGATAAATAGTAGGTGCCTTTGAGCAAGCACCACAACCACAACTACTATGATCATCGCCATGTACACCCGTATTATGGCCTTTTTCTTTTAATGTATTAATGATGCGAGTTGTTAATTGTATTTCATTGATATCATTAGTAGCTGGCGTTCCACCAAGATCACTTCCATAAACAATGCTTAAGGTACCGCCGGCAGCACAAGGGGCACTCTTTCGTTTGCCATCCTTATCAGTGCGGCCATCGACACAAATTTCCGGAACTACACCGTTTGTGGGTATGTTAAATTCTCCAGCGGCAACTGACTGGTACATGTCAATTAAAACCTTTTGATCGATATCATTGCGATTGGCTGGTCCAATGGTGCCTATACCTAAATTAAAATCACCTAAGGCGTGATAAGGGGAGTTACTCTTTTTTGTAGCATGAAGGGTTGATGCAGGTTGCTGACTAGCTGTAGCAGGCGCGATAGCTTCTTTTTCTTGGTCGCCTGTAAAATGTTTTAACAGATTTTTTAAACTTTCAAACATTTTAATATCCTTTGTAATGATTGGTCTTTTGGTTATACGTTCTAACTCATACTTGCCATATTCAAAGTAACTTAAAGAAAGGGCAAACCTCTTGTCACAGCTTTTTGATCCATTTTAATTTCAATTTATAAACTAGATTAAATAGCTGAACGCCAAAATTCTAACACTACTTTTGTTCACAATTGTGAGGAATTGTGCTTTTTTATCAGTGGATCGGTGATTTTTAATTTTTATGATTGATAATGAGTGATCGCCACAACCTTTTCTCTGTATGGATAAGTTTTTCTATCTAAGAGTTTTATAAAAGGTTTCAACAAATTTGCACAGATTTTTTCTGATTAAACGAATAGCTATTGCTCAATAATTAACCTAACGATAAACTGTTAAAAAATATCATTATATTTTGTTAGTAGCGCATTAAATGCAGCAGTTATCCAGTACTTATGATGTTATTAGGTTAATACCCTTGCACGGCGTTGAAAATATTATCGACGAAGCCGATGTAGTGCAGAACGCGGTAAAAAAGCGTAGTTTGTACACAATCAATAAGAATTTTTAAACGACATAGCGATAACACAGGTAGTTTTCAATGGCTTATTAAATAGTCGATAGAAAAGGAGATGCTATGCGATTAAAGGGTTGTCATTGCAAAATTGGATGGCACACATTTCTGCTTGCTGTGCTCATGGCCTTGTCAGCTGATGTTCCAGCTACTGACAAATGGACGTACAGCATAAAACCTGGTGACAATTTGTGGAATTTGACCGAGCGTCATCTCAAAAATATCGGGTATGTGCAGCAATTGCAGCAACTCAATAAAATACAGAATCCCTATGTTGTACCTCCCGGAACTCAATTGCATATTCCTCTTGCCTGGACAAAACGCTTAGGTACTGCATCAGCACATGTAGTGAGCGTGCATGGCAAAGCTGTTCTTAGGCGAAATAATCAACCAGAAGTGCCAATCGAACTTGGCATGGAATTGCTGGAAGGTGATGAAATACACAGTGAGGATGATGCTTTTGTTACTATTGAGTTCGCTGACAAATCACGGTTGCGCCTGCAAGAAAATACCTATCTGCGCCTAAATACTATGCAAATCTTTGGTGATCATGGCTTAATTGACACACTGATTGATTTGCATCAAGGACGTACTGAAAGTTCCGTGCCGAAAGCATCCGGTAAAAGCACGCGTTTTCGGATTAAAACACCTTCTGCAATTACCTCGGTGCGCGGCACAGAATTTCGTGTGGGTATCATTAACCAACAATTAACTACCAGTAGCGAAGTATTGACGGGAGTAGTAGGCGTTAGTGATAAAAAAAGAAGTGTTGGTGTTTTTGCGGGTTATGGTACGGTAACTGACAAAGGTAAGTCGCCTGCGCATCCGGTAAAATTATTACCAGCTCCGGATTTGACTGAAACCGTGCGTTATTATCAAAGCTTGCCACTGGTCATTCAACTAAAACCACTAGTTGGAGCTCATGCTTATCGTGCGCAAATAGCTATCGACAAAGATTTTAGAAATTTATTGTCTGAATTTATCACCATGAGTTTACCTTTTCGCGACGGTGATATTCCTGATGGCGATTATTGGTTAAAAATTCGAGGTATCGATGAATCATCAATCGAAGGACAGGATGCCATTATTCCTTTTTCACTCAATGCTCGCCCGGAAGCTCCTTTCATTATCGCGCCTTTACCCGAGGGAACGGCAGAGCCGGATAAGCAAGTGTTTAAATGGGCAAAGCAAACTGAAGTATCGCATTATGCCATTATGATTAGTCAGGATTCGGATTTTTCCCGCATGGTTTATTTTAATCCCGAAGTGACGGAAAATAGCCTTGTGCTGTCGGAGTCATTGGCGCCTGGACATTACTTTTGGCGTATTTTCTCAGTTTCCGCCACTGAAGGTGCGGGGCCGATGAGTGACTCGATGCCTTTTCGGGTGCCTTATCCTGCACCTTCATTGGAAGAAACCCAAGTGGACGAAAATAAAATGACTTTTGCATGGCGTGCTGCGGCACAAAGTCAAAGCTTTCATTTTCAATTTGCGCGCGATAATGCATTTATCGATATTCTTCATGAAGAATCGACAACGGCTTCTGCTGTAACGATTACAAAGCCATCGAGTGGTACTTATTATTTACGCCTCAAAACCATTGAAGCGGATGGTTTTGAGGGGCCGTGGGGACAGCCTCAAACCATTGAGGTGCCGATTAGTTTATCCCCTTGGTTTATGTTTCTGATATTGTTGCCACTTTTTGTGCTTTTATGATGTCGTTTGGTTTTCTAAGAAAACAACACAATGCCTTTAATTTTCGTTTCGCTATACTGTTGGCAGGTGTTATTTTCGTTACCTATTCTGAAGTACTCGAACGTTTTGATTTTATTATTTATGACAAATTATCAACGCTAAAACCGTATTTTCCAGATCCCGATATCGTTATTGTCGCTATAGATGATGAAAGTCTTAAGGTGCTTGGGCATTGGCCATGGTCGAGGGAACTTCATGCAGAATTTATTAATCGGTTAATTACAATTGGTAACAAAGCAGTTGCTTTAGATGTATTGTTTCTGGAATCGCAACAAACAAATCCCAATGCTGATTGGTTATTGGCTGCAGCCATTGCAAGGCACGGAAATGTTGTTTTTCCTGTTGTACCGGTATCCGAAGCGTACTCAGAGCTATTGACGCTCGCGAAGCCACTTTCAATTTTTACCCAACACGCGCTATTAGGTCACGCTGATGTTGAATTAGATACCGATGGCGTGGCGCGCCGCATTTTCCTTTATGCTGGCATCAATAGGCCCACATGGCCGGCGTTTGCTTTGGCGCTGGCTAATCCAGCGCTAGCAAGAACAGCTCGTCAAATAGGGGAAACTAATCCAGAACCATTGGAGCAACAAAAATACTGGGTAAGAGCGCAAGAGGTACTTATACCCTATGCAAGCGCACCAAATAGCTTTCACAAGATATCTTATTCACGGGTTTTGTTTGACGATGAAGCACTGATGAGTCTAAAAGACAAGACGGTACTGATTGGTATGACAGCGACAGGTATGGGTACACGCTTTGCAACACCAGCATCGCCATTACATCGCCAGCCGATGACAGGTGTCGAATGGCATGCCAATGTTTTTTCAATGTTAACTAATAATCGCGCCATTCATACGTTTTCCACAATTACCACGGCATGCGTATCCGTTGCGTGGATGATGGGTATTTTGACAATTCTAGTTTGGACAAAAATAAATTTAACAATTCCTCTGCTGGTGGGTTTAGTGATTTTAGGTTTAACACTTTCTGGCTTATTTCTTGCACTAGGACAGTTATGGATGCCACCAGCAGCTGCTTTGATGGGGACATTGTCATTATATCCGCTACTGAATTGGCAGCGTATTGATCAATTCTTGCGTTCCTTTTGGATCACAAAACTTCATTCCAGTGCTGCGCTAGAGTCAATTGACGATGGTGTAATTATCACCGATGCGACAAATCATATTCTTTACCTGAATAAGGGTGCAGAGAGAATCCTCTGTACTCAACTGGATCGCATCAAGGGAAAATTTCTGCAAGAAGTTTTGAATTTTTGTACAAAAACGAGCGATTTTTCTGCCGCACAGACTGAAAAAGATATCTTAAGTACCGCGCCAGATCAGCCTGAAATGATTGAATGCGTAATCAAAACAATCCACGGTAAAGAGCGAACAGTGCGTATTACATGTAATCAATTGTACGATGAACATGAAATTAAATTGGGTTCAGTAATAGCTTTGACAGATATTACCGACAAAATTGAACTGGTACAGCAAGTCGTTCATCAACAAAGCCATGATGGTCTGACAAAACTACCTAATCGTTCAAAGCTATTGATTCAATTTAATCATATGATCAACACAATCCAGGATAAAGAGATAGTCATTACAGTAATTTTTGTTACTTTAGATAATTTTAAGAAAATTAATGATGCAATGGGGCATCACGCAGGCGATAAATTACTGACAATGGTGTCAAGCCGATTGTTTGAGTGTGTGATTTCAGGCGATGTTATTGCTCGGTGGGGAGGAGATGAATTTGTTTTACTGTCAAATCGCCTAGATAAGGAAGATTCTGCACCCAAGATGGCACAAAAAATTCTTGATACCATGCGGCAGCGATTTGAAATCGATGGCTTGGAAGTGTTTGTATCGGTAAGTATCGGAATCAGCTTTTATCCGCAGGATGGATTATCAAGCGAAACGGTCTTGGCAAGAGCCAGCACGGCAATGTATCGTGTTAAGCAGGATGGTGGCAACCATTATGGTATGTATTCTCCCGAATCTTCACTGGCGTGGACTCGTGATCAACTTGAATTGGAAAGAGAATTACGGACAGCAATCCAGAATAACGAGCTGCATGTATTGTTCCAGCCGATTATCAACGCACAGTCGCAATGTATCACGCGTATGGAAGCACTGGTTCGCTGGTCACATCCCAAGCGCGGATATTTATCACCGAGTGAATTTATTCCCCTTGCTGAAGATATCGGACAAATAGAACAGCTGGGTAAAGTCGTATTACAAGCTTCGTGTACTGCAGCATACCAATTACTGCAATTGGGATTTCCTGTTAATGTGTCTGTAAATGTCAATCCGCGGCAGCTTCTGAATAAGGATTTTCCACAAACTATTTCTCAGGTGTTGTATGACACGGGGTTACCCGCAAAATTCCTGATACTTGAAATAACGGAGAGTGCCATAGTCAGTAATATGGAGCGGGTTAACACAGTATTAAAAGAAATTCGCCGCATGAATGTATTAATTGCACTTGATGACTTTGGTACAGGATATTCATCGTTAACGTTATTGCGCGATTTTCCTATTGATATTTTGAAAATAGACAAGTCTTTTATACGTACACTCGATCAAAATTTTAATGACTTGAAAATTGTACAAGCAATTATTGGATTAGGGCGAAATTTGGGATTAACAATTATTGCAGAAGGCGTAGAAACGGAGCAACAAGCCGGATTATTGCTGCAACATGAGTGCTATTTCCATCAGGGCTATTATTTCAGTCGGCCTGTTTCTTATGACGCATTATTTCAATTGATACAAGACAAAAAAAATACCATGCCACATCAGAGTGCGCAGTGATAAGTAACGAAAGGCATCAGCGCAATTTTTAGGTTTTGGCCGGTCATATTAACGAGATGAAACATAATAGATATTAATTTTTAATATCTTGAGTAGTGAAAATCAACGTGCAATTTAAACTCCGCTGCATGCAGCGGAGTTATTCGATAATTTAATTGATGATTAAAAAATCATCTGCAGCTAACGGAGGAACTCCGAGTAATGTTGCAAATTGAACTCCTCCTCCCGCCCCATTGCCATTGGCATCATAGGATAGGGCGCCAGTTGTAGTATCATATAGCAGGAAATCGTTAGCATCGGCAGCAACGACCCCGGGACCAACGCGGAGGTTGCCTGCAGCAATTGCCCCTGGTATTGCAAAACTTGTAAAAATATCATTATCCAGTCGAATCGTATCAACAGGTGAGAAGAAACCAGTAATGGAATCGACATTGGTGACACTGTTTAGCGTGGTGTCAAAGACATAATGATCGGTAGCGCCAAGACCAGCGAACAACGCATCGTTACCGAGCCCTCCGGCTAAGATATCATCGCCATTACCGCCACGCAAAATATCATTGCCAGCATCGCCTCTGAGAACGTCGTTTCCTTCAGCGCCATCGACGATATCATTGCCAGCACCACCGCTTAAAGTGTCATTGCCGCCGCGTCCAAGAAGATTGTCGTTACCACCTAACCCTCTGATAATATTAGCGGCTGAGTTACCATTGATATTATTATTATTACCGTTACCTGTTCCGTTGATTACAGCGGCCCCTTGAAGGTTGAGATTTTCAATAGCAAAACTTAAGGTATGGGTAACTGTTGAGTTTACTGTATCAACGCCTCCTATTGCATCATTAAAAGCTTCGCCAACAATATCGCCTACATTATCGACAATATAGGTATCATTTTGGTCGCCGCCGTCCATGTTGTCAGCACCTGCACCTCCGTTTAATAGATCATTGCCATCTAAGCCTCGAAGGATATCGGTTCCATTGAAACCGAAGATGCTATCGTTGCCATTCGTTCCATCCAATTGAGGAAAGAATTGGAAAAAAGCCCCATTAAATTGAAATGTGTTGTTGTCATTAAAGTTTGTACCGTTAACAATTGCCATTTTATTTACCTCATTTAAAAATAATGTTGAAATAAAAGGTTGCACTTCTAAGTGCATGAAATTGATATTGCTAATAGAGTGCAACAGACGCAGTTTTCAGTGAATTTTGATCTGCGCTAAAGTAAATGTAATCTATGTCTATTACCGTCTTATGACCGATGCCCAGTACCAATCGACGGTTTTGCTGAGCATTGAAAATAGAAAATTACTATTTGATGATAGCAGATAAAAATTATCTGCTTGTGATAAAAATCACAACCCAGAAGAAATAATTTACTTTACTACACTTGATTGATTAGTCCTTGTCGTTATTTCGGGTTATTACAGAATAGGGATAAAAATAAAATAGATCTGTAACTTGTATACTACGGATAACATATGCGTATCATTCGACAAAGGTGGAATTTTTTGCAAGTCTATTTCCGTTTCGCTGGGCATTCGCTTTTAGTAAATTCGGCAAGTATTTCAACATGTGGGGTATGTGGAAACAGATCAATCAACTGACTATCGCACAGTGACCACCCATGTTGTTTAAAAAAACAGGCATCGCGAGCAAAAGTTTCCGGATTGCAAGAAATATAAATAATGGTTTTTAAAGTTGCAAATGCATCAAAAAAACCTTGGTGTTTTTTCAAACCGGCGCGCGGTGGATCGAGTACTAACGTGTCAGCATCTCTGACATATTTATGTATTTTCTTCCATATTTGAAAATCAAAAAGATCAACTGTCTGCGGTGTTACCTTGGCAAGATCCTTGGCTATAAGTGCTTGGATCGCATTATTATTAGACTCATAAGCAATTACCGAAGTACAGTTGGAGGCTGCAATGATTTGCGTGAAATTGCCTGAGCCGCAGAATAATTCCACCACTTTACCAAGATGTGCATTGTGTGCAAGCTTTGTTTTTAACCAAGTCTGTATCCATTTATTTTGTTGCGTGTTACCTTGCTTGAAAGGTCGTTTGTAATTGACACGAATTTCGTTAGCTTGCATGTCATCATCCATCTCAATAAATAACCAATCATTGATAGAATTTGTTTGCCAATCTTTATTAGGTAATTGCTGGAGTGCACGTTTTAATAGATTCCGGCAATCGTCATTGAGTACAATACAATCGTTAATTGCGGCAATTTGATGATTTTTTTCGGAAACGAACCCTAGTTTAACGCCATCAGTTTTTATTTGGCAGCGATTACGATAACCATAAAGCTGTGGCGCCGGATGAACAGAACCTATGCACAACTGAGAAGTATCGAATCCAACTCTTTGCATTGCATAAACAAAGCGGTTTCTTTTTTGCTCGAGCTGACTTGAATAATTTGCGATCATCCAGGGGCAACCGGTGCAACCCTTTTCATCCAACGTTAAATAGGAACATGACGGTATTTGCCTTTGCGTTGATGGATGGATGAGTCGAAGCAATTTTGCATAAGCGAATTTTTTATTGTTAAGCGGCTTGTCGATGATTTCAAATTCGCCGATATCTCCTGGCCACGTACCATTGACAAAGTAGGATACGTTATTCTGAGCATTTTTGACAACGCCTAGTCCTTTTTGTGATAAATGTGTAATAGCGCCTGTAAAAATCATAGGGAATAAATAATTGTTTTTTGTTGAAGAGGAAAATACGCAATGACAAATGACTATAAAAATTTTAAAAAAGATCCTGAATCGTTAAAAAAGAATTTGTCCGCACTACAGTATCAAGTAACACAAAAATCTGGTACTGAACCACCCTTTCAAAATGAATTCTGGAATCATAAGGCTGCTGGAATCTATGTGGATATAGTATCGGGTGAACCGTTGTTTGCATCGCTTCATAAATTTGATTCTGGCACCGGTTGGCCAAGTTTTTATCAACCAATTGATGAGCAATATATTACCTTTAGAAAAGATAACGAATTATGGTTATCCCGTACAGAAGTTCGCAGTCACTATGCTGATAGTCATTTGGGTCATGTGTTTCATGATGGTCCAGCACCGACGGGTGTACGCTATTGTATTAATTCTGCCGCATTGCGATTTATTAAGAAAGAAGATTTGCACGTTCAGGGTTACGGTGAATTAGCTTCGTTATTTGGTGATGACACGCAAAAGTAAAACAATTTATGACCAAAAGTGATTCATCGCTAGAGGAATTGGCGCTTACAGCAAGATTGCCAACTATTTGGCACGCAATGATTTGTTTCGTTGGTGTGTTTTTGTTGATTTCATTGGGGCTTTTTATTTATCAAGCCAGTCTGCATATATTGATTTTTCTGGCGTTGATTTGGGTAAGTGTGCATGCGCGCTGGTTGGGTTATTCGTTTGCCGAGATTCGATGCATGATGGATAGGGGCATTATCAAGGCACTACCGGCAATTTATATTTTTTTGTTAATTGGTATGGTGGTTGCCAGCTTTATGCAAAGCGGCACCATTGCAACTTTACTCTATTATGGGTTGGATTGGCTGCATCCAAGCATCTTTCTGGCAGTAGGATTGATACTATGCAGCTTTATGTCGGTAGCTACCGGGACTTCCTGGGGAACTGTCGGAACAATTGGGGTGGTATTGATTGGGATAGGTGATGCAATGGGTATTCCGCTACCTTTGGTGGCAGGCATGATTATTTCTGGAGCAACTTTTGGCGACAAATTGTCGCCCATTTCCGATACTACCAACCTTGCCGCCATGAGCGCTACTACAAGCCTTTATCGGCATATCGGTTCAATGTTGTATACCACCATTCCGACGTTCTTACTTGTGCTTGTTATTTTTATTATATGGGGTATGCGATACGATGATATGACCTTGCCACAAGAGCATATCGTTGCAATTCGTGCTGCATTAGCAAGTGCATACCAGCTTGATCCATGGATGACATTATTGCCGTTACTGCTGATGCTAGCTTTAAGTATTAAACGTCATAGTGCGGAAGTTAGCATGACAAGCAGTATTGTTTTGGCACTGTTAATTGCAATTGCATATCAGGGTAAAGATAGTATTGAGGTAGTCAATTCTTTATGGTTGAATTCACCAGGCACTACCGGTATCGAAAATATTGATGCTCTGCTTGGGCGCGGTGGTATTTACAGTATGGCCTGGACATTATTACTTTCTATCATGGCATTGGCACTTGGTGGAATTTTGCATCACAGTGGATTTTTGCGTGCACTGTTGATGCATATCATTGCGCGTATTCAGCGAATCAGTACGTTAATAGCTACCACCATAGGTGCAGGGTTAATCGGCAATATGGCGATGGGTGAAGCCTATATTTCTATCATTCTTAATTGCCAACTGTTCAGAACCGCCTATCAGGAGAAAGGTTTGGATAACGCAATTTTATCGCGCTCAGTGGAAGAGGGCTCCACGCTTACAGCGGGACTCATTCCCTGGACAACTGCGGGGACTTTTTATGTAGCAACTTTAGGAATCCCTACACTGGATTACTTACCTTTTGCATTATTGAATTTGCTGAATCCACTCGTTTCTATCGCAATGGCAATAGCAGGTATTGGATTATTAACAAAAACAGCCCAGGAACGGTGATTGCATCCTGATTTCGATGACTACTACCGCTCGCCACCACCCATTTGCGTACAACACAACCTGTAAGTTGAAAAAAATGCCTAATAAAAAGAGTTAATCAATATACGGTCTTAATTATTCGAAATTATTTTTATGAAATTGAAAATCACTTTCATCAATATCAGCTATTTCTAATTCGCCATCAATTTCATCATCAAGCCAATTTTCTTGCCTTTCAATACGTTTGCTTTCAAAGTCAAGGTTATCGGTAAAATGGGTTTGGGTGATAGCTTTGTTATGAGACTGATTGCTTCTTTTTTTTGTATTAGCTTGACTTGTAAGTATATTTTTCTCACTTTTAGATAATTGATTATTTGATTTCTTAATGCTAAGACCTTGTGTTTTACTTCGCATGTGCTGATCCTCCAATACATGGGTTTCGCTTGCCAGTACAGTAGTCAAAGTACCGCTTCATTTGTTAACTACAAGAGCTAGATACTGAGCAAAAATAATCTTCAGTACTTTGATATTTATCAAAACAAAACTTAATTAGAGAAAAACAAATAAGCTATTTTTCTAATGATGCAGGGTCTTTATTGATTGCTTGAGTTTTAGTGTTCGAAGTTGTTTGAAATTCTCCGATATATCCAAGAATCGTTCGAATTCTTTGAAATTCGTTGCGAATAGTTGCAGGCGACAGTTTGAGATAGGTTGCCAGAGTTTTGGCATTTGTTGTATCCAAAATAAGGCTTGCTTCCAACAGACGGCGCAAAGCAGGGGATAATGCTCTGTTATTATCCAGCGATTCAATGAAATATGCGGCATGAAGCTTGGCGCGTCTTAACTGGCCGGTACGATGAAATTGATGGTTATCCTGTTGCTTGGTTATTTGATTGTTAATGATTCTGAATTCTGTGGGTGTTCCAAGATGCTTCACTTGAACTTACTCCTCGCATAGTGATGAGTCTAGAATAGCAAAGCTATATGACAAGAATATAGCAGCAATATTTAAATGTGTTGACTGGTGCATTTATTTTCAATTAAGGTCATTTAATCGTCAATGTGGCATATAGTCGCACTCACCTATCTTGCTGTAATTTATCCGTTTTTACATGGCTCAAGTTTTACCGGTTCTTCTTAGATAAGCTTAAGTTCTGAAGCTTGAGAGGAAGTTTGGCCTAATGCGGCTTGGATGGCATCATCAACAGTTTCCAGAAAAATAAACTGTATGGCCATACGAGCCGCTTCAGGTACGTCGGATAAATCTTTTTTATTACGAGCGGGCAATAAAACGGTCCGCAGGCCCGCCCGTTGTGCGGCCAATATTTTTTCTTTGATGCCGCCTACAGGCAATACCAAGCCACGCAGACTGATTTCTCCAGTCATCGCAACATCATGCCGGACCGGCTGATTAGTAAATAAGGAGGCCAGTGCAATAAACATCGCAACGCCCGCGCTGGGTCCATCCTTGGGAATAGCACCTGCCGGGACATGCAAGTGGACATCAATGCCATCAAACAAAGAAGTTGGAATTTTGAGGTCATGGGCACGTGCTTTGACTAATGTAAGCGCCGCTTGCGCACTTTCTTTCATCACATCGCCAAGCTGACCGGTAAGAATAAGCCGGCCACTGCCGTTGATCCGTGTTGCTTCAATAAACAAAATGTCACCGCCAACCGGTGTCCACGCAAGACCTGTAGCCACTCCCGGCAAGTCTGTATGAAGCGCCAATTCATGCTCGAATTTTTTCGGACCTAAAATAGTATTGAGCTTATCTGCATCGATATGCACTTGTTGCTGCTCACCTTCGGCAATACGTAAAGCCGCATGCCGCATGACGCGGCCAATTTCGCGCTCCAATTGACGCACGCCGGCTTCATGCGTGTAATTGGCAATAATCGTGTTCAGCGCTTCGGTCGTAAGCGTGCAATGATCCTCACGCAGGCCGTTTGCTTCACTTTGGCGTTGTACGAGATAACGCAATGCAATTTGCAGTTTTTCCTCTTGTGTGTAGCCGGGCAAATCAATCACTTCCATGCGATCGCGTATCGGAGGCGATACGTTATCCATGACATTTGCAGTGGCAATAAAAATGACCCGGCTCAAATCAAACGGCACGCCCAGATAGTTATCGCGAAAAGTTGAATTCTGTTCAGGATCCAGTATTTCAAGCAATGCAGCCGATGGGTCGCCTTGGATGCTGGCAGTCATTTTGTCAATTTCGTCGAGCATCATGACGCAATTGCGTGCCCCTGCTTTGCGTAAACCTTGAATAATATTACCCGGCATCGCGCCGACATAAGTGCGGCGATGACCGCGCATTTCGGCTTCATCGTGAACACCACCCAATGAAACCCGCACAAACGGTCGTTGCAGTGTGCGTGCAATGCTTTGGCCCAACGAGGTTTTACCTACACCTGGCGGACCCACAAAACAAAGAATAGGTGCGCGCCCATGCGGTTTTAGTTTTTGTACGGCAAGAAATTCAATAATACGCTGCTTGATGCGCTCCAAACCAAAATGATCGGCTTCCAGGATTTTTCGTGCAGCATCCAAATCAATGGGCGTTTCCTCAGGCAATCGCCAGGGTAATTCAGTCATCCATTCCAAATAGGTATGCAGCATTGAATATTCACTCGATGTACTTGGCATGCGCTTTAATCGTTGTAATTCTTTGCGTGCTTGCTGTTCGACATCTTCGGGCAAAGCTGCGTCACGAATGGCTTCATCAAGTTTTGTGATTTCTTGATTATTCTCATCGTCTTCGCCCAGTTCTTTCTGGATGGCTTTTAACTGTTCATGCAACAAAAATTTGCGTTCGCGATCTTCTATTTGCTCTTTGGTGCGTGCACCGATTTCCTGCGATATCCTTAAGACTTCGATACGGCGGGATAATATTTGCAGTACTTTTTGCAATCGCTCCTCGATATCTATCGTTTCGAGTAGCATTTGTTTTTCACTGATTTCCGTATCGAGTAAGCTGGCGGTAATGTCGGCTAAATGGGATGGTACACGTGTGGTTTGCAGGGCATGCGCAAGTTCTGCGGGGATTCCTGGCAATAATGACAAGATTTCGACAGTCCGTTCACGCAACTGCAAGGCAAGCGCCTCGATTTGTGTTGCCGTTTGCGTCGTTTCTTGAATGCGCTTTATTCGGGCGGCAAGGAATGGATAGCCTTCGATAACTTCTTCGATTTGAAATCGTTCAATTCCCTGGCAGATGACGAGGTGAGTGCCATCTTCAGAAGCGACATGCCGTACCACATTGGCTATCGTGCCAATAGTGCACAATGTTTCAAATCCTGGATTGTCGATTGTGGCATCTTTTTGAAGTACGATGCCAATAGGTGCTTTCGATTGAAGTGCGAACTCAATTGCTGCAACGGATCTGACCCGGCCAACGGTAATGGGCATCAGTACATGCGGAAAAAGTACCACATTGCGCATTGGGATCAATGCGACAGTATCAGCAGGCAGCTCAAATTCAGTTGTGGTAGGTTGTTCCATAGCAGCTCATCCTCCAAAATTAATAACCGGTTGTACTATTTTTTATGAATATTGAGCGCCTATCGAAAAATTCAAGTGAAATTTTTCGGTGTTATCCGATGAATGACCTATTGGTATAATTTTCGAGTGTTTAAAAACTGCTATTCCATCAGGGGCGATGCCGTGCCTCTTTTTTTTGCTCGTATCTTACTAATTTGGCCAAATCAAGCAATTGTTCCGATAACAATTGCAAGGCATCGTCTAAAGTAAGTATACCGACCAATTCTCCGGTTTCATCTACGATCGGTAAACGTCGAATGGTTTTTCGGCGCATGAAATCAATGGCTTCATGAGTTGCAGTGTTTTCCTGCACTGAAAAAATTTCTGGTGCCATGATGTCACCAACGGTGATTACCGTTTCATCGAGTTCTGTTGCTAATATTTCTACAACGAGATCACGGTCGGTGACTATTCCTACCGGCACCTGACGGTTATTCTGTTTGTCGACAACGATAACAGCTCCCACATGAAATTGACGCATGAGTTTAGCAGCTTCTAAAATTGTTTCATCTCGCTGAATCACGATTACTTCTCTATTGCAAATTTCGCCGACAGTCATAATATTCTCCTTCATATTATCCAAAGAAAAGGGCCATCTTCATAACTAATGGCACATAGTTCATGTACAACAGGTTCACGACAAGTTTTTTTGTCAAATGATTATAAAGAAATTCTACATCGTTCATATCTTCACAGATACTATAAGTAAAAGAAAGAGTGGTAGAGAACTCTCAAGAGTAAAAGTGAACTTATAAGCAACAGCTATTGGTTGATGATAAGTGGATATCAATGGCGATGACTGTCACTAATCAATAATTCCTAGCGCTGCTAAAAAAGGCAAAAAATACACCCCCAGTTTCTTTATTACACGTCAAATATAAATTCTTAGACGCTATAGGTCATTTGTCAGGGTATTTGACACACTCTCGAATTTCCCGTACTTTTATTTTTTTGATACGTCAGACGTAATGATTTTTGCCGCTACCGATTATTCTGCTTGGCATGGCGTATGTGCTGGATGAATTAAAATTCTTCGAGCAAATCGGCCCAATAGCAGCGCTTACTATGAATCCAATTAAATATCCTGACAGAAAATCCTCACCAAACCCAGCAGATAATAGCATCAAAAACTTCATTGAAGGATGTGTCAACGCAGGCGCGATGCATTGCTTCATACTGTCGTGCGAAGCGTAGGTAGCCCATGAAAGTCTTTAAAATCGATGGCTTGCGTCAACCGGTGAGGCAACAGTTTCGTAAATTGAAGCTTGATTTGAGGAAGCTGACGTTGATCGCGAAAGCTATGCTGAACCCCTCCGATATTGGCAAAGCCATCGTAATAACGGGCTCCGGCAGAAGCGGAACAACCTGGTTAGCTGAAATTCTGAGTACTGCTCATAACTGCAGTCTCATGTTTGAGCCGGATCATCCCAAAAAATGCCCGGAGGCAATGTCGTCGGATTTGCGCGCATGGAAATTCTTCGATCCAACTGCTGAACATACTCAGCTTAAAATATTCATGCATCAAGCACTGGCGGGTAATGTGGTGAATGACTATACCGCAGACTGGGCCGATCATAACCTTGTTCGTCTTTGGAAAACACGCTATTGGGTTGTGAAGTTTATTTTTAGCAATAATCTCTTGCCTTGGATCGTCCGCCACATTGCTTTGGAAAGAAAACCAATTCATATCTATCGTCATCCTGGAGCTATTTTTGCTTCATGGAAGCTTCTTGATTGGATGGACAAAGAAAAGTGGAAATTACCCGACCCGAATCAATTATCACAATGGTGGACAGCTATCCCTGGCCTTCCTGATTATCAATCGGTCGAGGTATCTCAACCTAGTGTTGCCCGCTATTTTACCCTCACATGGGTTATGGAGAATTATCTTCCGCTAACACAGTCGTATGCTGGTCAATGGCGGATCTTAAGCTATGAAAAACTGGCGAATTCACCTGAAACCGAGTTTCGCCGGTTGTTTGCGGAATTGAATCTTACGCCTCCGAACGATCTCTCGAAACGGCTAACAACGCAGAGTAGGTCAAGTTGGAACTCGTCTAAAAGACGCGAAGCTGCAACGACAGCATGGCGCAATGAGCTTACCCCCGCAGAAATTAGCGAGATCGAAGCAGTTATCGAGGTTTGCGGTTTAGCAAGTTTTTTCTCATGACCTCGAGAGTATCTGCATCGCTTTACGATAGCTTTCTGGTCAGATGTGGGAATTTGCTCAGTGGTGTTGTGCTATTTCGACTGAGTAAAAAGAACGATTCGTCAAAATGGGAAACTCCAGCTCCAGATTAAATTCTGTCCTTTAGCATTTCTTTGCATAAATCTATGTGGCCTAACGTACAGACGAAAGGTGCGTTATTTAGTAATTTTATACATAACCTGATATTTCTAATAAAAATATTGGCTCGTTGTATAGAAACGGAGGAAGTGCTTGCGGTTTTGTTAGCGGGCACAGAGCAACAGATGAGTTTTTTAACAAGAATGAGAAAATTTATTTGATTGCTACATCCAATTTGCTTTCCTTTTCTACTCGTTCGTTGAATTCTGTAAAAGCAGGAGGATTTATGCAACAGATTAAAATTTGTAATAAAACGAACTTAATAAATTTTTCAATAGTTTTTTTCTTTATTGTATGGGTGATTACAGGCTGTGGCCTAGAACACCCCAATAAACACGATGGATTTGCACATCATGACAGGACAAATTCACAACTTCACTTAGTTCGCACCGAGATTGGTGAAGCTTCTTGGTATGGGCCAGGATTTCACGGGAAAAAGACTGCCAGTGGCGAGTTCTTTGATCAGAAAGAAATGACAGCGGCTCATCCGAGTTTACCGATGGGAACGGAAGTCAAGGTAACTAACCTCGATAATGGTGAAAAAACTAAGGTCAAAATTAATGATCGCGGACCTTATGCTAAAGATCGAATTATTGATTTATCCCATGCAGCGGCAAAAAAACTCGATATGGAAAATGCAGGCACAGCAGAAGTAAAAATTGAAGTGCAATAAAGAGTTAAGTCGATGCGAATGAGTTGTATCAGAACTGTCAATGAAAATTGTTAAATTGGATTTAACTCCAATAAAATCTAAAAGGAAATTGTGATGTCGAAAATAAAAACTTATAGTCGTGTGCCAAAAGAAGCTGGCGCGTACCGCCGGACCAATCCATTATCCTTAAAGACCTATCAGGAAGGGAAAATTGGATACATTTTATTATGGCTCATCGGTATTCCCATCCCTGTTATTTTTCTTATCTTTTTATTACGCGGTTGCGAATAATTTTTCAGTTAATCAAAATAGGTTGTTAAAAAATTACGCTGTCCAATGCATCATAATGTTAATAAAAGGAAAATTATATGCTTGTAACATTTTCGACTGATGCGCATGGAGACATAATCATGTTTGGAGAAGTGGCGCTAACTATGCTCAAGATGATGGGGCACAGTAAAACTGTACCAGGCGCCATTTTAGCAAAGGATGTTCCTGAGGCGCTGAGCCGGTTAAAAGCTGCTATTAGTTCAGAAGAAGATGTGCCGCCGGCAAATAATGAGAGGGAAAAAGAGGAGCAAGAACCCGCAGTAAGTATGGCTAGTAGGGCCTTGCCTTTGATAGAGCTACTTACCGCTGCCGCTGAAGCTGAGTGTAACGTCATGTGGAAATAAAATAAGTTAACGCTGATTTATTGAAAATTCAGGTTGATAAAGGAAAATTGATGGAAGATTATTCTTCAAAAAACTCAAATACGAATAATCAAGCGAACGATTTAACACCAATCAACGTTCGAAAAGGTCAGGCACCAGGCCGATTAGATCGAACTGAATTTAGTGTGAGGTTTCGTGCTTCTTTCATGGATCCAGCATTTCATAATGAAACTGAATCGATTGCGCGGCTTGAGGAAATTGCATGGCAAGCGTATAGGGATGGACGCAAGGCGCCTGTTACACAACAAGCAGGTGCGGGATTTGCGGATCCAGATTACGAATTATCCGTTGAATGGTTAGCTACAAAGCAACGCATAGAGGAAGCACAGCGACGTTGGAGTGAACCTGCAACACCATCACGGGTGTTGTTGGTATGCGGATCAGCGCGAAACGATGGAACTTGTCCCGGAGAAATGTCTAAATCTTTCCGGTTGCTGCAAATAGCTCGCGAAACCATAGAGCATGCGGATATTCAGGCTGATGTCCTCGATCTGAGTCTGCTTGCTTCTGAATATGGACGCAACATTTATCCATGTAAGGGTTGCGTATCAACAGCAATGCCTTTATGTCACTGGCCATGCAGTTGTTATCCTCATCATTCTCTCAATCAGACCAATGACTGGATGGCGGAAATTTATGAGCGTTGGACAGCCGCTCATGCAGTCATCATCGTAACACCGGTTTATTGGTATCAAAGCCCGGGGCCGTTGAAATTAATGATGGATCGTATGGTTTGTGCTGATGGCGGCAATCCTGATCCTACATCGACCTCGGGAAAAAATGCGACAAAAGCAAAAGAAATTGAGATGAGTGGTTGGGATTATCCGCAGCATTTGGCAGGCCGGGCTTATGGCGTGATTGTTCACGGCGATGTAGCCGGTATTGAAGGTTCGCGGCGCGCTTTATCCGATTGGCTGGATTGGATGGGATTTATTGATGCGGGATCTGTGGCGCGCCTGGATCGCTATATCGGATATTACGAACCCTATGCAACCAGTCACCTAACATTAGATAAAGATGTAGCCATACAAGAAGAAACGCGCAATGTCGCTCTTGCCGTGGTTAAAGCCGTTGCGGAACTACGCGCAGGCCGGCTGCAAGCGATTCAAGCAAAAGTAAAACGTCCCAGACCAAAGTAGAAAAAGTTATCCACTTGCTGCGCCTGACGCCATAGTTCCCGTTCGGTTGTATACTTTATTCCAGGGCAAGTAAAATTAAATTCTATTAACCGGAGGTTTTATGCCACAAGTGGATCTTTATTACTCCAAAACATTTCTAGGTCATTTCACCTTGATTATTTCAGATAAGGTCGATCTCATCGTATATCGAATTCATTTTGTCGATGCGGATGCTGAAGCGTCCAAAGGGGGAAGAATTGCTTGGGTTACGCACAAGGTTGCACAAGTAACGGGGTATGCCTCTGGCAAGGTACTTTCTGACTTTGAATCTTCACCCAAAGCATATAAAGACCGGGTGAACTACGGAAATGATAACCGGACGCTTCTTAGGAGCTGGAATATAACAGTTCCGCAAATGGATAATATGATAATGTGGGCGCATATGCTCATCCAGCAACAAAAAAAAGGCCATAGCGGAAGCTATGGCTATGTCATCTATTCCGGTAACGTAGACAACTGCGGAAGCTTTGCAATCAAATGCCTCCAACAAGCAGGTATTCAAATCTCGCTGCCGTACTTAAAAAGCTGGCTACAACTGCCTTCCTTAATAAAAAATGACATTTAAAATTGCTGAAGAGTTGCGAGCTTAGAAAGCGCGTCGGGGGTTTGAGGCTTCTATTAGAAGCAGTGGGCATACGGGTTCTCAAATATCTTAAAATCCTTACTCTTTTGCCATTTAACACAATCGAGAACCGACCAAATATGAACTGATTAATCTTTAGCAGGCCTCCCAGTTTTGATTACTTCCACTTGCGCTACAGCATTAAGTAAAGCGGCATTTGTGAGTTTGGATAAACGAATTATGCCTGCGCGAATTAATTCACTTTTTTTTACATGAATACCCGCTTCTAGGCATTTCTTTTTGAGGATAGCCAACTTGGTATAGTCGCTTTCCGGCATTGTATAGCTATCTCTAGTCATTTTGATTTTTCTAGATTTATCCTTCTTAGATGATTTTTTTTCGGCGACATCAACCGAAGATACTGCTTTCGTTGGCTTATGAATAGTGTTATCCACTTTACTTGTCTTTTTCGTTGCAGCATTTTTTACTACAGCATTAGTGGTTTTCAGCGTTGCAGTGTTTTCCTTGGCGTTTGATTGGTTTTTGGTAGTCATAGTAAATCCTCATGAATGATTGTTAATTATTGGCAATTATAAAAACGATATAAACTGTTTATATAGTATATATCGTTTTTGGGTTCTTTAAAATTAATAAAAACTGTAATAAATACTTCATATTGCTTTGTTAATTTACATATTTTTAGCATATATCTGTTTGAAGGCTGCCGCTATGGATATGGAAGTTGAAGCAAATAAATCGGACAATGCGGTTTCCTATGATGCGACAACTGAATTTAGTCGCAGTGAGATTTTCTTGCAACTTGTAAGAATTATCGAACAACGCCAACTTACTGCAAATTTTCAACCTATTATTTCCATGTCCACTGGAGACATTATGGCTTATGAAGGATTGATAAGAGGTCCTTCGAACAGCTCATTACATTCACCGTTTAGCTTGTTCAAGGCAGCCTCACAATTTGGATTATTACTGGAGGTGGAACGATTATGCCATCAGCTCACATTGGAGGCATTTGTACAATTAAAGTTAGCAGGCAAGCTTTTTCTGAATGTAAGCCCTGACTGCCTTCTGGATGCAAATTTTAAGAATGGAGAAACACTTGATTTCATGCGTTTGCTTGGTTTGGAACCGCATCGAGTCGTTATCGAGTTAACCGAGAATCAACCTACTTACGATTATTCATTATTACGTGAAGCTGTACGGCATTATCGATCTTTAGGACTGGAAATCGCTATAGATGATTTAGGAGAAGGATTTTCCAGTCTCCGCCTTTGGTTTGAATTAAACCCGGAATATGTCAAAGTTGATCAGCACTTCATTCAGAACATCAATCAGGATCCGGTCAAATTACAATTTGTGCGATCCATACAACAAATTGCCGAAAATTCGAATTCAGCAATTATAGCCGAAGGAATCGAAACTCGTGCCGAATTTATGATAATCAAGGATTTAGGTATCTTGTTGGGGCAAGGTTATTATATTGCTCGACCCAACATCAATCCGGTTGCGATTGTTTCGGCCGATGCTGCAAACTGCTTGCAGCAAAATGGAATTACTGTGTATCCATGGAAAAATACGATTATGCACAAAAATTCTTCTGCCATGAAATTGTTAATTCCAACTTCCCCAGTTACGCCAGAAATGAACAATGAAGAGGTCTACCGTATTTTCGATGTTTCACCGGCGCTGGAATCGCTACCTGTCGTTGATCAAGCTACGCCGGTAGGGATTATCTCACGCAGTCGATTAATCGATGCCTTTGCCCGACCGTATTGGAGAGAGCTTTACGGTAAAAAATCTTGTGCTGTGTTTATGGATCCCTCACCCTTGGTAGTCGATAAAAATATCAGCCTGCAAGAATTAAGCAGTGCCATCGTTGCGGCTGGACAACGTCACTTATCCAATGGCTTCATTATTACCGAGCAAGGTCGATATGCCGGTATAGGAACTGGTCATGACCTTATGCGTGCGATAACGCAGTTACAGATAACTGCTGCACGTTATGCGAATCCATTGACATTGCTGCCGGGGAATGTGCCGATTGATGAGCATATTGAGAGGCTGCTTCAAGGGCGGATCAGTTTTTGTGCTTGCTACTGCGATCTTGATGCATTTAAACCATTTAACGATCTCTACGGTTACCGTAAAGGCGATGAAATCATTCGAGTTACTGGAAACTTACTATCACGAATGTGTGACTCGGAACGTGATTTTATTGGACACATCGGCGGCGATGATTTCATCATTCTGTTTCAAAGCAGCGACTGGGAGCTTCGATGCCACGAGATTCTAAAAAACTTTTCCCAGGAAATCGAACATTTTTTCAAGCCGGTCCATCGCGAACAAAAAGGATATTTTGCTATTGATCGAACAGGAAAACAGATTTTTCATCCATTAGTAACTCTTTCAATCGGGGCAGTTTTAGTGCTTCCCGGAACTTATAACTCACATCATGAAATTTCTTCGTTGGCATCAATTGCCAAAAGTCAGGCTAAGTATAAATCAGGGAACAGTTTGTTTATTGAGCGGCGAAACAAGCTATATACCGTATGTCAATCCCAAACGGGCCAACGATAGCTGATTTACGCAATTTTAAACAGTCGGTTAAATAACAACACATTCCAACCATAATCACATTCAGTTTAATGTAAAGATCTTCCGGACAAATTAATAATGCGATTTTTTGTTTTCCTTTAGTACCTGATCATCGCAATCAATCCAGTGAATTCCATCGATTGCTTGACTTAATAAAGAATCGGTACCGCATTAGAAAACTCTAGTTACTGTTTGTTCTGTCGGATACAACCTTGTCTCCCGGATTTGTTCATCAGAGATTCATTCAAATTTCATTGAATAATCATACGTATGAAATATCTGATAACTAACATGATGAATGGATAAGCATGCTAAATCCAATCAAGCAGAGTTAATACAACTACAAATAATATACAGGAGGTACAAATGAATCGAACGGTATTATTAATTGGCACAGCCATGGTTAGTTCGGTTGCCATTGCTTTTTCATTATCGACTGCGAGCTGGGCTGGCAAAGATAACGAAACAACGGAAAGATACACGAAACATAAGTCAGTTAGTAGTGTACAGTTAGGACCGCGCCCTTTCTTCCTGGTAAACGATATGGATCATGGCGAGCTCAAGAAAAAACTTGAAAGTTGTGAAACGGGTCCGTTCAAACGCACCGATTTTTCAATTGGACACCGCGGTGCACCGCTGCAATTTCCTGAACATACATTAGAATCCTATCAAGCAGCGGCAAAAATGGGTGCCGGTATTCTGGAATGCGACGTAACTTTTACCCAGGATAAAGAACTGGTTTGCCGTCATTCTCAATGTGACCTGCATACGACAACCAATATTCTTGAAACCGAATTGGCCGGGCGTTGTTCTGTACCCTTCCAACCGGCAGTCTATGACGAAAATGGTAACTTGGTTAGCGCTGCAACAGCGCAATGCTGTACCAGTGATATCACATTGGCGGAATTCAAATCATTAAAAGGTAAAATGGATGCTTTTGATCCACTTGCAACGACTGTAAGTGGTTACATGAAAGGCACGGCTGATTGGCGAACCGATTTATATGCAAGCCGCGGCACCTTATTGACCCATAAGGAAAGCATCGCGCTATTTAAAAAGCTGGGGGTCAAGATGACGCCGGAACTCAAATCGCCGAGCGTTCCCATGCCGTTTAATGGATTTTCTCAGCAAGACTATGCGCAAAAAATGATCGACGAATACAAACAAGCCAATATTCCGGTTTCAAAGGTCTGGGCACAGTCATTTGATATCAAAGATGTATTGTATTGGATACAAAACGAACCGGGCTTCGGAAAACAAGCGGTTTACTTGGATGGCCGCTACGAAGATCCGGCATTCGATCATCGCAATCCAGCGACCTGGTCTCCTTCCATGGAACAGTTGATTTCGAGTGGCGTGCAAATTATTGCTCCACCGATTTGGATGCTACTGGAAATCGAGGAAGGTAAAATTATGCCTTCACTTTACGCAAACAAGGCTAGGGAAGCAGGGCTCGATATCATTGCCTGGACGTTCGAACGATCTGGCCCATTAGCTGCCGGAGGCGGGTTTTATTATCAAACTCTCAATGGCGAGAATCCTCATCCAGTGAATCCGGAACCAGGTGTCATCAATAATGATGGCGATATGTATCATGTTTTGCATGTACTGGCCAAAGAGGTTGGTATTTTAGGCATATTTTCGGATTGGCCAGCAACGGTCACGTATTATGCCAACTGCATGAATCTGAAATAAGCAGCAGGCTTTGAATCAAATGCTCACTGCTTTTGCCGGTTGAGCATTTGATTGGTCATGGCAAAGTAAACGAATGATTATTTGTTAATTTGTTAGCTTGTTAATCGATCTTACCTTGTTATCAATTCATCAAGAAACTGTCATTTCACCGACATCAGGCCTTCATGTATTTCTCCTATCATGTTTTTGCAAACAACGACTGTTTGTTTTAACAAATCACTGGAGAATTAAAAATGAAAGTTACTTTTATTGAATCAGCACGTACTGCAAGCATCGTAATAGCACTGACCTTGCTGTCGAATCAGTCGTTCGCAAACAACGATTTGGTATACAGCCAAGCGGGAGACGTTACCGACAATAGCGCAGTACTGTGGGGACGTTGTAATGAGGAAAAAAAGGCAATGCTGGTGTTTTCACTGGCAACAAAAAAAGAAGCGCTTGAAAAGGCTCATGACAAACATAGTCACGATAAGCACACCCATGTGAGAAGAAAAACGCAAATCATCACGGATAACTCAGACTATACCGGCTCAATTGTTATCGACGGATTGGAATCCGGTACAAAATATTTTTATCAGGCTGAGTGTAAATCTATGTCCCATGATAAACAGTCACCCGATGCCGGAAAAATATCTAGCTTTAAAACCGCGAGCGATCGAAACAAACCTGCTTCGGTACGTTTTGTTTGGGCAGCTGATTTAGGCGGTCAAGGTTGGGGGCGCAATCCAAACTTAGAAATCACTCATGTAGATGGCAAATCAATCAAAGGCGGTTATGTGATGTTTGAAACCATGTCTAAGTTAGATCCTGATTTTGCGCTGTTTCAGGGCGACATGATCTATGCGGATAATCCCATTCCAGCAAGCAAAGAAATCTCTGCCGATGCCGGGGGCGGCACCTGGATTAATCATCCGGCCAAAGATTTTGTTGCGATTACCTTAGATGATTTCCGTAATAACTGGAAATATAATCTGGGTGATAAAAAAATGACCGATTTTCTCGCAAAAACACCCGTTTATGTGCAATGGGACGATCATGAGGTAACCAACAATTGGTATCCTGGTGAGATCATGCCTGAAGGTGCGCCCTACTTCGGAATTGCTGCCGATGTCTTAGCCGTTAATGCCAAACAAGCGCTTTTTGAATATAACCCAATCGACGGTGATAAATTGTATCGAAGCGTGCAACATGGCAAGCATATGGAATTATTTTTGCTGGATGAGCGAAGCTTCCGCGACGCTAATCCGGATAACTATGATCTCGATGGGATCGAGATGTTGGGAAAAAAACAGTTAACCTGGTTAAAAAAAGCATTAAAAAAATCTCAGGCAACTTGGAAAATCATATCCACGCATGATCCACTGAGCATTGTCACTGGTGGCGTAGATGATCGCGACGCATGGGGGCAAGAAGATCCTGCTGTTTTAGGGCGTGAACTGCAATTGGCAGAGATCTTGAAATTTATTAAGGATCATGACATCAAGAATGTTGTATTTCTTACTTCCGATGTTCATTTCACCGCTGCTATAGCTTATGACCCTTCCCGTGCAACTGCTAAGGACTTCAATCCATTCTGGGAATTTGTTATCGGACCTATCCATGCGGGTGCTTTTGGTCCAGGTAACCTGGACACAAGCTTCGGGCCGCAATACGAATATCTACGCGCTCCGGGTACGGAAGAGATAGGACAGAATTCTCCGCCGCCCCACTTGCAATCTTTCGGTTTAGCCGAAATCGGAAAAGATGGGACTTTAACGATTAAGTTGATCGATATTACCGGCGCTGTTTTGTTTGAAAAAACCATTTCACCGCAGTAAGCTTGCGCCGATCAGTATTAAAACCCCTGCTTGCATGACAGGGGTTTCTGCAGTTTGCAATTAATCCTAAATCAATAATTTCAAAGCAATTGGTTTGCTAAGTTGGCAAGATTTGACCGTTCGCCTTTTTCCAACCGCACATGCGCATAAATGTCATGATGTTTGATTTTATCGATGAGATAAGACAAGCCATTACTCTGGGAGTCCAGATAAGGCGTATCAATTTGGTAGATATCGCCGGTAAAAACAATCTTGGTATTTTCTCCTGCGCGCGTAATGATGGTCTTGACTTCATGTGGCGTAAGATTCTGTGCTTCATCGACAATAAAAAAAACATTGGAAATGCTGCGTCCACGGATATAGGCCAGCGGCGTAATCTTCAATTTTTCCTGCTCAACGGCATCCGTAATCTGTTTATATTCCTTGTCTTTTTCAGTAAACAGACTTTTAATGAATTTAAGATTATCCCACAGCGGCTCCATGTAGGGATTAAGCTTTGAGACGATATCGCCTGGCAAAAAACCAATATCTTTATTGCTCAGTGGCACAATCGGACGTGCTAAGTATATCTGCTTAAAATGCCTTTTTTGATCGAGTGCGCCGGCGAGTGCAAGTAACGTCTTTCCTGTTCCGGCGACACCTTGCAGCGTAACAAGTTTAATATTCGGATGTGTTATCGCATGCAAAGCAAATACTTGCTCGGCATTTCTGGGTGTAATTCGGAATGCGGATTCTTTTTCGATGCGTTCGATACGTTGCGATAGTGGGTTATAAAATACCAACACGGAAGCCCGGCTGTTCTTCAGAATAAAGTAATGGTTGGGTATGGGGTCTGGTATGCCGATGTCGGCTGGCATGCAAAAATTATTGCTGTAAACGCGATCAATGATATCTTTTGCCAAACCTTCGATTACGGTTTTACCGGTGTAAAGCGAATCGAGATCTTTGATTTTTCCGGTTTCAAAATCCTCTGCGGGAATATTGAGGGATTTTGCCTTGAGCCGCAAATTGATGTCCTTGGAAACCAAAACAATTTTGTTACCGGGATATTCTTCGCTCAATGAGATTACCGTATTCAATATGCGATGATCAGCCGTACTTTCCCCAAATATCCGGGTGGCATCCAGACCGGATGTTTTGTCCTGCATGCAAACTTTAAAATGGCCATGATTCGGTTGATCGATGGGAATCCATTTTTGTAATGAATGATTGGCCGATAA
Source organism: uncultured Nitrosomonas sp. (assembly GCA_902826055.1). Classification (GTDB taxonomy): domain Bacteria; phylum Pseudomonadota; class Gammaproteobacteria; order Burkholderiales; family Nitrosomonadaceae; genus Nitrosomonas. The sequence goes on along the minus strand of CADEDJ010000006.1, from coordinate 54 downwards.
CTTATCGATAATCCGTATGAATTCTCGCGCTTCGAAGTTTTTGATGTCATTGCC